>JAJXUW010000020.1 GCA_021782545.1 Deltaproteobacteria bacterium | reverse complement strand
GTTTGTGGAGCGGGTCAGGTATGAGTTCAAGTTCCTCTCATTTGCGCCGATCGTGTTTGTTTCCGCCAAGAGTGGGCAGCGGATTCACAAAGTGATGGAAGAGGTTGCGCTGGTTGCCGGGGAGTATTCACGACGGGTTACCACCTCTGAACTCAACCGTTGCTTCAAGGAAGCGGTAGAAGCCCATCATGCCCCGTTACATCAAGGCAGAAGGGTGAAATTCTACTTTGCCACCCAAGTGGGGGTCAAGCCGCCCACCTTTGCCATCTTTACCAACCAGCCGGAAGGGATCGACACCCCGTATGAGCGGTATCTGGGCAATCGTTTTCGCGAGGCCTTCGGTTTTCAGGGAACGCCGTTCAAGCTGCTCTTTCGCGGTCGTGAACGGACCGTTCGC
Organism: Deltaproteobacteria bacterium; assembly: GCA_021782545.1. Lineage (GTDB taxonomy): Bacteria > Desulfobacterota > Desulfuromonadia > Geobacterales > Pseudopelobacteraceae > Trichlorobacter. Next base: position 27,097 of record JAJXUW010000020.1, on the reverse strand, counting down.
AAGGAGCGATAGCGCTTTACTTGCAGATGCTTCATGGTTTATTATTTCACCTCGTTTTTGTTGTAGAAATTGCGACAGGAGAACGCGAGCGTCATGGGCAATGCCCTGTGTGGAAAACTGGAAGAGCTTGGGCTCGACGACATTCTGCAGATCATCGCCTTGAGTCGCGGTACCGGCATCCTTACCCTTAAAAGCCAGGGGCGCGAAGCGGTGCTGGAGGTACGTGACGGACTGGTGGTGCGGGCTACCTCCACCGGTTTTCAGCAGCGTCTGGGAGAATTGATGATCCAGAAAGGGGTCATCGACGCCACCACCGTTCGCGATGCCCTGGCGATACAGCAGCACGAGGGGTTCAAGGAGAGAATCGGCACTATTATCCATAGCCGCTACCAGGTTGATCTGCAGGTGATTGAGCAGATCGTGCGGGAGCAGATGGCCAACGTGGTCATGACCCTGTTTGCCTGGCATGAAGGCAGCTACGACTTTGCCACCTGCGAACATGTCGAGACCGTTGATGCCGCTTATCTTGATCCGGTTCAGCTGATGCTGGAGCAGGGGGGGACGGCCGAGCTGTTGTCGGCCGAGGGGGCCCGTTTGCAGCAGCAACTCGGCAAGGAAACCGTCGAGGTGCCTCCCCGGCCGGCCGAGCCTGCTGTTCCGGCGGTTGCTCCCCCGGCGCGTCATGCACTGGTTGTGGTTGATGATGATGGTGCCACGGTTCAGGCCATAGCCGAGCAGTTGCAGAGTGATCAATGGGAGATCGTCCCGTTGGTGCGCAGCGAAGAGGCCTTGGTGGCCATTGACGCACTCCATCGCGACGGTCGTCGGCCGTTGGTGTTGATTGATCTGATCATGCCGCGCATGGACGGCACGGGGGTGCTGGGTGGGCTTGAGCTTTTGAAGCTGTTGCGGCAGAATTTTCACCAGTTGACTGTCATTTTGATGACGGACTTCCGCCATGACGAGGCGGAGCAGGAGGCTGCCGGGCTTGGCTGCAACTGCCTGCAGAAGCCGCGGCGGGGTAATATTGACAGCGAAGAGTTCACGGCATTTATCTCCCGGCTACGTGCGGAGCTGCAGGCAGGTCAGGGGGCGTAGGTGGCTGCGACGGAAAGGTTGTTTGTGTGAAGCCCTTCACCATTCTTATCGTTGATGATTCGGCTGCCATGCGTTCGCTGATGGTGGCCACCATCGAAACGCTGCAACCGGTCAGGATCGTGCAGGCCGCCAACGGTTTTGAGGCGTTGCGCATCCTGCCCCGCGAGGCTATTGACCTGATCCTGACTGATATCAACATGCCGGACATAAACGGGCTGGAGCTGTTGAGTTTTGTCCGTAATAACCCATTATATCAGAAACTTCCGGTGATCATCATCTCCACCGAGGGCAGTCGCAAAGATATCGATCGGGGCCTGTCGCTGGGGGCCAACGAGTATCTGGTGAAGCCATTTATCCCTTCGAAGCTGCTGGAGCTTATCCAAAGGTTGCTATGAGCGCTGCCCAGCCACCTACCTCTGATGCTGCACTACGCGATTTTTTGGCCGAGGCCGAGGAGATCCTTGAGGGAGTAGGTTCTCAGCTGACCGATCTGGCTGATATGGCGGAAGGCGGAAGCTGGGACCCTGACCTGTTGAACGCCATATTCAGGGGCGCCCACTCCCTAAAAGGGGTGGCCGGCATGTTCGGTTTCACTGCCGTTGCCGAGGTTGCCCATAATACCGAAAATCTGTTGGACTGGTTGCGGATGGGGAAGGTCAGCCTGGCCCAACCGGTGATAGACCTGCTGTTCCGTTCGTCCAAGTTGCTGGTGGTTCTGCTGCGGGCAACCGCCGATGGCACCTTGGAACAGCACCAAGACGAGATTGCCGCCCATGCGGCGGCCATTACCGCCTGCCTGTCCCCCTCCGATTCCGTGAGTCCCGGGTCACTTGACCGGTTGGGGCTGCCTGCGGCCATACTGGGGGCCTTGACCGAGTACGAAGAACACCGGCTGCAGGAAAATCTGCGGCAGGGACGGCAGCTGTTCGTCATCCACACCACCTTCGACCTCTCCACTTTTGATCAGGAACTGGGCAATCTGACCGACCTTTTGAAGGCGCATGGTGAGCTGATCAGCACCCTGCCCAGCATCGGTGAGAACAGCCAGACCAATATCGATTTTGAGCTGCTGTTGGGGTCACAACGCTCCGAGCAGGAGCTCGCCACATTGCTTAAAGGGCGGGTCGTCTCGGTTGCCGGCTTCCCCCCCCAGCCGGCAATAATGGCATCGATGGCGGCGGCCGTACCGGTTGAGGAACAGCAGGTAACTACAGCTCCTGCCGGCGTTTTTCCCCCCACCGTTGCGGATGCCGAGCCATTGCCGGCAGACAAGGCGTTACCGCCGGTGTCACCGCCCTCCGCTGCGGCAGCCGAAGAAAAGGCATCGGCCAAGAGTCTGAGTCGTACCGTGCGGGTTGATATCGGCAAATTGGACCTGTTGATGAATATCGTCGGCGAGCTGGTGCTGGCGCAATCGTCCATCTCTGCCATTGCAGATCGGATGCGGGCGGAGGGCTTTTCCCGCATGGCGGTGGATTTGAGCAAGGCGGCCAAGGGACTGGAGCGGCGTCTGGGGGATCTTCAGAGCGGGGTGATGGATATCCGCATGATTCCGGTGGGGCAGCTGTATGAGAAGATGTCCCGCATTGTCCGCAACATTACCCGCGAACAGGGCAAAAAGGTCGACCTGAAACTGTTCGGTGCCGAGACTGAGCTGGACAAGCTGATTGTGGAGGATATCGCCGATCCACTCATGCACATCATCCGCAACGCCATCGATCACGGCATCGAACCACCGGAACGCCGCCAGGCCCTGGGCAAGGATGAGCGCGGGACGGTACGCCTTTCGTCCTACCAAAAGGGCAACCACGTCGTGATTGAGGTGGAGGATGACGGCGGCGGCATAGATGTGGCAAAGGTCAGGCAGAAGGCCCTTGCCAAAGGCCTTTTGCTCGATCCGGCCGCGCTGACCGACCGCGAGGCGCTGGAGTTGATTTTTATGCCCGGCTTTTCCACCGCCGATCAGATCACCGATGTCTCCGGCCGTGGCGTGGGGATGGATGTGGTACGTAACAATATCGCCGCGGTATCCGGCATGGTGGACATCGAGACCTGGCCGGGGAAGGGGTCGCGTTTTACAATCATCCTACCGATCACCTTGGCGATCATCAAGGCGCTGATCGTGTCCTGTGCCGGTCGTTGCTACGCCCTGCCGATCACGTCGGTGGTGGAGTCGCTGCTGCTGTCGCCGGCCGATATCCGTACTGTTGAAAATAAAGAGGTCATCACCCTCCGCGATGTCACCTTGCCGCTCTTGCGGCTTGATCGTTTTCTGACTGTTGAACGGGTTGACACCCCCATCGAGCAGTATGTCGTGGTGATAGGTGCGGCTGAAAAACGGTTGGGGCTGGTGGTTGACGACCTGTTGGGGCAACAGGATATCGTTATCAAACCGCTCGGCGACGTGTTCAGGGCAATCAGGGGGATTTCCGGCGCTGCCGACCTGGGTGATCAGCGCACCATCCTGGTGCTGGATGCGGGCGGCATTATTGCCGAGATGACGCGCACAGGGGGCTAGGGCGTGTACAAGACCTATTTCGGCCTGCGGGAAAAGCCGTTTGGCAAGACCCCTGACCCCCGTTTTCTGTTCATGTCCCGCGGGCACGAAGAGGCGCTGGCCCGCCTTGAATATGCGGTCGAAGAGCGGGAGATCGCGCTTCTGACCGGCGATGTCGGCTGCGGCAAGACGACGCTCTCTCGGGCACTGATGGATCGTTGCGGTACCGATCGTCGTTTTGTTCTGCTGTTCAATCCGCGCCTGGGGGCGCTGGAGTTTTTGCGGACCGTTGCCCATGGCCTTGAGATAGCGCAGCCGGCCCGTTCCAAGGACGACCTGCTGCATCAGGTGACCGGCGTCCTCTATGACCTGTACCGAGCGGGCATTTGTCCGGTGTTGGTAATTGACGAGGCGCAGACCATCAATGATCTTGCGGTGTTTGATGAGATCAGGCTGCTGACCAATTACCAGCTGGATAACCGGAACCTGTTGTCAGTACTGATCATGGGACAGCCGGAGTTGCGTAATGTGTTGCGCTATCAGCCACTGGAACCGCTCAGGCAGCGGATTGCCCTGCAATACCACCTGCAGCCGCTCTCGCTGGAAGAGACGATGGAGTACCTTGATTTCAGAATAACGGCGGCGGGTGGCTGCCCCGGCCTGTTTACCCCTGATGCGGTGCAGGCCATCCATGAGTTGTCTGGCGGGGTACCCCGCCGGATCAACGCTATTGCCACCAACGCCTTATTGGTCGCCTATGGGGCCGACGCCGCCATGATAGATGCGGTTATAGTGAACGAAGTAAGGGACGAAGTGATCCTCTGACCGGGTAACCACCTATGGAACTGGCAAAGATACGTAACAAGGCAAAACAGGAGGAGTCGAAGACGCCTGACGCGGTTGAGCAGCCCGGCAACGGTCTGGCATCCACGGCTGAGCTTGCGCCCTCTTTCGGTGCGGTTGCCGTACCGGTGGACACTCCTGACGAAGCCGGTGCCGACGAGGCAGCGGGTGTCGTGTCAGCATGTCTGACACGGCATACCCAGCCTCCTTTCGACCCGCTGGCAGTGATCATGGCCGGGCGCCAGACCGATCAGCAAACTGCGCAGCAGCAGCCTGATGCGCCGCAATCGGAGACCGATGCCGGCCAGTACCAGGAGTTCCTCTGTTTTCAGGTGGGAAGCGAGGAGTACGGCGTCAACATTATGGAGATCAAGGAGCTTATCAAACCCCGTGAATTGACCGAGGTTCCCCGTGCGCCACATTTTGTGGATGGCATCATCTCGTTGCGGGGGGTGATCGTACCGGTGATTGATCTCCGCAAAAGGCTCGGCCTTACGTCTCGCCGTTCAAATGGTCAGGAGCGCGTGATTATTGTGCGGTGCGGTGACACCTTGAGCGGTCTTCGGGTTGATCTGGTGACCGGGGTGCTGCGGATTGAGGATCAACGCCGCGAGACGGCCCCTGCGGTGCTTGAGGGGGTCGATCGCGAGTTTGTGGCCGGCATCGGTCGCAGTGACAACCGGATGGTGATCCTGCTGGATGTCCAGAACGTGGCTGACTTTGGGCGGCCTGGCGAGGCGTAGGGTGGGGGAGGGATCTGTGCAGGAATTGCAGCTGGCCAGCTTCCGTCTTGGGGAAAACCGTTTTGCCGTTGACATCATGCGGATCAAGGAGATTCTGCTGCCGCAGGTGTTGTGTGCCATGCCTCGGGCCTCGCGGATGCTGGAGGGGTTGATCAATCTGCGCGGGACGGTGATCCCGGTGGTGAATCTGCGTTCGCGCTTCGAGATGGAGCCGCGTTTCGGCGGTGCCGGCAAGCTGATGATCGTTTCGGTTGCCGGCCGACCGGTGGCTCTGGCGGTGGATGACGTGGAAGAGGTAGTCACGGTGCCGGTGCAGGCCATTGTGCCGCCACCGACCCTTGCGGATGTGATCGGTGCCGACTATCTGCTTGGGGTCTGTCTCTGCCAGTCGGTTATGTATCTTATTCTTGATATTGATGCGCTCTTTACGCCGGTGGAACGACTGGAGTTGGGGAGCTTTTCGGGAGCAGTGCCGCATGGCGATGATGTCTGAACAGCCGACAGCCCTTGATGTCGAAGATGATGAGGTCCGGCGTCGGGCCGTACATGCCCAGCTGGGGCAACCTTTGGACCGTTGCCGCACACTGCTTTGGGCGGCCCTGGGGGATGACAGTTGGCGGGTTCGGAAAGAGGCCGTTGACGTAGTGGTCGCAGCCCGCCCGGGGGATGAGGATATTGCGTCGTTGATAGGGCTTCTGCGTGATGAGGAAAATGCCGGCCTGCGCAACGCCACCTCTGAGCTGCTGGTCCGCCTGGGGAAAACGGCACTGCCGATCCTGGTGGCCCATCTTGACGACCCGGACCATGACCTGCGTAAACTGGTGGTTGATACCCTCAGCGCCATCGGGGATCAGGCGGCGGTACCGGCGTTGATCGCCGCTCTTGATGATCGTGACGTCAATGTGGCGTCAGCCGCAGCCGAGGCGCTGGGGGCCAGTGGTGTTTCCTCTGTTGTGCCGGCACTGCTGCAGGCCCTTGAGAAAAATCACCACGATTTTTTCAGGTTCAACGTCTTGGTGGCGCTGGGGAGGGTGGGCGTCCCTGGTCCGCTGCCGCCGGTGGTGGCCGAGCTGGCTTCGCAGGAGATGTTACGGCTTGCGGTGTATGACTGTCTGGGCAGGATTGGTGGCGATATCACCGCGGCGGATATCCTGCTGGATGGCGTATTGACGGCATCGCCCAGTGTCCGCATGGTCGCCATCCGGTCGTTGGCCGCCGTATTGCGGAATCTCGAGCCATTGTTCCGGCAGTCGTTTCTTGATCACCTGCGCAGTCTGTCAGATGACCGGTTGGTAGAGATACTCCTGAATGCGTATGGGAGTGGTGATCCCGAGCTGGCTGAGGCGGTGGTGTCCCTGCTGGATTGGTTGGGCGACCCCCGCGGCGTACCGGCCCTGTTGCATGCCATGTCCGATGAACGCCTGGTACACCAGGCTGCAGCGGCGTTGGAAAATCTTGGGGTCGCCGCGGTAGCCCCGGCCGTCGCCCGTTTTCTCTCGGCTGAAGAGGCTGAACGGGTCGCCATATGTACCCTGTTGGGAAGGCTTGGACAGCTGGACACACCGGTTGAAGAGACCATCAAGCGCGCCCTTTCTGATGATGCGGCCTCCGTGCGCTGTGCCGCAGCGCTGGCGATCCAGAGGGTGTCCAGTGCAGAGCTCGTATCCGCCATGACGACGCTGCTCGATGACGGCGATGCGAGCGTACGTGAGGCTGCCTTGCAGACGTTGCGGGCCCACAGTGGTTCAAACAGTGAGCTCATCCGTGAGATTACGGCCCAGATGGTCGCTTCCGAACAGCCGGAACAGCGTCAGGCTGCGACAATGCTCTGTGCTGCCAGCAACGACTGTGAACAGCTGGCGCGGCTGGTAAAAGATGAGGACGCTGAGGTGCGTGAGGCTGGCGTGCGCGCCATCGGCAGGTTATGTCTGAAGCACTTCTGCTCCAGCCTGGTGATGGCGCTGGTTGATGAATCGGAAGGCGTGCGGATTGCCGCTGCTGAGTCGCTTGGAGGCTGCAGTACCCCGGAGAGTGGAGCGACGTCGTTGCGTCTGGCGTTGCGCGATCCCTCATCCTGGGTGCAGGCCGCAGCCCTGCGCAGTCTGGTAAGGCTCGTTGGCGCGGCGGCGTTCCCTGATACGCTGGAGTTGTGGCAGCGGGGAGATGAGATCGCCCAGCTGGCCTGCCTGGAGGCGTTCGATCGGATTGCTGCCCCTGCAGGGTTTGACGTAATCTCGCAGGGGCTAGGCCTTCGTGATGGTGAAGTGCTGAAAAGTGGTATTACCATCTTGGCACGGCATGTTCCAGGCCTGTTGGCCCCCTGGATGAGTCACCTCCTCAGTCATCAGGACTGGGATGTGCGTATGTCGGCCGTACGGGCCTGTGCCGCTCTGCCGCGGACCGAGCGGGACGTGTTACTGCGGATGACCCTGGATCACGAGGAACATGATCTGGTCAGGCAGGCTATTCAGCAGTTGTTGGATACTCAATAACCATGTTTGAAGCCGGCCAGTGCATACCGATGCCTGATGAGGAGTTCCGGCTGCTTCGCGATCTGGTGCATGGGCACAGTGGGCTCTATTTCGATGATGATGCCAAGTATCTCCTGGAAAAACGTCTTACCAGTCGTTTGTCGGCGCATCAGCTGAAGTCATACCGTGAATACTATCAGTTTCTAAAGTTTAACCGTAAGCGGGAACAGGAGTTGGAGGAGATCATGGATCTCCTTACCACCAACGAGACCTATTTCTTCCGCGAAGCGTATCAGCTGACGGCGTTTTCCGATGAGATCCTGCCAGAGCTCTGCAGATATAAACAGGCGAACGGTCTGCCACGTCGACTGAGGATATGGAGTGCCGGTTGTTCCTCCGGCGAAGAGCCGTATAGCATCGCCATGTTATTGCTGGAACAGCCCTGTCTTCAAGGCTGGCAGTTGGAGATCATCGGCACCGATATCAGCCAGCGGGTGTTGCAGCAGGCGCGGCGGGGGGTCTATGGCCGTTCTGCCTTCAGGGTGACGGATGAATACTATCTGCTCAAATATTTCGAACCCACAGACGGCGGATTCAGGATCGTAGATAAGGTGCGTCAGCTGGTGGCGATTAGCCATCTGAATCTGCTGGATCGTACCCGGCTGGCGATGCTGGGTACGTTTGACCTGATTTTTTGCCGCAATGTGATCATCTATTTTGACCTGACCGCCAAAAAACAGGTGGTCGAGTCGTTCTACGGCGCGTTGCAGGGGGATGGTTTTCTGCTTTTGGGACACTCGGAATCGCTTATGAATATCACCACCCTCTTTACCCTGCGGCATTTTAAAAATGACATGGTCTACCAGAAACCGCTTACACCCGGAGCCGGAGGCCAGCCATGAAGAAGGCGGTGCGGGTGTTGGTGGTGGATGACTCGGCCTATAGTCGCCGCAGCATTACCAGGATGCTTGAAGGGGTGCCGGGAATCGACGTCGTGGGATACGCCGTTGATGGTGAAGAGGGGATCCGACAGGTAATCAGCCTGAAACCCGACCTGGTTACCTTGGACTTGGAAATGCCCCGTATGGACGGTTTTACCCTGCTGAGGATTCTGGCAGGTCGTTTCAACCTGCCGGTCATCGTGGTGAGTGCCCGTTCCGACGCCGAGAAGGTGTTCCGGGCGTTGGAGCTGGGGGCGGTGGATTTCGTTGCCAAGCCGACCAGCGATGCCAGTATCGATCTGCTGTCCATCACGGAAGATTTGCAGTATAAGGTTCGTCAGGCGGTTACCGCCCAGATCAAGGAATATCACCGGTTGAGCGATCATCATGGGACGCGGCGTGCTATTGGCCGTACTGCACGGCGGAAAGTCGGCCTTGAGCTGGTCGCCATCGCCGCCTCCACCGGTGGTCCGCCCGCCTTGCAGGGGATTCTCAGCGCCTTTGAGCGTATCTATCCCCTCGCAATCGTGGTGGCCCAACATATGCCTTCAGGATTTACCAAGGCCTTTGCCGATCGGTTGAACCGTGCCTCGCTTTTTGAGGTGCGGGAGGCTCAGGATGGCGATCAGGTGCTGGCGGGTCAGGTGCTGCTGGCTCCAGGCGGCAGCCAGATGGTGCTTGAACAGGATACCGCAGCCACTCGGGTGCGGGTTTTGCCACCCGATCCCGTCTATCGCTATCACCCATCGGCTGATGCCCTATTCAGCTCCTGTGCCCCCTTGTATGGCAGCCGTATGCTTGCCGTGGTGCTGACCGGCATGGGCAACGACGGCAGCCAGGGAATACGGCTGGTGAAACAGTGCGGTGGCCAGGTACTGGCGGAATCGGAGGAGAGCTCCGTCGTGTATGGCATGCCCCGTGAGGCGGTCGCTACCGGTTGCGTCGATCGTGTCGTCCCATTGGACGATATTCCGCGGATGATTGTGGAGTATGGCGGTTTTGAACAGTAAGAGACAAACGCATTTATTCGACAAAAGGAGCAACGATGTCTGCTGAAGAGAAGTACACCCCGGGTGAGATAGAGGCAAAATGGCAACAATACTGGGCTGACCGGAAGACCTTCACGGTGACTGAAGATACGTCCAGACAGAAATATTACCTGTTGGAGATGTTCCCCTATCCCTCTGGCCGGATTCATATGGGCCATGTGCGCAACTATTCGATCGGCGACGTGGTGGGGCGCTTTAAAAGAATGCGTGGTTTCAACGTGCTGCACCCGATGGGGTGGGATGCCTTCGGTATGCCGGCCGAGAATGCCGCCATCAAAAACAACAGCCATCCTGCGGTCTGGACCTACGAAAATATCGCCTATATGCGGGGCCAGTTGAAGCAGATGGGGCTTTCGTACGACTGGGACCGGGAGATTGCCACCTGTGATGTCTCATACTACCGCTGGGAACAGAAACTGTTTCTGGAGATGTACAAGCGTGGGCTGGCCTACAAGAAACAGTCCTTTGTCAACTGGTGCCCCTCCTGTGAGACGGTGCTGGCCAACGAACAGGTGGAGGATGGCGCCTGCTGGCGCTGCGACAGCGAGGTGCAGCAGAAGGAACTTGAACAGTGGTTTTTCCGGATTACCGCATATGCCGATGAACTGTTGGACTATACCGCCAAGATGCCCGGCTGGCCGGAGCGGGTGCTGGTGATGCAGCGCAACTGGATCGGCCGTAGTACCGGCTGCGAGATCGATTTTCCGCTGGATGCTCGTACCGATGCCATCAGGGTCTTTACCACCCGTCAGGATACCCTGTTCGGCGCTACGTTCATGTCACTTGCCCCCGAGCATCCGCTGGCGCTTCAGTTGACGGCACCGGACCGGCGTGCCGAGGTAGAGGCCTTTATCGACAAGGTCAAGAAAACCGACCGGATCAGGCGCACTGCTGAGGATTTTGAAAAGGAAGGGGTCTTTACCGGTAGCTACTGCATAAACCCTGTAACCGGTCGTAGGATGCCGATTTTTCTTGCTAATTTTGTGCTGGTGGAATACGGCACCGGTGCTGTAATGGCGGTGCCGACTCACGATCAGCGTGATTTTGAGTTTGCCCAAAAGTACGACCTGCCGCTGGTGGTGGTGATCCAGCCGGAAGGGGCGTCGCTTGACCCGGCCACCATGACCGCCGCCTATACCGAAGCAGGTACCATGGTCAATTCGGGCCGTTTTGACGGGCAGAAGAGCGATAACGCCAAGGAGGCGATCGCCGACTGGCTGGAGCAGGAGGGTAAAGGAAAGAAAACAGTAAACTTTCGCCTGAGGGATTGGGGGGTATCACGGCAAAGATACTGGGGTAATCCGATTCCGATTATCTATTGTGAATGCTGTGGAGCCGTGCCGGTGCCGGACAAGGACCTGCCGGTGGTGTTGCCGCAGGATGTGGTATTTACCGGTGAAGGCGGCAGCCCGTTGGCCAAACTGGATGCCTTCCGTAAGGTGCCGTGTCCCCAGTGTGGCAAGCCGGCCCGTCGTGAGACCGATACCATGGACACCTTTGTGGAGTCCTCCTGGTACTTCCTGCGTTACTGCTGCCCCGATTTTGAAGAAGGGATGGTGGACAAGGCCCGCACCGACTACTGGATGTCGGTGGACCAGTATATCGGGGGTATCGAGCACGCCGTGCTGCATCTTTTGTATGCCCGTTTTTTCACCAAGGTGTTGCGTGACCTGGGGTATATCTCGGTTGATGAGCCGTTCATCAATCTGCTCACCCAGGGCATGGTGATCAAGGATGGCGCCAAGATGAGCAAATCCAAGGGTAACGTGGTGGACCCCGATGCCCTGATCAAGAAGTATGGTGCCGATACTGCCCGTCTGTTCTCGTTGTTCGCAGCGCCACCTGAAAAGGACCTGGACTGGAATGAGCAGGGGGTTGACGGCTGTTATCGTTTCCTAAACCGAGTCTGGAAGCTGGTGCATGAGTTTCTGTCGGCGGTACAGGGGGCGGCGGTCTTGGATGTCGCTGTCCTGACCGACGAAGAACGCGCCCTGCGCCGGGCGGTGCACAAGACCTTGCGAAAGGTCACGGAGGACCTTGATGAACGCTTCCGCTTCAATACCGCCATCGCTGCGGTAATGGAGCTGATGAACGTCCTGCAGGGGGCCAAGCTGACTTTACCCCAAGCCGGTGCGGTGATGAAGGAAGCGTTGGACCTGTTGCTGCAGATGCTGGCCCCCTTTGTGCCGCACATTACCGAGGAGCTCTGGCAGCGGTTGGGGCATACTGGTTGCCTGGCCGATACGCCGTGGCCGGCCTATGACGCGGCTGCCGTCGCGGACGAGGAGCTGTTGATCGTGATACAGGTCAACGGCAAGTTGCGCTCAAAGCTCTCGGTGACAATCGGCGCCGATGAAGAGGCGGTTAAGACGCAGGCTCTGGCCGATGACAAGGTCAAGGTCTTTACGGACGGCAAGCAAATCCGCAAGGTGATCTATGTGCCTGGAAAGTTGGTGAACATTGTCGCGGGGTAGCTGGTTGGCATATGGTTTGGCGGCCCTGTCGGTCATGGCCCTGTCGGCTGGATGCGGGTATCGATTCACCGCCGACAGCGGCACCCGTCTGACGGCAGGCCAGAGGGTATGGGTGGCCTATTTTCAGAATAATACCGTCTATTCCAACGCCTCGGTCACGCTTAAGCGGGCGCTGTTTGACCAGTTTGCTGCCATGCGGGGGATACTGCCGGCTGCCAATGCCGGTGAGGGAGAGTTGGTGGTGGAGGGGACGCTGACCGGTTACGGTGCCGGGGCGGTGAGTTATACGAGTGTGGATGCCGCCAAAGAGTATCGTTTGACAATTTCTGCCGAGGTAACGGTGCGGCACAGGGGTGATGCCGCCAACGCCAAGCCGCTCTGGAAGGGAACGGTGACAGCCTGGCAGGATTATCCGGTCGCGGCAACCATGGAGCTGCAGCGGCTAAACGAGGATACCGCCCTTGCTGCCGCCTCCCGTAAGCTGGCGCAGCAGGTGATCTGGAATCTGGAGCAGAATTACTGATGACCGAGCAGGAACTTGAAAGACAGCTGGCGACCGGCGCGTTTGCGCCGGTTTATTTTTTGTACGGTGAGGAGCCGTTCCTGTCCGAACGGGCCAGCCGTCGGATTGTGGAGCGGGTCGTTGAACCCTCCATGAAGGATTTCAATCTTTCTATCTATTACGGCAGCGATTGCAAGGGTACCGAGATCCTTGACACGGCCCAGACCTTGCCGATGTTTGCCGAGCGCCGTGTGGTGCTGGTCAAACGTGCCGAGGGGCTGCCAACGAGTACGCAGGAGGGACTCTTGCCGTATCTGGCGAACCCCTGCCCGGAGACCTGTCTGATTTTTGTGGCCGGTAAGCCTGATTTTAGACGCAAATTCTTTGCGGAGTTGAAGAAACAGCCTAGTTGTCTGGAGTGTAAGAAGCTGTACGAAAACAAGCTGGGAGCGTTCATAAGCCATGAGGTGGCCGCTCACGGCAAAAAGATGGACAGTGCCGGTGCCGAACTGCTGGCCTTTCTGGTGGGGAGCAACCTGCAGGCGCTGGCATCCCAGGTGGAAAAGATAGCGCTCTTTGTGGGAAAACGTGCTGCGATCACGGTTGATGATGTGCGTGCGATAGTCAGCCAGAGTAAGGAGTTCAACGCCTTTGAGCTGGCCCGCTTCATGGGGGAAAAAAATCTGCCAAAGGCCCTGTCCACCCTGCAGGCGATGTTGAGTAATGGCGAAGAAGCACCGATGATTCTGGGGGCCTTGGCCAGCCACTTCCGCCGTATATGGTTCATTCGCGAGCTGCTCGATCAGAAGCTGCCGTCTGCTGAGATCGGCAAGCAGCTAAAGATTCACCAGTTTTTCCTGGGAGAGCAGATTGTCCAAGCGAAAAAATATCCAACCGGTGAGCTGGAAGCATTGTTTGAACGATTTTTTCGCGCGGATCAGTCGGTCAAGTCCGGGGGGGGGGCGGCCACGGTGTTGCATGGACTGGTGTATGACGCCTGCAGCGGGATAGTGCGTTAAGAAGGTGTCTTGGTTGTGTTATGTACAACAAAAGGCCTCTGTGTACTGGCAGAGGCCTTTTGAGTGCAGCTTGAGAGAAAGGATTCGTGGTTAGCCCAAGGTGTTTACCAGTTTGGTCAGACGGGAGACGTTGCGGGCCGCGTTCTCCTTATGGATCACCCCTTTAGTGGCGGTCTTGTCGATCACGGGGATAGCGGCTTGGAGCGCCTCTTGGGCAGCGGTCTTGTCTTTTTTCTCGACCGCCTCACGCACCCGCTTGATATAGGTTTTGAGGGTTGATTTCTGGTGACGGTTGCGGGCGTTACGTTTTTCGTTCTGCTTGATCCGCTTGATTGCCGACTTGTGATGAGCCACGTGCTACCTCCGAATGATTGCAGCAAAGCATGCTGGTAATTGGTCAAATCGAAGCGAAATTTTTAGCATGCGGCCTGTGTGCTGTCAAGAAGTATCTATAGCTTATGCCGAAATATGGACGCGGCGTCCTTCCACGCACAGCCTTCCTGCGCAAAACAGCCGGACCGCCTCGGGGTAGATGCGGTGTTCCTCACCGTGAATACGCTGTGAAAGCGTTTCAACCGTGTCATCCGCCAGGATCGGCACCACCGCCTGCTGGATGATCGGGCCGGTGTCGGTGCCGGTATCCACAAAGTGCACCGTGCAGCCGGTATAGTGAACGCCATATTCCAGGGCTTGCTGCTGGGCATCCAGGCCGGGGAAGGCCGGCAGCAGGGCCGGGTGGATGTTCATGATGGCGTGCGGGAAGGCCTCGACCATGACCGGCGACAGAAGCCGCATAAAGCCGGCCAGCACCACCAGTTGCACGTCGTGTTCCTTGAGCAGCGCCACCAGCGCGTGGTCATAGGCGGTTCGATCGGGATACCCTTTGTGATCGAGCACGATGGCCGGAATGTTGTGCCGGCGAGCCCGTTCCAAGGCGAACGCGTCAGCCTTGTTGCTGATCAGGCAGGTGATCCGGCCGTTGGTGATCCGCCCCGCTTCCAGGGCGTCGACGATAGCCTGGAAGTTTGAGCCGTTGCCGGAAACCAGGACTCCGATGGAAATCGGCTTGTCTGCCATCAGAGTAACTCCACTTGTTCCTGCTCCTCGCTGCGTGCCAGCACCTCTCCGATCAGCCAGGCAGTCTCACCCAGCCCCTGCAAGCGGGCCAGGATATCTTCCACGTCTGCCTCGGCCACGGCCAGCACCATGCCGATGCCCATGTTGAAGGTCCGGTACATCTCAAATTGATCGACCTTGCCGGCCTCCTCGAGCAGGGAGAAGACCGGGGGGCGTTGCCAGTTTTCAAGTTTGAAGCATGCCTTGCAGAGTTTGGGCAGGATGCGGGGAACATTATCGATCAGGCCGCCGCCGGTGATATGGGCGATGCCATTGATCCGAAAGTCTTTCAAGAGGTTCATGGCGGCGCGGACATAGATACGGGTGGGGGTTAGTAACGTCTCGGCGACGGTGGCGTTCAGGCCGGGGAGCTGGTCGTTGATGCCCAACCCCATCCGGTCGAAGATGATCCGGCGCGCCAGGGAATAACCGTTGCTGTGCAGTCCGCTGGATGCGATGCCGATCAGTTTGTTGCCAACGGTAATTGACGACCCGTCGATCATCTGATCCTTTTCGACCACCCCGACGGTGAAGCCGGCCATATCGTACTCGCCATCGCTGTAAAAACCAGGCATTTCGGCGGTCTCTCCGCCGATCAGGGCGCAGCCGGCCTGTTTGCATCCCTCGGCAATACCTGCTACGATCTGGGCCGCCTTGTCAGGGTCAAGGTGCCCGGTGGCCAGATAGTCCAGAAAAAAGAGCGGTTCAGCCCCTTGGACAATGATGTCGTTTACGCACATCGCCACCAGGTCGATACCGACCGTGTCGTGTCGGTCGGCCAGAAAGGCCAGTTTGAGTTTGGTACCGACGCCATCGGTGCCGGAGACCAGCACAGGATTTTTGTACTTGGCGGCATTTAAGGAAAACAGCCCGCCAAACCCGCCGATTTCGGTCATGACCTCCGGACGGAAGGTTGCCTTGACCAGTGGCTTGATCTTCTGAACAAAACTGTTGCCGGCCTCAATGTCAACGCCGGCCTCTTTGTAGGTTGCACGGGATTCTGTCACAGCGTGGCTACTCCTTGTCTATTTAAAGGTTATTTACTAGCCAATCACGGGCGAAAAGTCAATCGACTCAGCGGCAATCTCAATGGTATCGGCAGTTTGACCTTGACAAACAACGGTGTTTATCGCTTACTTGGGACATGCGTCTCGTTTCCCTTCTCAAACCGTCATTCATGCGGCATCTGGTGGCAGGTGTCGCGGTATCGCTGGTGGTTATCGCTTGCGGCCCTGTTTGGGCTGACATCTACCGCTATGAGGACCAAGATGGCGTGGTGCATTTCACCGATGCCCCCACGGATAAGAAATTCAAGGTGTTTTTGAGGGATCTGCGCAAAGATCGTCGGTTGCGTACCCGTTTCAGGGCGGCCAGAGGCAACCCGCAGGAATATGAACACCTGATTCAGGCCAGTGCGGCCAAATACGGTGTCAATGTTGACCTCGTCAAGGCCGTTATCCAGGCAGAATCGGGGTATAATCCCAACGCTGTTTCGCGGACCGGCGCCAGTGGCCTGATGCAGCTGATGCCAGGCACCGCCAGGCATCTGAAGGTGGCTGACAGTTTTAACCCTCAGCAGAACGTGGATGGTGGGGTGCGTTATCTCAGGTTCCTGCTGGATACCTTCAAGGGGGATGTGACGCTGGCGTTGGCTGCCTACAATGCCGGATTGAACAAGGTTGCCAAGTATGGAGGGGTGCCTCCCTATGAGGAGACCCGAACCTATGTCAGTCGTGTCCTGTCCTATATGAGGCCCAACTGACGTGTCCCGGCATCATCCTATCCTCAACCCGCCCAATATCATCACCCTGTTTCGGATCGCCTGTATTCCGCTCATGGCGGTACTGCTTTTGTCCCCTTCGCGCGAGTCTTGCTTTTGGGCTGCCTGGGTCTTTGCCCTGGCCTCGGCCACGGACTGGCTGGATGGACACCTGGCGCGCCGGATGGGGATCGTGACAGTGTTCGGTAAGTTTTTGGACCCGATTGCCGACAAGCTGATCGTGATGGCGGCACTGATCATGATCCTTCCCTTTGGCCGGGTCCCGGCCTGGATGGTGTTGGTGATCCTCGGCAGGGAGATCATCATTACCGGCCTGCGCGGGATCGCATCCAGTGAGGGGATTGTGATCCAGGCATCTGACCTGGGAAAATTCAAGACGATCTTTCAGCTGGTGGCCATCATCGGGCTGCTGCTGCATTACGACTACCATTGGTTCTTTGGTATTGACCATCCGTTGCTGGTGGTTTCGATGCACAACGTCGGTATGTTTTTTCTCTGGATCGCCTTGGCGCTTACCGTCTGGTCCGGCGTTGATTACCTCTACCGTTTTGTACGGGTAATTGCCCGTTAGCCGTTTTACTGCCGTTTCCCCATGATTACCTGCTTATGTCCATGATCCCATCCATTACCCTCGATGAGCTGCTTGCCCGTTTCAAGCTTGATCCTGCGCCATTTAAACCGGTCGCCGGCCGCTACCCTTGCCGTCTGACCCGGTATTATGCGGGGCTTATACAGAAACCGGGGGACCCGATCTGGCGTCAGTGCGTGCCCGACCCGCTGGAGCTGGCGGATGACGGGCAGCATCCTGACCCGTTGGATGAGGAGCGTTTGAGCCCGGTGCCCGGTCTTATCCATCGCTACCCCGACCGGGCGGTGTTGCTGGTCTCTAACCGCTGCGCGGTTTATTGCCGGTTTTGTATGCGCAAACGTCAGGTGGGGTGTGGCGCTGTGGGCCTTGATATGGAACGCGCCATCGCGTATCTGGCTGCTACGCCGCAGATACGGGATGTTGTCTTGTCCGGCGGCGATCCGCTACTGTTGCCGGCCGATCAGCTGCATAGTCTGCTTGGCAGGTTGCGGACCATTCCCCATCTGGAGATCATCCGGATTGGCAGCCGTGTGCCGGTGACCGCTCCAGGGCTGATAACGCCGGCCCTGTGCCGGATGCTGGCCGAACATCATCCGCTCTATCTCAATACCCATTTCAACCATCCGCGCGAGTTGACCGGCGAGGCGGCGCAGGCGTGCTGCCTGTTGGCCGATGCCGGCATCCCGCTGGGCAACCAGACCGTGCTGCTGCGTGGTATCAACGATCAGCATGCGGTGCTGGAGCAGCTCTTTAGCGGCCTGTTGCGGCTGCGGGTACGGCCGTACTATCTGCATCAGATGGATCTGGTGAAGGGAACAGCCCACTTCCGGACCCCACTGGTGCGTGGGATGGAGTTGATTGCCGGGTTGCGGGGAAAGGTTAGTGGTCTGGCAATCCCCCATTTTGTGGTGGACCTGCCGGGAGGGCAGGGGAAGGTCCCCCTGTTGGCCCAAACGGCCCGACATGGCGATGATGGCTGGACGATCCGCAACCTGGCCGGCAATCCGGTGTCGTATCACGATCTGCCTGGCAGCTTATAGGCGTTTACGTATTTCCAGCACATTGCCGCCGGGTATCTTGCGGTACACCACCGAATCCATCAGTGCCCGCATGATGTAAATGCCCCGTCCACCAGTCTCCAGCAGCTCTTCATCATTGAAGTCAGGATCCTGAATACTGTTCAAGTCAAACCCCTGTCCTTGGTCAAAGACCTGCAACAGGAGCTCGTTGTCGCCGATGGTTATCCGGATATCAACCTGTTTGTCCGGATCAGCGGCGTTGGCGTGCCGGATGGCATTGACCATCGCCTCGGTCAGTACCACGTTCAACTGGTTGGCCAGATCCTCCCGGTCGCCCTTGAACCCCTCCAACTGGAGGGCCAGATCCTCACCAATCCTGCCGATAAGGCTTAAATAGCGCGTTTGGTTGGGAACCTTGATCCGGATATCTATCTCATTCTTCATGGACATTCATCCCGTGAGAACTGTTCGTGCTCTGGTCAGAAAGAGGCCAATGCTTCATCCATGGTGGTGTAAATGTCAAAGACACGGTGCAGCCGGGTCAGTTCAAACATGGACCTGACCTGGCTCTGCATCCCTGACAGCTTGAGGTCCGCCTGCCGGGCCGAGGCGTTCTTGAATCCCGATACCAGGGCACCCAGTCCAGAGCTGTCGATAAAGCGCACTTCCTTAAGATCTACCACCACGTTGGTTCTACCTGCCTCGAACAGGCGCCCCAGTTCCTGTTTCAGTTCATCAGCGTTGTGGGCGTCAAGCCGTTCTTCCTTTATCTGCATCAGTACAACGTTGTCCTGTTCCTCGCGTTTGATGTTCATGGGTACGTTCCTTTCATTAGGTGAGTATCTTGAGGATGACCATCGAGATATCGTCCTGCAGCGCTTTTTCACCGCTAAACTGCTGCACCTGCTCGTAAAACAGGTCTGTGATCTGTTCTGCGGGCTTGTCAGCCACCACGGACAGGGTGTGACAGATCCGTTCAGTACCGTAGAATTCTCCTGATTTGTCCATGGCCTCGGGGATGCCGTCGGTGTGGAAGAAGATCAGATCACCAGCCGTAAGGGTAATGGTCTCTTCCTCAAACACGACATTTTGTTTAATCCCTAAAATCAGCCCTTCGGCATCAAGTTCGCGGCAGCCATCTTCACCTGGTCGGTGCACAAGCGGACGATTGTGACCGGCGTTGGCAAAGGACAGCCTGGCGGTGGCCGCATTGTAGCGGGCATAGAACATGGTGATGAACAGCTCGGCCCGCGTCAGGTCCGCATACAGCTGGTTGTTCAGTGAGGTGAGAATGACGCTTGGGCTGGCGGCGTGGCTGGCCTGAGCCTGCAGCAGGGTGCGTACCTCGGCCATGATCAAGGCGGCTCCCACGCTGTGGCCGGAGACATCTGCGATCACCAGATCGATGGTTTGATCGTCCCGTTTGAAAAAGTCGTAATAGTCGCCACCCACATGGGTGGCAGGGATGCATCGGCCGGCCAGTTCGATTCCGAAGATGTCGGGGGGGGCCTCAGGCAGCAGCGAGTGCTGGATCTGCTGGGCGATTTCCATATCCCGCATCAGGCGGGTTTTTTCCAACTGGGCCTGCAGCATGGTGCGTCGGGTCGCCTCCCGCGCCTCCATCTCGCCAACCAGGCGTGCGGCCTGGGCCAGTTGGCCTGCCAGACTGGTCAAAAGGCTGATGAACTCTTCGGTGAACAGCCCGACAATCTCTTTGGAGTAGACCGATAGAACGCCGAGACATTCTTCTCCTTCGCGAAAGATCGGCACATGGGCAAACGAGACGAATCCCTCCTCTTTGGTCTTGTCCATCGTAACGGTACCGTCGAGCTGGCGTAGGTCATTCACCAGATGTGTCCGTTGGTCAATCATCGCCATCTTGAAGTACGGATCGCTCTCCAGATACCAGTGCCCTGGCATGATCGGATGGCGGTTGGCCCCTTGATAACTGATCACCGCCAGGGGAAAGTCGCTGTTCTTGCGTAACTGTATCAAGCCGGCGTCAAGTTTGAATTCTTTAAGCAGAAGTTGCAGCAGATCATCGGCAATGGTCTGGATGTCGAGGGTGCGGTTGATGATTTCCGAGGCTTTGAGCCGCACGAACAGGGCCTCACGGCTCTGATCCAGCGAGGTGCGCACCGTGCTGAAGATATCGTAGACCGATTCCATGCGGCTACCCATATCGGAAAGGTAACTATCAACAATGGCACCGGCTGCGGCGGCACCTACCGAACCAGCCAATGTCCGTTCGACGAACCGTTTCAGACCGGGTAGTTCAAACTCTTCGACAACACTGTCGGACGATAATTGGCGTTCACGCAGATAGGCCTCCATGGTGCGCCTCGCCTCGTCTTTGCCGATAAACTTGCCGAGCAGTACGGTAAACTGTGGGATGGTGACCGGTTTGGAGAGGCGTTTGGTGGCGGCCCGATACGCCTTGGCCTCCTGCTCGAAACTGCCGATGAAGCGGTGGACCTGTTCTTTTTCCTGCTCAGACTGCGGCAACAGCAGTGAGCAGACCAGATAGGCGCCGATGTTGAGCAGCATACTCCAGAACAGGGAATGGCTCCACATGTCCATACCAGTCAGGCCGAACAGGGCGGTGGGTTTGAGCAGGGCAATGCCAAACGGGCCGTTGGCCAGAAAAGGGGGCAACTGTGGGGAGGTGAGCAGTGAGGGGATGAGCAGGGTATAGCCCCAGGCTGCAAAACCGAGGCTCATGCCGCAGATGGCGCCGGACTTGTTGCCCCTTTTCCAGTAGAGCCCCCCCAATATCGCCGGCAGAAACTGCATGGCCGCCGAGAAAGATATCAGCCCCATGTTGACCAGCATGAAGGAATCGCCTACCAGCAGGTAGTAAAGGTACCCCATGAAGACCACGACAAAGATACCGAAGCGTTTGAGATTGATCAGCAGGACCGGAAACCATTGTTTGGGCGTGATCCGCACGATGATCGGCATGAACAGGTGGTTGAGCAGCATGGTCGAGATGGCGACCGATTCCACCATGACCATGCCGGCAGCAGCTGACAGGCCGCCTAGGAACGCCAGGAGTGCTATGCTGTTGTTTCCGTGTATCAGAGGCAGGCTGATGACAAAGTAGTCGGCACCGGCCGGGCTGCCGGTGAGTAAGATGCCACCCAGGGCGATCGGCATGATGAACAGGTTGATCAGGAAGAGATAGGCCGGAAAGAGCCACATTGCTGTTTTTACATGGCGTGTATCGGCATTTTCAACCACCATGACATGAAATTGCCGTGGTAGCAGCATAATGGCCCCCATGGACATCAGCAGCATGGTGGAGGCGGGGATGTCATTGCTGCCCGTCTGGGTGTCAAGCGTCATCAAATGGGCGAACTGTTCGGGGAAACGCCCTCGGAATTGCTCGAAGATATCGCTGAAGCCGTTAAAAAGGCCCCAGGTGACAAAGATACCCACCCCGATCAGGCTGACCAGCTTGACCAGCGATTCAAAGGCGACGGCGGCGATCAGGCCCTCATGGCGTTCGGTGGAGGAGAGCAGACGGGCACCGAAGATCACCCCGAAGACCGAGAGGCTGATGGCCAGCAGCAGGCCGCTGGGGAGATTGAGCGGTTCCGGAGTGCCCGGAATGAGGATGGTGCGTCTGGTTATGCCGCTGACCAGCGCAAACGAGGTATTGAATGCCTTAATCTGCAAGGCGATGTACGGCATGATGCCAAAAGTCGCGATGAGCGTGACCAGTGTGCCCAAAAGCTGTGATTTGCCATAGCGCAGGCTGATGAAGTCGGCAATGGAGGAGACGTTGGATTCCTTGCTGATGCGGATCATGCGCTGCAGGATAAAATACCAGGAGAAGGCGGTCAGCGTCGGCCCCAGGTAGATCATCAGGAAATCTATTCCACTGGTGGCCGCCTTGCCGACACTGCCGTAGAATGTCCAGGTGGTGCAGTAGATGGCAATGGAGAGGGAGTAAACCAGCGGGTTGTTGACCAGGCTTTTGCCCTCTTCGCTGCGGCGGCGGGCAAACCAGGCAATCAGGAAGAGCAGGGCGGTGTAGGTGATGGCAATCGTTGTTACGTAGAGCAGGCCGGTTGTCACGGGTGCGGACGCTCCTCACCGTGCTGGTGATCAGGTTCGGTGGTCTGGGTGAACAGGTAGATTACGCCGATGGATATGGCCCAGCCCAGCGTAAAATAGAGAAACAACAGCGGAAAACCCATGATTGAGATCGGTTGGTTGAATATCTTGAGAAAGGGAAAGTTGATCATCACGTTGCCGAGAATAAAGAAGATGATCCAGGATTCCCGCAGCTGCAGACGTTTCATGAGGCGATGTCGGGTTGAGCGCCAGAACATGGAATGCCTCGTGGTGGCTGGTGGTGGGCATGCGACCTCATGCAACCTGCGTCGCTGCAATGTATAGACCTTACCATTGAACAGCCGTCCGTGCAAGCGGCTGCCATGCCCTGTGGATTCGTTTGACGCTCCATCTGGTTGTGTGGTAGCGTTTTTATCGTCAGATGGTCCTATTTTTACCGCATGGATGGTGTCTCATGCTGCGCACATTGCTGTTTCTTATTGTTCCTCTGGTGCTTTCCGCCTGTGCTGGATTAGGCGTCACAGAGGATGCCCAGGCCCTGCCGGTTTCGCGCAGTGCCCTAAGCCTGTACGCCCAATCACGTCTTGCCTTAAATGACGGTGATGGCGAGCGGGCGCTGGCCCTGTTGCATGAGGCGCAGGCGGCTGATCCTACGTCGGGCCAGCTGTTGGTGACAGAGGCTGAAGTCCGGCTTAAAGGGAACCAGGTGCCAGAGGCGCTGGCCGCCGTAGATAAGGCCATCAAGCTTGATCCGGCCAATCGGGATGCCTATTTGCTGGGCGGAACGATCATGGCGACGTTGGGGCGTGACCGTGAGGCAGTCACCTATCTGCGCACCGCCGTCAAGCTTGATCCTTCCAAAGAAGATGCCGTATTGCAGCTCGTAAACTCGCTGATCAGGCTGTTTGAGTACGAGGAATCGGTGACGGCCCTGAAAGAGCTGGTCCGGCTGAAGCCGGATTCCGCCGCCGGATACTATTATCTGGGCAAGACCTACAGTCAGATGAAGCTGTACCGGGAGTCCTTGGGGTATTACAAGCGTGCTCTGGAGCTGCGCCCCGATTTTTTCCAGGCGTCCATCGATCAGGCGGTCTCTCTGGAGGCCCTAGGGGAACTGGACCAGGCTGTTGCCGCTTATCAGGCCTTGATAGATGACACCGAAAATCGGGTGCCGCTGATCAATCACCTCATCCAGCTGCTGATCCAGCAACACCGTTACGAAGATGCGCTGGTCTATCTCAACAAGCTGTCGGCCATGGGGTTTGGTGGTGATGAGGTCAAGCGTAAGATCGGTCTTTTGTACCTTGAGCTTGGGCGTCACGATGAGGCAATCAGGCTATTTAACGAGATGCTCGCCAAAAATCCCGACTCCCTGCAGGCCAGATTCTATCTCGCCTCGGCCTATGAGGAAAAGGGGGACCTGGAACGGGCCAAGGTAGAATTTAGTAAAATCTCTCCCGACTCGGAGCTCTACGCCGAGACCTTGGGGCATCTGGCCTTCATCCTCAAGGAGCAGGATCGTGATGATGAGGCGGTGCAACTCTTGCAAAAGGGTATCGCCGCCTATCCGGATAAACTCGAACTCTATCTGAGTCTGGCCACCCTCTATGACGCCATTGACCGGGACGAGGAGGGACTTAAGCTGCTCCTGGGGGTTGAGTCCCGTTTTGGCGGAGATCCCCGTTTCCAGTTTCGTGTGGGGGTTTTGTACGACAAGCTTGATCGCAAGCATGATTCCATCGAGCGGATGAAACGGGTGATTGCACTGAACCCCCGTGATGCCCAGGCGTTGAACTACCTCGGCTATACCTACGCCGAGATGGGCATCAATCTGGACGAGGCGTTGGAGTACATCAAACGGGCCTTGGAAATCAGACCGGATGACGGATTTTTCGTCGACAGCCTGGGGTGGATCTACTACCGTCTTAAACGGTACGACGAGGCGGTTGTGCAGCTTGAACGGGCAGCCACACTGGTGAGCGACGATCCGACGGTGCTGGAGCACCTTGGGGATGCCTATCTTGCTCATAAAGAACCCAAGAAGGCGCTGACGGTCTATAAAAAGGCCCAACGGCTCGATTCGAGCAACAAAGAGCTGGTGGAAAAGATCAAACGTGTGGTGAAGGGGGAGCCGGGCGAACGATGATCCACCGGGTTTCACTCTGGGGGCTGATGGTGTGCTGCAGCCTGCTGGTGGCCGGCTGTGGTGCCGACCGGCCGGCCGCTCCGGTACGCTGCGTCAAGGCCGTGCCGGCCTATGGTGATACCTTGGTGGAGGGGACGATCGGAGAGGCCTCTACCCTCTTGCCGGTGTTGGCCACGGACAGCGCCTCGCTTAGTGTGGCCGGTCTGATCTATAACGGTCTGGTCAAGTACGACAAAGATCTCCGCATTGTTGGCGACTTGGCGCAATCGTTTCAGGTCTCACACAATGGTCTCACCATCACTTTCCATCTGCGTCGCAACGTGCGCTGGCATGACGGTGCGCCGTTTACGGCCCGTGACGTGCTGTATACCTACCGGGTGATCATCGATCCCAAGACCCCCACCGCCTATTCGGAAGACTTCAAGCAGGTGGCCTCGGTCACTATACCGGACGACTATACCGTGGTGGTACGGTACCGCAGGCCGTTTGCCCCGGCGTTGGCCTCCTGGGGGACGGCCATTCTGCCGGCCCATTTGCTGGAGGGGCGGGATATTACCAAGAGCCCGCTTGGCCGCAGACCGGTCGGTACCGGGCCCTTTAGGTTCAAGGAGTGGGTGCCGGGCCAAAAAATTGTGCTGGAGGCCAATCCTGATTATTTTGAGGGGCGCCCCTACCTTGATCGTTATGTCTATCGCCTGATTCCGGATAGTTCCACCATGTTCATGGAGCTTAAGGCCGGCGGTGTCGACATGATGGGACTCACGCCGGTGCAGTACGCCCGCGAGACTGACAGTCGGCGTTTCAAGGGACAGTTTACCAAGTACCGCTACCCCTCCAACAGTTACCTCTACCTGGGCTACAACCTGCGGCACCCGTTGTTCAAGGATGTTAGGGTGCGGCGGGCCATTACCGCCGCCATCAACAAGGATGAGTTGATCCAGGGGGTGCTGTTCGGCATGGGACGGAAGGCGGTGGGGCCGATCGTGCCGGGACGCTGGGCCTATAACACGGCCATTAAGGATATCCCCTACGACCCGGCCCATGCCAGACACCTGCTGGCCGAGGCCGGCTGGCAACCGGGCGAGGGAGGGATGCTGTACAAGGACGGCAGACCGCTCCAGTTCACTATTTTGACCAACCAGGGCAACCAGCAGCGGTTGCTTACCGCCCAGATCATCCAACAACGGCTGCGCCAGGTCGGGATTGACGTCAAAATTCGGGTGGTGGAGTGGGCCGCCTTTCTCAAGGAATTTATCGACAAGGGCAATTTTGAGGTGGTGCTCCTGGCCTGGATGACGTCACAAGACCCGGATATGTACGATGTCTGGCATTCCAGCAAGACCAAGCCGGGCGAACTCAATTTTATCGGCTACCGCAACCCCGAGGTGGATCGGCTGTTGGAGGTGGGACGCAGCACCTTCGACCTTGAGAAACGGAAAAAGGCCTACTTCCGAATACAGGAAATACTGGTACAGGAGCAGCCCTATACCTTTCTGTACGTCCCTGATGCCCTGCCGGTGGTCTCCGCTCGTTTTCATGGCATTGAACCGGCGCCAGCCGGCATCGGTTACAACCTTAACACGTGGTATGTGCCCAAACAGGAACAGCGCTACTAGGAAAGGATGCTGCGATGCTCCCTGGCGGTGATGTGGGATCGGTTGCCCATGCAATTCAGCTGTCGGTGGCACCGGTTTTTGTGCTTACCGGTATCGGTGCCCTGTTGACCGTCATGACCAATCGGCTGGCCCGGGTGATCGACCGGGCGCGGGCCCTGGAAAGTAGACTCGAAACGGTGGAAACCGGTGCCGATGCCGAGATCCGCGTCATGTTAAAGACCCTGGCCTATCGTGCCAAGCTGATCGGCCGGGCCATCTACCTCTGCACCACGACGGCGCTTTTGGTCTGCACCGTGATCGCCTTGTTGTTTGTCGGCACCTTCCTGGGGCTTGATCCCGCCATACCGGTGGCCCTGCTGTTCATTGCCGCCATGATCGCTTTGGTTGCCGGTCTGCTCTGGTTTCTGCGCGAGATATACGTCGCCACCTCCAGCCTGCGTATCGGCCCGGACAACTAGGCCAGATTTCCCTCCTGTTTGCAGCGTTGACATCTGACGATATAAATTGTATACAATATGCTCTTTTCCGACCCCTAAATATACGCTAAGTAGCTATCAACACGAGGAGGATTTACCGATGATCGAAGCCTATCTGGCCCATGAAGCCGAACGTGCCGCCCAAGGCATCCCGGCGCTGCCGCTTTCTCCCGAGCAGACTGCCGACCTGTGCACGCTGCTGGAAGCCCCCCCTGCCGGCAAGGAAGAGTTTCTGCTCAACCTGCTGAAGAACCGTGTTTCCCCCGGCGTTGACCCGGCCGCCAAGGTGAAGGCCGAGTTTCTGGCCGGTATCCTGAACGGCAGCAAGAAGTCGCCGCTGGTTTCCAAGGTGGATGCCGTCCGCATCCTGGGCACCATGATCGGCGGCTACAACGTGACCCCCCTGGTGGAGGCCCTGAAGGTGGCCGACCTGGCCGACGAGGCTGCCTGCGCCCTGTCCGGCATGACTCTGGTCTATGACGGTTTCGATCAGGTGGTGGCCCTGTCCGGTTCCAACGCCGCCGCCAAAAAGGTGCTGCAGTCCTGGGCCGATGCCGAGTGGTTCACCAAGCGCCCCGGCGTGCCCGAGACCATCAAGGTCAAGGTCTTCAAGGTGGAAGCCTAGATCAACACCGACG
>JAJXUW010000019.1 GCA_021782545.1 Deltaproteobacteria bacterium | reverse complement strand
CAATGCCGTGCGCGGCTGGCGTCAGGGGCGCCTTATGGACGACGTTCCATCCTGATACCGGCCGCCTGCAGCTCGCGCTGCAACAGCCCGGCCAGCTCCGGCAGACGCGCCGCAAGCGGTTGGGTAAGCTCGACCCCG
This sequence comes from Deltaproteobacteria bacterium, assembly GCA_021782545.1. Classification (GTDB taxonomy): domain Bacteria; phylum Desulfobacterota; class Desulfuromonadia; order Geobacterales; family Pseudopelobacteraceae; genus Trichlorobacter. The sequence continues at coordinate 27,765 of JAJXUW010000019.1, read as the reverse complement.
GCGGCGAGACTACCCGGCACCACCCCGAACAGGGTCACCTTTTCGGGACAGCGGCCACGAATCTCGGACAGGAGCAACATCTCCTGGATCCCCAGCTGATGCGGCGACATCTTGATCGGGATCCGCCGCAGGATGAAATCATCCTTCTCAAAACGATGCAGCTGCCCCGGCTCACCCGGCGTGGTGACCACGTCGATCATGAACACCCGCTGGGCCTCCTCCAGCTTGTGGGAGGCCATGAACCCCAACGTCCCGCCGTCGTACAGCTCAACCGTATCATCGAACCGATAGTTGTCCGCCAGATACCGGATGGCATGCACACCGAACCCCTCGTCAGACAGCAGCAGATTGCCGGCACCGAAGATCAGAACGTTCATCACATGACCTTTACGTTGGTGATCTCGTTGCCTGCCGGATCAATCGTGTGCACCGCGCAGGCGATGCAGGGATCGAAGGAGTGCACGGTGCGCAACACCTCGAGCGGCTGATCCGGTTTGGCAACCGGGGTGCCCACCAGTGAGGCCTCATAGGGACCGGCGTTGCCCTGCGCGTCGCGGGGCGAGGCGTTCCAGGTAGACGGGACCACGGCCTGATAGTTTGCAATCTTCCGGTCCTCAATCACCATCCAGTGCGACAGCACCCCCCGCGGTGCCTCATGGAAACCGACGCCGCGGTATTCGCCGCCGGGGATCTCGGTAGGATTGGCGTAGGCCTTGTCACCCTTGCCGATGTTATCAACCAGCCGGTCCAGATACTCAAGCGAGAGATCAGACAGCAGATGGGCACGGATACCGCGGGCAGCCAACCGCCCCATGGTGGAGTGCAGATCCGCAACCCCGACGCCGACCGCCTTGCAGGTACTATCCACCAGGGGGCGAATCCGCGTGTTGCCGGCGGCATAGCCTGCCAGCAGCTGCGCCACCGGTCCGACCTGGACCGGCTGGCCGTCGATGCGCGGCGCCTTGCACCAGGAATACTTGCCGTTTTCCTGGAAATCGGTGTAGTCCGGCTTGGTCTCCCCCTCCCAGGGATGCCGCGACGCCGTACCCTCGTACCAGGCACAGGCCGTCGATTCCTGGATGCTGCCGATCAGTTGGGGATCGTGATGATCGCGGATGATCCGCGCCTGCCTCAGATTGCCATGCATGATCAACGCCCCCGGCAGGGCAAAGCTGGTGTTTTTGGTATCCTCGGCAAATTCCGGCACCGCCAGGTAGTTGACCACCCCCTTGCCGTGCCTGAACCATTCCCGGTAGGCCGAACCGATGGCGACCAGGTCGGGATAGTAGACCTTCTTGACGAACTGGCGGGTCTCCTCCATCAGTGAGCGCAGGTAGGCGATCCGCTCCATGTTGAGCGTCGCCAGGTTGTCCATATTGAGCGCGGTGGCCACGCCGCCCACGCACAGGTTTTGGATATGGGGGTTCTTGCCGCCCAAAATCGCTACCGCCTGGGCCGCCTTTTGCTGGTAGTCCAGCGCCTTTAAGTAGTGGGCCGTGGCGATCAGATTGATCTCCGGCGGCAGTTTCATGGCCGGATGTCCCCAGTAGCCCGAGGCGAAGATCCCCAGCCTGCCGGAATCAACAAAGGCCTTCAGCCGTTTCTGCACCGCGCTGAAATCCTTCTCGCTGTTGCCCGGCCAATCGGACAGCGACTGGGCGATTGTTGCGGCCTTCTTCGGATCGGCTTTAAGCGCCGAGACGATATCGACCCAGTCCAGGGCCGAGAGATGGTAAAAATGGACGATATGATCCTGCACCGAGTGCTGGGCCATGATGATGTTACGGATATACTGGGCGTTCAGCGGTACCTCGACATTCAAGGCATGCTCCACCGCGCGGATCGATGAGATGGCATGCACCGTGGTGCAGACACCGCAGAAACGCTGGGCATAGATCCAGGCATCCTGGGGCGGGCGCCCTTTCAGGATCGTCTCGATGCCACGCCACATCTGGGCCGATGACCACGCCTTGTTCACCTGGCCGTTGTTTACTTCCACGTCGATCCGCAGGTGTCCTTCGATGCGGGTGATCGGGTCAATGGTTATACGCGCCATCGGGCAATTCTCCTCTATGGATAGTTAATGTGTGTCAGAGTGTGATGAAATCGTTGCGGCCGGCAGCTCGTGCCCATGCAGGCGGGGCAGTACCGGGAAGAACTTCACCAGCACCTGATACCCCAGGATCTCGGAGGCAACGATGCCCACCGTGATCATCACCTCGGCCAGAGACGGGAAGTAATGCCAGCCCTTGCCCGGATTGAAGCCGATCAGATAGACGTTGAAACGGTATAACGCCCCCCCCAGCACGATCAGGGCGGCGGTAATAAACAGCCAGCGGGGTGAACGGCGCCGCCTGCGCGAAAAGAGCAGCAACGAACCGGTAGCCACCAGACCAAACTCCAGCAGGAAGAAGCACGAGTAGAAATCGAGCTTCAAGACGTTACCCAACTGCCCCCGCCAGAGCAGATCGCCCACCACCACCGTCAGCCAGATCACGGTCAGGTAGGGGATAATCGACGCCAACCCTGCCAGCTGCTCCACCTCAAAGGGGCGTTTAAAACCGAAGGAGGAGATGATCGATTCCAAAATGGCAATGGAATAGCCGATGAACAGGCAGTTGATCAGAAACAGGAGCGGCAGGAAGCCGGTGTACCACAGCGGGTGCAGCTTGGTGGAGGCGATCAACAGCAACGACCCCAGCGATGACTGGTGCATGGTGGGCAGGGTGATGCCCAGTGCGATGATGAAGATCAGCACGCGATCCAGCTTGGGCTGCAACCAGAGCGCCCCCTGGCGCACCCGCTCAAGCTTCTGTAGGATGATTGCCGTGTCCAGACCGAAACGGCCATGGTAGCGCTCCAGAAGGGCGCGGGCGCGGCTCCAGTTGGTCTGCTGCACGCGGGTCAAGATGGCTGGCAGAAACTCGATGAACAACACGTTGGTATAGGCCATCACGCACAACGCCACCTCAAACATGGCCGAGTTGCCCTGCCAGTGCGATGGCAGAAAGAAATTGTAGGCGTTCCAGGGACGGCCCACATCCACCATCACCGAAAAACCGGCCAGGCCGTAACCGAACAGTGAGGTCAGCACCGCCGAACGGATCAGCGGATGGTAGTGCATCTTGTTGCGGATGTAGACCAGGATGGCCACGGCATAGCCGCCGCAAGCGATGGCGGTGCCGGTGGCCACGTCATAGGTGATCCAGATCCCCCACGGATAACCGTCGCTCAAGTTGGAAACCGCGCCGATCCCCTTGACATACCGCAGCACGATCAGGGCAAAGCCGATCAGGGCCAAGGTTGCCAGCACATAGAAGGACGGGGTCAGTATCTTGGCCCGATGGACCTGGTAGTCGTCATGACTCATGGTCATCCCCCTGCTCGGTCTGTTCCCCTTCCTGGCCGGCACCCTTCTTCATGTTCCGCAGGGCGATGCAGCAGAGGGTGCCATAGAGGGCTACCGGCGCGATAAACCCCTTGTAGATGGTATGCTGAATCTTTTCGGAAAATTCGGCCGGGGCCTTACTGGACAATTCCGGCAACCCCAGCTTGGTGAACGGCATGGCCGCCAGGTACAGATGGTTGGTCCCCCCCAGCTCATGCTCGCCGTAGATATGATCGACATAGCGCGCAGGCTGCGCGGCAAGCCGCTGCTTGGCCTCATGGAGCAGATCGCCGCGTTTGCCGAAGGTGATGGCACCGGTGGGGCAGGTCTCGGCGCAGGCCGAGATACCCTTGGTCTTCAGATTGGTGTTCTTACAAAGATCGCATTTGACGATCTGGGGGATCGCCTTGTTCCACTGAAACTTGGGGATATTGAAGGCACAGGCCACCTGGCAGTAGCGGCAGCCGATGCAGGCATCCTTGTTGTAGTCCACGATGCCGGTCTGACGGTCCTTGGTCATGGCTTTCACCGGGCAGACCGAGACGCAGGACGGTTTCTGGCAATGCATGCAGGAATACTTCACATAGGACCACTGCCGAGGCGATTCCTTGAACAGCTTGATCAGGGTGCGGGTCGATCCGGACAGATCCTCAGGGGCATCCCACAACTTGTCGGGGTCAAAGGGGGCCTGCTCATACGACAGGGAACCGTAATCGCCGTTCACCCGCTTGCAGGCCGACATACAGGCCTTGCAGCCGACACACTTGGTGGCGTCGTACAGCATCCCCAGTTCCTCATCGTTACTGACCTCCTGTTCACTTGAAGACCAGACGCGACTGGGTGCCGTCACCAGCCCTGCCCCGGCCAGCCCGGCCAGCTTGAGGAAGTCGCGCCTACTCTTTGCGCTCATGGCTGTCCTCCTGGTGCGGCTTGTCGGCCTGCTCGCCATCCGGCAAGCGGCCGGCCATCATCGCCCCGGCCCCCAGGGCGACGCCGGCAGCCAGCCCGATGATGCCGGTTGTGAGCGGACTGGGGCCCTTTCCCTTGTTCTTCAGGTCAACCGGCGCATAGCTGTCAAACGGAGTCGGTTCATGGATCTGGACCTTATCGGCAATGGCGGTACGGAATACGATTTCCGGTTCGGTACAGCCGATGCAGGGGTGCCCCACCGCCACCGGCCAGACGCCGACGTCATTAAAACGCTGGACTGAACAGTTGGCGTAGGTGGCCGGCCCCTTGCACCCCAGCTTGTAGAGGCAGTACCCCTCGGCATGGGTGGCGTCGCCGTAGGCCTTGGCAAAACGGCCAGCGTCGAAGTGAGGACGGCGTTCGCAGTGCTCGTGAATCCGGCGGCCATAGGCGAACTTGGGGCGGCCTAACTGATCCAGCTCGGGCAGTTTCTTAAAGGTCAGATAGTACAGCACTGTGGAAAGCAGGTTATAGGGCGATGGCGGGCAGCCGGGAATCGTGATCAGCGGTTTGTCCTTGATAATCTCACCCACCCCTACCGCGCCGGTCGGATTGGGTGCTGCAGCCTGAATGCCCCCGAAACTGGCGCAGGTGCCGATGCAGATGATGGCGGCAGCGCCTTCAGCCGCACTCCGCAACGATTCCATGGCCGTTCTGCCCCCTACCTTGCAAAAGATGCCGTTTTCCTTGGTGGGGATGGCCCCTTCGACCACCAGCAGGTACTTACCACGGTTGGCCTGCAGCGAGTCATGCAGCGATTTTTCGGCCTGATGACCGGAGCCGGCCATCAGCGTTTCATGGTAATCCAGCGAGATCATATCCAGCAGCAGGTTGGCCGGGGTAGGGTGATTGGCCCGCAAAAGCGATTCGGAGCAACCGGTGCATTCCTGAAAATGCAGCCAGATAACCGGCGGGCGGTCCGGGGCCTGCGCAGCCTCGACCACCCGGGCAACCATACCGAACGGCAGCCCCATGACCGCCGTGGCGGCAACGCAGGTCTTTATGAAATCACGCCGGGATACCCCGCTGCGCAATAGTTGATCTTCCGGTGCCATAGACGTTCCTCGCTTGTGCCGTGGTGTGTTGTATACGCAGGTAGCTAAACCGGCACCTCTTTGCAGCATGCATACCAACTAAAAATAGCGTTTAGTTTTAAATGGTTATTGCAAATATGGGCGATCCCGGCCCCAAGTAGGGGCGATATTGTTGTGTACATTTGTCCCTACATGCGTCATTTTGTCCCTATCATCCCCCTTGGAGCCCCTGTATGCCCTGCATCTATATCTGCGACGATGAGGCCGGCATCCTGCGCTATCTGGCAAAGCTGCTGAAAGGCCACGGCTATACGGTTGAGACCTTTCCCTCTGGGCTGGCGCTGCTGACGCATCTGGAAAGCACCCCTCCCCCGCCGGGCGCCCTGCTGCTCCAGGATGTGCGCATGCCTGATATTGACGGCATCCAGATCGTGAAACGGGTGAAGAAGCTCCATCCCGCCCTGCCGGTGGTGGTGATGACGGCCCACGGTACGGTGGACGACGCCGTGCATGCCATCAAACTCGGGGCCTACGATTATGTGACGAAGCCGTTTCCCAAAGAGAAGATTCTGGGGGTGCTGACCAAGGCCCTTGAGCATCACCGTCTGGCCGACGAAAACCGCCGCCTGCGCGAGGAGCTCCTACGCGGCGGCGGCGATGAGATCATTTTCGCGTCGCCCCGTTTCCGGCAGGTCTATGACCTGACCCTGCAGGTGGCGGCAAGCGATGCCAACATCCTGATCCTGGGCGAATCGGGCACCGGCAAGGAACTGATCGCCCGCACGGTGCACGGCAACAGCGCCCGGCGCACCAAGCCATTCGTGTCGCTGAACTGCGCGGCCTTAACCGACAGCCTGCTGGAGAGCCAGCTGTTCGGCCATGTACGGGGCGCCTTTACCGGCGCCATCATGAATCAGAAGGGGCTCTTGGAGGAGGCTGACGGCGGGACCCTCTTTCTGGACGAGATCGGTGACGTCAGTGCGCCGGTACAGGCCAAGCTATTGCGGGTGATCCAGGAGCGGGACTTCATCCCGCTGGGCAGCACCAAGCCCAAGAAGGTGGACGTGCGCTTCGTGGCTGCAACCAATAAGGATCTGCAGCAGGAGGTACAGTCCGGCCACTTCAGGGAAGATCTTTACTACCGTCTGAACGTGATCTCCCTCACCGTTCCGCCCTTACGGGAGCGACTCGAAGATGTGGAGCCACTGGCCCGACACTTCATGCGACGCTATGCCGCGCGGATGAACAAGGAGGTGCACGACCTCGAGCCGGCTGCGCTGGAACTCCTGCGCAGCCACCACTGGAGCGGCAATGTCCGCGAGCTTGAAAACATGATTGAACGGGCGGTGATACTGGCTGGTGGGCCGTTCTTAACGGCCGATCTGCTGCCGGTGGGTACCCGTAAACCGGTTGTCCAGCAGATCGAGCAGGTGCCCCTGATTCCCCTGGACGAGGTGGAACGGCAGCATATCCTGGCGGTACTCAAGCAGACCGGCTTTCACAAGAGCCATACCGCCGAGGTGCTCGGCATCTCCCGCAAAACACTCGATCGCAAGCTGGCCGAATACGCGGTGAACGCCAAGAGATGAATACGGTCCACCCAGCCATCCGTCACCGCCTGCTGCTGACCACGCTGCTGCCGCTGGTAGCGGCGCTTCTGGTCAGCTGGCTGATCGGTATCCGCCTGACCGCCGACCGGGTCGAGGGCGAGGCGCGCCGTAAGCTGTTGTCCGATCTGCATGCCGCAGAAGAGATATACGGGCAGGAGTTAAACCAGCTCTCCAGCCAGGCCCGCCAACTGGGGCGGATGCCGGAGCTGGGACGGATGCTGCCCCATGCCGATGCCGCCGGACTGCAGCAGCTGCTCGGCATCGCCACCACCGGCATGCCCTACAGCTTTCTGACCATCGTCGATCGGTATGGAGAGGTCATCTACCGGCTTGCCAATCCGTCCGCGTCAGGCGACACCCTGTCCCATCTCCAGCCGGTCGCCGGGGCTCTGGAGGGCAGGACCACCCAGGGCACCCTGCTGCTCACCCCGTCACAGGCGTTGCTGGAAAATCCGGACCTTGTTGCCCGGATGACCATACCGCTCACCCCCTCGCCCCACACCGCAGCCGACAACCGCACCGCCGAGCAACGCGGCCTGTTCCTGGTGGCGGCGGCGCCAATCCTCGATCCGCGTGGCGCCGTACTGGGGGCGGTCTATGTCGGCCAGTTGCTGAACAACAACCAGGCGCTGGTGGAGCGGATCACCCGCACGATCTCCGCAGGGGCACATACGGACGCTGCGCCCCATGAGTCCGCCACCATCTTCCTTAAGGATGTACGCATTGCCACCACCGTTACCGATGCAAGCGGCCGGTTGGCAACCGGTACGCGCATGTCGTCCGCAGTCGCCGCCAAGGTGCTGGTAAAGGGCAAGCCCTGGCGCGATCGCGCCTATGTCCTGAACGAGCGCTATTTTGCCGCCTATCAGCCGCTGCGGGACCCTTCCGGAGCCGTAATCGGTGCCCTGTACGTCGGCTTGCCTGAACAGCCCTATCTGCAGCTACGGCGCACCCTCAACCTGACCTTCGCCGGGCTGTTACTGGCCTTGACCATGCTGGGCCTCTATCTGGCCGGCCGTCTGGCCCGGCAGCTGGCGCTGCAGGAGGAAGAGATTCAGGCCTTGAACCGGGGACTTGAGCAGAAAGTGGCGGAACGGACCACCGAGCTGGAAGAGAAGAGCGGTCAGCTTATGGCGGCGCAGAAGGAACTGGCACGCACGGAACGGTTGGCGGAACTGGGCATGCTTTCGGCCGGCGTGGCCCATGAGATCAATAATCCGCTGGCTATCATCCGCGGCAATGCCGAGCTGTTGCAAATGGCACTGCCGCAAGACACGGACAATCAGGAGGAGGTTACGGAGATTCTGGCCCAGACCGGGCGGATCAACCGGATTGTCGGCAGCCTGCTGAACCTGGCCCGCCAGGAAAGGCACCAGGAGTGCAGCTTCAGCCTGACTGGACTTCTGGACGAGATCCTCGATCAGATCGGACACCAGGTCGGCCTCGATGGTTTCAGCATCGAACGGGCCTATCGCAACCAGGATCTGCTGCTGCGGGCCGACCGAGAACAACTGCGCCAGGTGTTCACCAATCTGATCCTGAACGGCCTGCAGGCCATGGGTACGAGCGGCAGCCTGACCATTTCCGCCGGAAGGCGTGAGGGCACACCGTTTATCAGCGTGACGGATACCGGCCCCGGCATCACCCCAGAGCAACAGGAACGGCTGTTTACCCCCTTCTATACCACCAAGCAGAACGGCACCGGCCTGGGGCTGGCCGTCTCATGGGGCATTATCCGCAACCACGGCGGCACCATCGAACTGGAGAGCACCCGAGGCCACGGTACCAGTTTTACCGTAAAATTGCCGGAAGCTTGCTGAGAGCTGCCGCAACCGATCAGTGCCGCCCGGACGATCGCACCGCTTGATACAGGGTGAGAAAATGCTGCAGATTCGCCACCCGCCTCTCGATATCCTCCCGCCAGTAGTCAAGACGCTCCCAGCCGGCATCAGTCAGTCGGTACAGCTTGCGCGCCGGGCCATGGCCTTCGGTATCCCACTGCGCCACCACTTCACCGTCCCGTTCAAGCTGTTGCAGGGTGCGGTAGACCGCCCCACTATCCGGCGTAAAATGCGGCATCCGTTCGGCAAGAACGCTGTTGATCGCCCCACCGTGGATCGGGCCTCTGGCCAGCGCCAACAGGATGAAGGCCGGCAGGTGACGGTACTGGTGCCGCTGTCTACCGGCCATTACTGCCCCTCCGCAGGACGATGCCTGCCATACGCGCCGGTAGCCACGTCGTCTGGCAGGCTGGCCAGCGGGACGATCCGCTCCATCAGGTAGCCGGCAACCAGGATACAGGGGATGGTGAACAGTAACCGCAGCAGGGCAAACCGCAGGCCGATGAAACTGCTCTCCAGCATGATCATCGGCACCTTGATGGCGGCCCATGCCCCCAGAAAGATGACAATGTTGGCGAGCCGCGCCCCTTTGCGCTGGAGGGAGACCGCCACCGGAAAGGCGGCATACAGTGGCCCGGCAGCGGCGGTACCCAGCAGAATGGCGACACCGGCCCCCAGCAGCCCGGCATCCCGCCCCAGATGCGCCTCCACCAGCTTGCGCGGCACCCAGACATCCAGCAGTCCCATCAGGATCATCACCGGCGGCACGATCGACAGCACCTCCAGCAGAAAGCCGAAGGAGTTCAGCGCCACATGACCGGCCAGCACGGGCTGCCGTATCGCCAGGAGCAGATTGACCGCCAGCACGATCAGAAACAGTCGGTAGTTTGCCAGATGCGCTTTCATCACAGGAATACCCCCATCAGGAGACCGATGATGATGGCCGTAACGAAACTCAATGTCTGGCGGACCACGGTAAAGCGCATACCGAAGTGGGCCACCTCCATCGGTGCGGTCACAATGCCCACCATGGTCAAGGTGGTCACAAACGTCGCCAGGGTGGCCGGAGCAGCACCGAGCTTGAGCATGGAACCGGCCAGCGGAAAGGCGATCGGCGCCGGCATGGTGATCAGCGAGCCGATGCCGGCGATCAGCACATAGCCGCCAAGACCCTGAAAATTGAACAGGCGGCGCAGCATGTCGGGTGGCACCAGCGCCAGCACCAGCCCCACCAACGCCACCATGCCCAGAATGCGCGGTATCAGGCCCTGCAGCGACTTAGCCCCTATCTTCAGTGCCCGGCGGGTCTTTTCCCGATCAATCCGCCACGACACCACCACGGCCACGGCCGCGCTACCGTACAACACTGCCGACATCATACCGACCTCCCGGTTTCCAGCCCATAAATTTACACCATACTGTAATTTACAGTATGGTGTTTAAAACATTTTGTCAAGGGCACGCGTGGGGCCCAGGTCCACAAACGGCGCCTAGTCTACACCACAGAAAAACGGTTGACCAATTAGACCGATCGGTCTATTTTTTCGCCATGGAAAAGAAAGACACCCGCAGCGAGGTCATCAGAATCGGCACCGAACTGATCGCCCATCACGGCTATAACGCCACCGGCATCGAGATGGTGCTGAAGGAGGCCGGGGTTCCCAAGGGCTCGTTCTATCACTATTTCAAGAGCAAGGAGGAGTTCGGCCTGGCGGTGATGGACCTGTTTGCCGACAAATACAGCCAGCGCATGACCGCGTTGTTGCAAGACGGAAGCCAGCCGCCGCTGACGCGGCTGCGTACCCTGCTGGAAGGGTCGCTAGAGCGCTTCAGCCGCAACCAGTGCAGCAAAGGCTGCCTGATCGGCAACCTGGGGCAGGAGATGGCCGATCAGAACGAGCGGTTCCGCGCCCGGCTGGATGAGATCTTCGCCGGCTGGCGGCAGCTGTTTGCCGCCTGCCTGCGGGAGGCCCAGCAGTCGGGCGCCCTGCGGGCCGACTGCGAGTGCGACGTCATGGCCTCCTTTGTCCTGTCCGGTTGGGAAGGGGCGATCCTGCGGGCCAAGGTGATGAAATCGCCCCAACCGCTGCAGGATTTTATCCAGATGCTGTTTTCGCAGACCTTCAGCTAAAATTTTTTGCCGGGCGACAAGACGACCGGTCTAATGCAACCACAGGAGGGAACCATGAAACAATCCGTTGGAGCAAAAACCCTGGCCATGCCGACCCCGGTCTGGCTGGTGGGCACCTACGATGCCGACCACAAACCCAACCTCATGACCATCGCCTGGGGCGGCATCTGCTGTACCACCCCGCCCTGCGTGACGGTCTCCCTGCGCAAGGCCACCCACAGCTATGCCGCCATCGAGGCCCGCAAGGTCTTTACCATCAGCATCCCTTCAGCTGAACAGGTGGCGCAGGCCGATTTCTGCGGGATCGCCTCGGGCCGCGAGGTCGACAAATTTGCCGCCTGCAACTGGACCCCGGTCAGAAGCGAGCTGGTGGATGCCCCCTATCTGGCTGAGGCGCCGCTGGTGATCGAATGCAGACTGCTGCATACCCTGGAGATCGGTCTGCATACCCAGTTTGTGGGTGAGATTGCGGATGTCAAGGCCGACGAGACCGTGATTGGCGCAAAAGGATACCCGGACATTACCAAGGTCAACCCGTTCATCTGGGATGCGGCCCACCGCCGCTACTTCGGGCTGGGTGACTACCTGGGCACCGCCTGGGAGATCGGCAAAACCATCGCAACGGAGGGGACGAAATGAAGATCGTCACCCTGCTGGGCAGCCCCCGCACCAACGGCAACAGCGCCACCATTGCCCGCCATCTGCTGACGACCGCCACAAAACTGGGCGCCGAGACCCAGACCTTTGAACTGAACCGCCTGAGCTATCGCGGTTGTCAGGCCTGTTATGCCTGTAAGAAAGGCCGGGATGAGTGCGTGCTGAACGACGATCTACGTCCGGTGCTGGCGGCGGTGCAGGCCGCCGACGTGGTGGTGTTGGCCTCACCGGTCTATTACGGGGATGTCAGCAGCCAGCTCAAGGCGTTCATCGACCGCTGCTATTCGTATCTGGTGCCCGATTACCTCACCAATCCGCAGCCCAGCCGTCTTTCACCCAAAAAGCTGGTCTTCATCCTGGCCCAGGGACAGCCGGAGGAGACGATGTTCGCGGATCTCTTTCCACGCTACGACGTTTTCCTGAAGTGGATGGGATTTGCGGAGACCAGCCTGATCCGGGTCTGTGGTGTCGGTCCCGGCCGTGATGACCACGTACCGGCACAGGCCCTACAGCAGGCCGAGACCGCAGCGCGCCGGCTGCTTGACGCGGCAGGGAGGCGGGCATGACGCTTGTCAGCATCGATCATGGCCGCTGCCGGCGTGATGGCCTCTGCAGCGCGGTCTGCCCGGCAGGACTGTTTGAGAACGACCCGGATGGATTTCCGCAGTTTCTGGCTGACGGCGATCAGCGCTGCATCAGGTGCGGCCACTGTGTGGCGGTCTGCGGCTTTGAAGCGCTGCAGCACGTCGACCTGCCGCTGCATCAGGCACCGATCGTGGACCGCCGCCTGCAGCTTGACCAGGCTGCCCTTGACCAGCTGCTGCAGGCACGCCGCTCGATCCGGGAGTTCAAGAGCGAACCGGTACCGGAGGCCTTGGTCAAGGAGGCGATTGAGGCCGCCCGTTTCGCACCATCGGCGGTCAACCGCCAGCCGGTGGAGTGGCTGGTGATCCAGGACCCGACCGAGGTTAGGCAACTGGCCGGCTTGGTGGTGGAGTTCCTGCGCGGGGTTGTCGAGCCGCGCTATGCCGCCTACATCGCCATGTGGGACCAGGGCCAGGACCCGATCCTGCGCAGTGCGCCACACCTTGTGGTGGTGCATGCGCCGGATGACTGGAGCTGGAGCACCGTGGACAGCACCATTGCTCTGACCCAGTTTGAGCTGGCAGCCGTGGCCCGTGGGATCGGCACCTGCTGGGCCGGGTTCCTGATGCGGGCCGCCGTGGGGCACCCGCCCCTGCGTGAGGCCCTGGGTATCCCAACAGGGCACAGCGTCACCGGGGCGCTTATGTACGGTCTGCCCCGCTACCGCTACCATCGCATCCCGCCGCGCCAGGCAGCGCGGGTTACCTGGCGCTAGCACCAGGTATCGGCACAAAGGAGAAAAGGCATGAAGGTCATCGCTATTAACGGCAGCCCCAGAAAGAAGTGGAACACCGCAACCCTGCTGCAGCATGCCCTGCAAGGGACAGCCGACCAAGGGGCCGAGACCGAACTGGTGCAGCTCTATGATCTGAACTACAAAGGCTGTATCAGTTGCCTGGCCTGCAAGACCAGGGGCGGAAAAAGTTATGGCCGCTGCGCGGTTAATGATGAGTTGACCCCGCTATTTGAACGGATTGCCGCAGCAGATGCCCTGATCATGGGCTCGCCGGTCTATTTCGGCAGTGTGACCGGCGAACTGCGCTCGTGCATGGAGCGGCTGCTGTTCCCCTACCTGACCTACACCGTACCCTACGGCACCCTGTTTCCCAAACGGATCAAGGTCGGTTTTATCTACACCATGAACGTCACCGAGGAGCACAGCAAGGAGTTCGGCTACGATTACTTCATCAAATCCAACGAGCGTTACAGCCAGTTGTTGCTCGGCCCAGCCGAGACGCTCTGCAGCTTTGACACCTGTCAGACCGATGATTACAGCAAGGTGGTGATCGAGAGCTTTGACTCGGTCCACAAACACCAGCGCCATCAGGAGGTCTTTCCGCAGGACTGTGACAAGGCCTATGGGCTGGGGGTACGATTGGCAACGCCGTAACCGCAGCGACAAGACCAGCCTAGCATGACATGCCGAGCGGTCGTCAGAACAGCAGCCTCGTTTTTATGGTCAGGAAGGTAGTGAGAGGGATGTATGCATTCTTTCATGCAGATTGAAGAGATCATTCGCAGCTTCTGGGCATCGCACCCCAGTAACAGCCTGCATCTTGCAACCGGAGAAAAGGCTTGGGCAGAACCACAGGTGGCAATAGCGCGGGGAGACGACCCTCTGTTTCTCCGCAACAAAGAGCTGATCGGTCCTTTCCTCTGGACGCCGGAAGAGGCCTATGCCCTGGCATTCCCTGAAGCGCCGGCACCTGGCGCAGAGTTGCGGGTGATCAGCTATCTCTTGCCGCAGACACCGGAAACCCGTGCTGATCAGCGGCAGGAAACGACCGTACCAGCTGAACGGTGGGCCCGATCACGCTTTCATGGAGAAGAGTTCAATTGCGAACTGCGTCTGCACCTGGCAGCAACACTCACCCAGGCTGGCTATCCGTCAGTGGCGCCGGAGCGGTTGCCTGATTTTGCCTACCGCAGATCAGAACGCTTCGGGCTGGCCTCCAACTGGTCAGAGCGGCATAGTGCCTTTGTGGCCGGTCACGGCACCTTTGGCCTCTCAGACGCCCTGATCACCCGCTGGGGCAAGGCCGTGCGCTTCGGCTCGGTGGTGTCACGCATCGACCTGCCGGTCACCCCACGGGTTTACGGTGATGACCATCATGCCTGGTGTCTCTGGTACGCCAAGGGCACCTGCGGCGCCTGTGCCAAACGCTGTCCGATCGATGCCATCACCACAGGCAGCGGGCATGATAAAGATGCCTGTTTCACCTACATCCGTGAGACAACAACCCCCTATGCAACGGCAACCTACGGCACCGGGGCCACCCCCTGCGGCCTGTGCCAGGTCAAGATCCCGTGTGAGGCACGGGCGCCGGTTGCGCTGTAGCAACAAGCGTCAACTGCCGAATCCAGGTCCATATTTCAGCCACAATGAAAAGGGTGATGAGATGACAACCACGGCACAAAACTACAGCGCAGAACATATCGGATCGCTTGAAGAGCTGCTGAACAGGGATTTCATGGGCTTTCACGGCAAGTACTTCATCGGCAAGGAGCTGGGCCTGACCGGCTGTGAGGTCTCCCTCAACCGCCTGCCGGCCGGCAAGGCCATGCCCTTTCTGCACAAGCACCAGAAGAACGAGGAACTGTACCTCGTGCTGCGCGGCAACGGCCTGTTCTACGTGGATGGCGATGAATTCCCGATCCAGGAAGGCAGCCTGATCCGGGTGGCGCCGGACGGAGCGCGGGGCTGGAAGGCCGGGGCTGAAGACCTGTACTTCATCTGCATCCAGGCCGAGACCGGCAGTCTCTCCCAGGCCACCCTGGAAGACGGAATACGGCTTGCCAGCAAGGCGTCGTGGATGAAAAAGTAGCGAGCAACGAGGACTAATCAGGAGGCGATATGGCCATCGAACCAGCCACGCCGGAGACGATCAACCGGATTCCGTTGCTACAGACCCTGGGGATTCACCTGCAGGAGATCGGCGCACGCCACGCGGTGATGGTGGTGACGGTCGACGAACGCCACCGCAACTACTTCGGCGGCGCCCATGGGGGACTTCTGGCCACCCTGGTGGATACCGCCGCGTTCTTCCCCCGGCCGCTGCTCCCCTCGGGTGTGGCCTGCACTACCACCAACCTGCAGGTCAACTACACCAGGACTGCAGCGCCGGGTGATACCCTCACGGCCCGCTCTGAACTGCTGCACCGGGGCCGCCGGACGGCCAGCGTCAGGGTTGAAATTACCAATCAAAAAGGAACGCTGGTGGCGCACGGCTCCGTCACCCTGTTACTCCTCGCTGCCGACGGCACATAACCATCCAAACGTCTCCTCATCATGCCTGCAAACGGCCTGCTGACGGCACTGCTGCCGTTTTGACCCGTCTGCCGCATTGATGTGCCGTTATCCCCGCGTAGCGGCAACGGGCCGATCAGTTCTTGACAGCTGCCCTTCCTTCCGCTACCTACGACCAAAGCACTCCACAACAAATCCGTGCAACCACCCAAAGGGGGGAGCAGCATCGTGTTGACCACAACGCTTGAAATCTTTGTCATCTCCATCGGGGCCGGGGTGTTCGGGGCGATCCTCGGCCTGGGCGGCGGGCTGATCATCGTGCCGGTGCTGACCTTGGTGTTCGGCGAGCCGATGCGGACCGCCGTGGCAACCTCGACGGTCTCCATCATCGCCACCTCCACCGGGGCGGCCGTGGCCTTCCTGCAGGATCACTTAAGCAACACCCGGGTGGCCATGTGGCTCGAGATGGGCACCGCCACCGGTGCCTTAAGCGGCGCCCTGTTGGCAGGCTACCTCGACCAGCGCTTCCTGTTCATCCTGTTCGGACTGCTGCTCGCCTATTCCGCGTACAACATGTTCAGGGCCCGCAGGGCCGAGTTCCCTGAAGAAGTGGTGCCCGACCGCCTCTCGCTCAAGCTGAAGCTGGCCGGTTCCTACACCGACCGCCTGCTGGGGCGGCGGGTGGACTATCAGGTGACCCGCACCATCCCGGGGCTGATCATCATGTACTTCTCCGGCATCGCGGCAGGGCTTTTGGGGATCGGCGCCGGCCTCTTCAAGGTCGCCGCCATGGATCAGGTGATGAAGATGCCGTTCAAGGCCTCCACCGCCACCTCCAACTTTATGATCGGGGTCACGGCGGCCTCCGGTGCCGTGGTCTACTTTGCCCGTGGCGATGTCAAACCGCTGGTGACCGGACCGGTGGTACTGGGCGTACTGCTGGGGGCGGTGTTGGGAGCACGGTTGATGGTCAGGCTGAAATCGTCCACCATCCGCAAATTCTTCCTGCCGATCATCATCTACACCGCCATTGAAATGATCTACCGGGGGCTGAAATGACCACGAACGACAGTTGCCAGTTGCCACCCTCCAAACATGCGCCCATTGAACTGGTGCTGGCCCGCCTGCTCTGGCTCGGTTCGATCGCTGCCGCCATCCTGATCGCCGTAGGGATCGGCTTCATGCTGATCGGCCGGTCTCAGCTCGCCTCACACCTGGTAACGATAGGCCTGCTGGTGCTTCTTGCCACCCCAATCATGCGGGTAGTCACCGCCGCGCTGATCTTTGTCCGGGAAAAGGACTGGCGGTTTGCCTGCTTCTGCCTGGTGGTGCTCTGCGCCCTGGCCGCCGGCATCCTGCTGGGGCATGGCGGCTAGCCACAAGCCGCCTCCCGCTCGACACGTCCGCGACCGTTGCCACGGCATCCGATGCCTTCCCCCCCTGCCATGACCTTCCGCAAGCTGCGCTGGCGCCTGTTCGCCACCCTGGCGTTGATCTACGTCCTGGTCTACTTCTACCGGGTCTCGCTGGCGGTGGTCTCAGCCGACATCAGCCGCGATCTGGCCTTGAGTCCCCGGCAACTGGGCACGCTCTCCGGCGTGCTGTTCTACGTCTACGCACTGGCCCAGATCCCGTTGGGACCGCTGATTGACCGGATCGGCCCCCGTCGGGTGATCGCAGCCTGTGGTCTGCTGACCACCATCGGCGGGTTGCTGTTCGCCCGGGCCGGCAGCCTGACCACCGCCATGACGGGGCGGGTGCTGATCGGCCTCGGCACGGCGGCGGTGCTGATGGCCACCTTCACCATCTTTAGCCGCTGGTACAGCAAGCAGGAGTTCAGCCGCGCCTCGGGGCTGATGGTGGCGGTGGGCAACCTGGGCAACCTGGCCGGTACCGCCCCCCTGGCCCTGGCCGTCGGCTTGATCGGCTGGCGGTCGGCCTTTCTGGTCGTTGCCCTGCTGCAGGGGCTGGCGACACTTTTGATCTACCTGAAGGTACAGGATCGGCCGCCGTTGGCCGTACACGAAACATCGGAACACGAGGCGGCCAAACCGGGCATACTCGCGGCCTGGGGAATTTTGGCCAGGGATCGGTCCTTCTGGCTGCTGGCGCTGCTCGCCTTCTGGTGGTATGGCAACTACCTGGCGGTGCAGGGGCTGTGGGGCGGGCCGTTTCTGATGCATCTGGCGGGACTTTCGCGGGAAGGGGCCGGCAGGATGCTGATGTGGACCTCCATCGGGTTCATCGTCGGCTCGCCGCTCATGGACCGGGTCGCCTGCCGGGTCTTTCACTCCTACAGCCGCACCCTGCTGGCCGGCCAGTTGCTGCTGGCGGGCCTCATGACCGGCTTTCTCGGCTGGCTGACCCGGGTGCCTCCCGGCTGGCCGCTGGCGGCCTACTTCCTCGCCCTGGGGCTGGCCGTCTCAAGCGGCGTGATGATCTACCCGATAACCCGCAGCAATGTCCCGGTTGCCATGGTGGGCACCGGCCTCACCTCGCTGAACCTCTTTGTGCTGCTTGGCGCGGCCACGACCCAACAGGCCATGGGACTCCTGATCGAACACGGCGGCGGCTACACCCAGGCCGGGTTCCGGGTCGCCTTCAGTCTGCCGGTGACGGGGCTGCTGCTGGCAAGCCTGCTCTTCCTCCTGGCCCGCAACTGCCCGGCCGGCACGGCCTGACTCACTCGCCCTCCGATTGTGTCCGCAGCCTTGGCGGCGGGGGGCATTCGAGCAGCAGCACCTGGCCGCTGTCGGGGTGCCTGAACTGCAGCGCGGCACTGTGCAACAGGTAACCGGGATCGCCTGGCAGGGCGGCGCTGTCAGCGGCCGGCAGCCCGCCAGGCCGGTAGAGCGGATCGCCGACAAGCGGAAAGCCGGCGGCGGCAAGATGGATGCGGATCTGATGGGGGCGGCCGGTGCTGATCCCCACATCGCACAGACAGCCGTCTGTGCGATGTTCCAGAACGGTAACCCGGGAGAGGGACGGTTTTCCGTCAGGCGTGGCAGCGTGCAGCATGCCGAGCAACGGATGGGGCACCGGGCCGATCGGCGTGGTAATGGTCAGCTCATGCCAGGGGGGCGCGCCGCTGACCAGGGCGCGGTAGCGCTTGCCGACCGACCGTGCCGACCACTGCCTCAGCACGGTCCGTGCGGCATCTGGACGCTTGGCGCACAGCACCAGGCCGGAGGTGTGACGCCCCAACCGGTGCAGCGGTGCCGCGCCCGGCGCATAGGCCTGCACCAGATGCACGAGGGTCGCTTCCAAAAAATTGCCGCCGGCCATGGTGGGCAGGCCGGCCGGCTTGCCGACGGCCAGCAGGGCATCATCTTCATACAGCAGCTCGAACCAGCGCGGCGCCGCAGGCTCCGTCCAGGGCGGCCGCTGCCAGACCAGCTCCATACCGCACTGTAGCAGAGGGTCGCCGGTAACCGGCAGGCCATCGAGCAGCACCAGGCCGTTGGCTATATGCGCCGCCCACTCGGCGGGGGAGGAATGGGGGTAGGTTTGCGCCAGGTACGTAAGCAACGGCTGGCCGGCACCACGCTGGCTGATGGTCTCGCGGTAGCGGTACCCCTGATTGCGGTGCGGCCGGCTTTCCGTTGTCCCGATACGTGCCATATCAGATCTCAGCGGGGACCAACGGTGCAGACGACGCCGTATCCCGCAGCGGCAGCCTGATCTCGACCTCAAGCCCCCCTTCAGGCCGGTTGCAGGCCGTTACCGAACCACCGTACAGGGCGATGGCCCGGGCGGTGATGGCCAGACCGATGCCGGTCCCGCCACTCTGCCGATCCCGCGCCTCGGCCACCCGGTAAAACGGCTGAAAAATGGCACGCAGCATCGCATCCGGCACACCGGGCCCCTGGTCGGTCACCCGGATCAGGGCCTGCTGCCGCTCCTCGACAAGCTGCACCGCAACCGCGCTCCCCTCTTTCGTGTACCGCAAGGCGTTCCGCACCACATTCTCAATCGCCCGCCGCAACAGCTCACGGTTACCCGCCACCAGGGCCGGCACCGCAGCAAGGGACACCTGACGGCCGGATTCAGCGGCCTCGAAGGAGGCGTCCTGCACCACCTCGTCCAGCAGATCCCGCAGATCGAAGGGTGCCGCCTCGGCCGTGCCCGAACCGTTTTCCAGCAGACTCAGGGTCAGCAGTTCGCCGATCAGCTCGTTGAGCCGCTCCGCCTCCCGTTCGATCCGGTCGAGAAACCCCTCGGCAGCGCCCGGTGCCGCACGACGGGCCAGCCCCAACGCCACCTGCAGCCGGGCCAGGGGAGACCGCAGCTCATGGGAGATATCACGGACCAGCTGTTTCTGCGACAGCAGGAGCGTCTCGATCCGCCCCGCCATCCGGTCAAAATCAAGCCCCAGGTCGGCGATCTCATCACCGCGATGATCACTGTCGAGCCCGGAGCGAACCGTCAGATCGCCATCCGCCAGCCTTTGCACGGCCTGGCGCAGACACCGCACCGGCGCCGTAATCCTCCAGGCCAGCAGGTAACAGATGATGCCGCCGACCAACGCCGAGATAGCCAGCTGGACCCCTATTCCCTCGAGAAAATGCCAGGGGGGGGGTGGCGGCGGGACGGGACCGGGTAGCGGGCCCTGCAACGGCGGCACCGCTGACACGGCTGCGGCGACTGACGGTTGCCGGGGAGGCAGCCGGTGATGGGCAGGCCTGAAGTGCATGGCCAGCAGAAAAAAGATGGCACCGGACAGGAGGGCGGTCAGCCAGAAACAGAGGAACAGCTTGAGAAAGAGGGACCGCATCAGGTCGTCCCTTCAAACGTCGAACGAAGATAGATATACCCAACACCGCGCACGCTCTTGATCCGCTCGCCACCGTCAAGGGCAGGCCCCAGCTTGCGGCGCAGACTGCTGACATGCACGTCGATGCTGCGGTCATTCAGGTTAAGCCGCCGCCCCAGGGCCTGCCGGCACAATTCGTCGCGGCTTACCACCCTGCCGGCCTGCACCAGCAACTGTCCCAACACAGCGAACTCCACCGAGGTCAACTCCACCGCCTGGCCAGCCTGCCGTACGGCCCGGGCACCCGGATCAAGCTCGATATCGTTTACCTGCAACAGACCGGTCTCATGGTTGTCCCGGCACAGATCGCTCGACAGACGACGCTGAATCGCCCGGATACGGGCCACCAGTTCACGCGGGTTGAACGGCTTGGGCAGATAGTCGTCAGCCCCCAGCTCCAACCCGACGATGCGGTCCACCTCCTCGCCACGGGCGGTCAGCATCACCACCGGCACCGCCGTGACACCCCGGATACGACGCAGGGCATCCAACCCGTTCAGGCCGGGCAACATCACGTCCAGTACCACCAGGGCGTACTGTCCTTCGCAAGCCTGATCGGCGCCCCGCAGGCCGTCATGCACGGCATCAACGCAAAACCCCTCCGTTGCCAGGTATTCCCCCAACAGCCCGCACAGCTCACGGTCGTCGTCAATCACCAGTATCCGGTTGCCCATCTAGCGCACCAGCCTCTTTTTGTTACGGACACTATAGAGCAATCAGCAGGTTCAGGTCTGTAAAGTTTTGTACGAGGGCTTCCGTTACAAATCTTTACACAACCGGCTGCACTCTTAACGAAGCTGCCGGGCTGCCGCACCGATAATTATACCAACAGCAGGTTATCCCCCAAAAGGAGCGAAACATGAGCAGTTCACTCAGTGCAGTAAGTGGAGGGAGCGACACCTCCAGCATGCAGGAGATGCGGAAGTTACTGTACGAACTCCGCCGGTTGTCCACTGCTGACACCGCATCATCCGGCAGCGGCACAACCTCTGACACCACAGCAGCCAACAACAGCCAAAGCAGCCAGAGCAGCAGTTCAAGCGACATCTACGCCCAAATGGATTCATCGTCACTGCTCGCCTTGCTGGGGCAACAGACACCCCCCCAAGGGTCGCCACCGCCCTCACAAAGCGATAGCTCAACCGGCAGCAGCGCAACAAACGGGATAGCGAGTCTGATGCAGACACTGGGCAGTGCCCTGCAATCGGGCGACACCACCACGGCACAGAGCGCGCTAGCCTCGCTCCAAAAAGACGCAGCATCCAACACCAGCACGGGACAAAATGACAACCCGTTCAGCAAGGACCTGCAGAGCCTCTCAAACTCCCTGCAGTCAGGGGATATATCCGGCGCCAAGCAGATGTACAGTCATATCCAGGAACGGCTCAGCCATCGCCCGCCAGCGCCGCCCGAAAATGCGGCGGCTGCCACGAGCACCAGCTCCCAGGATACGGTCAGCGGCACCCTGCAGGCGATGCTTGACGCCCTGAGCAGTACGAGCGGTTCGAGTGCATCGACATCGACCGACAGCAGCTCTACCACTGCGGCGATAAACTCTAGCCTGAAGGCGATACTGACGGCGGCGCTGCAGAACTACACCACCCTGAGTTCAAACGCCAGCATCCAGAGTACCACCAACAGCAGCACGGTCTCTGCCACGGCGTGACAGGCAGCAGCTACAGACGCGGCCGGACCTCCCTGAGGAAGTCGTAAGGAATGCCGACTGACCGAGGCCTCCTGGAAAGACCGCCGGATACGCATATCGTGTCCGGCGGCCCTTCCCAAGACGCCCGGCCTGTTGCAGCAACGCCTTTACCCTTTTTCACAGCTGCCCATGCACTCATTTCCCTCAGGTACCATCGCTACCGGGAGACTCCCCTCTATCCAAGATGCCACCCATGAGGAGGTACGCAAGGAGGCCAACCGCTTACCCCTTGACGAGGCGGCCATCACGAGGCTGACCAAGGAGTAAAATGACCTGCAGACTGCGTTGTCGGTTATGCGGATAAGGGTCCAGAGCCGGACCAAGGCGATTCTGCAACCGGTGATGAAACGCCGGCGCAGCCGCGTCAACGGACCGTAAGAGAGGAAGAGGGGCCGTGGGCGGGACGCCCTGCGCTACGCTTTAAGCTCGCGGATGATCTCACCCTGGCGTTGGGCGATGTACATGCCGACCAGATCCTCGCTGCCCCGGTCCAGCTCGAACAGGAAGATGCAGCGGCAGGGTGTCCCTTCCGATTCAAAACGGTGCAGTCGCGCCATGATCCGCAGGGCAACCGGCTCGGGACGGTTGGCAAGGTTGAGGGACAGGTTCAGGTAGAAGTAGGTAAAGCTGCCCAAGAGCGCCTTGTCGGGCACCTCCAGGGCGCAGCCCCCCAGGGAGAGGTCCTTCAGCTTGGCCCGGAAACGGTCCGCCCCGGCCTCCACCTCCACATAGAGCAACCCGCCGATCTTCACTCTGATCGAACTGCGCCGCTCCGGCAGCACCTCCACATAGGAAAAGCCTGACAGGACAATTTCACGGCTTTCGGGATGGTAGCTGGCCTCGGCGTAGACATCGTGGGGCAGGTCGGTACACTTGAGGATGGTGTGGCGGCTTAGCTCCACGGCCCGCGACTGGATCTCGCTGGTCCGGCAACAGAGGGAGTCGTCAAACAGGTACAGGACCTCGGCGTTGGCCGACACCGGCACCTCTTTGTAGTAGTTGTGCAGCAGGAAACGGGGCGGCTTCGGCCGCTGCGAAAGCCTCACCAGCAACGCGAGTATCTCTGCAGAATCCGCCATAGTCAGCAGATGCAGCTGATTTTCGTACTGCTGATACCCCATGTGCCCCCCGTTGCCTACGAGTTGTAGCATTGTCACCTCTTGCCACGCAAGTGGCAGCCTTGTCATTCCCGCAAAATCATGCCACAGTAGCGGGAAAAAGTGCAGAGGTCCCTTTAGTATGGCGCTTCGTCTCTACAACACCCTTAGCGGCCGAAAAGAACCGTTTGTCCCCCGTGAACCCGGCAAGGCCGGCATGTACGTCTGCGGGGTCACGGTCTACGACTACTGCCATATCGGCCACGCCCGAGCCGGTGTCGTCTTTGACGTGATCTACCGCTACCTGCAGTATGCCGGCTACGATGTCACCTTTGTCCGCAACTACACCGACATCGACGACAAGATCATCAACCGCGCCAACCAGGAAGGGACCGACTACCGCACCATCGCCGACCGCTACATCGCCGCCTTTGACGAGGACATGGACCGGCTGGGACTGAAAAAACCGACCGTTGAGCCCAAGGCTACCGATCATATCGACGATATCATCGCGATTATTGAGAGATTAATCGCCAACGGCCACGCCTATGAGGCCCATGGCGACGTCTACTTTGCCGTGGAGACCTTTACCGGCTACCTGAAACTCTCCAAACGAAACCTGGAGGATATGCAGGCCGGCGCCCGGGTGGAGGTGGACGAACGCAAAAGGAATCCGATGGACTTCGCCCTCTGGAAGGGCTCGAAACCGGGTGAACCGTGGTGGCAATCCCCCTGGGGCAAGGGGCGTCCCGGCTGGCATATCGAGTGCTCGGCCATGAGCATGCGTTTCTTAGGCCCCTCGTTCGACATCCACGGCGGCGGCAAGGACCTGGTCTTCCCCCACCACGAAAATGAGATCGCCCAGTCAGAAGGGGCCAACGGCTGCCGGTTCGTGAACTACTGGCTGCACAACGGCTTCGTCAACATCAACAGCGAAAAGATGAGCAAGTCCCTGGGCAACTTCTTCACCATCCGCGAGGTGCTGGAGCTGTTCGACCCCGAGGTCTTACGCTTCTTCATCCTGCAGGCCCACTACCGCTCGCCCCTGGACTACTCCGACCAGAACCTACGCGAGGCCCAGTCCGGCCTTACCCGCATCTACGAGGCGCTGGCCGCCCTGGATCAGGCTCTGGCAGGGCCTACCGGCAACGGCTCGGCAGCCCCCTCGCTGGCCGAGTTGCAGGACAAGGCCCAGCAGCTTCTGCCCCGCTTTCAAGAGGCGATGGATGACGACTTCAATACCGCCCAGGCGTTGGGCACCATCTTCGACCTGGTGCGCACCCTCAACCGCTACCTGGCCGAGACGGGACAGCCGGATGCCGCGGGCTGCCAGGCCCTGACCGCCATCCGCAGCGCCTTTGGCGAGATCGGCCAGGTGCTGGGGCTGTTCCTTAGCGACCCTGCCCAGTGGCTGACGGCTCGCGAGGCCGACAAGGCAGGGGAGCTGACCATCACTCCGGCCGCGATCGAGACATTGATCGTCGAGCGGGCAGCAGCCCGCAAAAACAAGGACTTCAAACGCAGCGACGAGATCCGCGACCAGCTACTGGCCAACAACATCCAGCTGGTGGATACGCCCCAGGGTACCACCTGGAAGGTCAAGTAGTCCGACGCCAGACCTCCGTGCACGTTCTCCTGAGGCGCCTTGACCCGGCCTGAACCGGTGGTATGCTTGACAACGGAGCCCTTTGCATGGACGACGACACCACACAATGGGAATGTTGCTGGGACCGCGACCTGCTCTCGTTGGATGATTGCCCCAACCTGAGCGAGGGCGATGCAGACCTGCTCTGCTCGCGAGAGCGGCGTTTTCTGGAAAAATGCTGCGACTGTGACCGCTTTAAACGCGATCTATCCCGCTTTCGGGAATCAGGACACCCGTTAGCCCCCATCTTTTCCACCCTCCACAACGACTACCGGCGCCAGCGCGCACAAATCCAGGCGCTCGGGAGTTTTCTCGACACCAAGACCCTGGAGGTCCGCTTCCTGCACGAACTGGGGTCGGTGCTGCAAAGCTCGGTGGACCTTGAGGAAGTGCTCTCGGTGGCCCTCACCGCCATCACCTCCGGCAAGGGGTTCGGCATGAACCGGGCCTTTTTGCTGTTGGCCGACAAGGAGCGCCACTTCCTGCGGGGCCACCTGGCCATCGGCCCCCGTTCCGCCGAAGAGGCCGGCCGCACCTGGCATGAGGTGGATACCAGCGATCTGGATCTGCAGAGCCTCTCCCGCTCCTTCCGCCAGAACAAGCTCTCGTCCGAACGGGACAAGTTCCAGGACATTCTGGGGAAACTGGTCATCTCGATGGACAACATCCATCATATCGTGATCCAGACCCTGGAAGAGAAGAAACCGCTACTGGTGCAGCACGCCTTCCAGGACCCCCGGGTTGCCCCTGAGCTGGCCCAGCTGTTGGGGGTGGACACCTTTTTGATCCTGCCGCTGATCGCCCGCAACCGCCGGGTGGGTGCCATTCTGGCCGATAACTTCATCACCCGTCAGCCGATCACCGATGATGACCTGCGCTCCATCGAGACCTTCACCTTCCCGGTGGCCTTCGCCATTGAGCGGGCCTCGCTGTACGAACGGTTGCAGGTGGAGGTGGCCAAGCTGCAGGCGGCAAACCGCCGGCTGCAGGATCAGCAGGAGCTGCTGGTAAAGATGGAGAAGATGGCGCTGGTGGGGCGGATCACCTCCAGCATCGCCCACTCCATCAGAAACCCGCTGATGATCATCGGCGGGTTCGCCCGCTCGATCCTCAAGTCCACCGCAGACGATGACCCCAAGCGCGGCTTTATCGAATCGATCGTGGCCGAGGCGCACCAGATGGAAGAGGTGCTCGAAGAGATCCTGACCTACTCCGATGCCCTCTATCCGGTACGTGACTTCTGGGACGTCAACCAGTTGGTCGAGACCAGCCTGCGCGATATTCAGGACAAGGTCATGACCCAGAATTACAGCTGCCGTTTCCGGCCCGGCGAAGGGCTCCCCTCGGCCTACGTGGACTACAAGCAACTCTCCTACTGCCTTCGTAACATCCTGTTGGGAACCATCGGAAGCCGCGAAAACGGCCTATTGGAGATCAGTACCCGGCAGATTGACGACATGGTTGAGATACTGATCGACGACCATAGCCGGCGTCTGGCGGAAGAAGAGCTGGAGGCGCTCCTAACCCCCTTTGCCGAGACCCACGAGATGGGATCAGGCCTCAACCTGGCCCTATGCCGCAGCATGCTCGAAAAGCTGGATATTCCGCTTCTGGTGGTGGCGCCTCCGGATGACGGGGTACGCTACAGCATCAAATTACCCACCCATAAGGAGGAGCAGTCATGAACCGGATTCTGGTGGTCGATGACGAGGCCAATATCCGCCTGCTCTATGCAGAAGAACTGACCGACGAGGGGTATGAGGTGGCCACCGCCGCCACCACCGCCGAGGCCGTAGAAAAACTACAACAGCAGCACTTTGATCTGACGGTGCTGGACATCAAACTGCGCAACGAGAGCGGCATCGAACTGCTGCAGAAGATCGTCAAGGAGCGCCACGATATGCCGGTGATCCTCTGCTCGGCCTTCTCCTGCTACAAGGACGACTTCTCGGCCTGGCTGGCCGACAGCTATGTGGTGAAATCCGGCGACCTGACCGAGCTGAAAGAGGAGATCAAGCGGGTGCTGGCCAAGAAGGCCCAACGCAAGGCCGCCGGGATGTAATTTACAACAAGGAGACTTTTTATGAAGGCAGTCATCATGGCCGGCGGCTTCGGCACCCGCATCCAACCGCTCACCAGTAGCATCCCCAAGCCGATGATCCCGCTGTTCAACCGGCCGATCATGCTGCATATCGTAGAACTCTTGAAAAAGCACGACATCACCGATCTGGTGATGCTGCTCTACCACCAGCCGGCGGTGATCAAGAACTTCTTCCGGGATGGCGCCGACTTCGGCGTCAAGATCACCTACGTCACGCCGCTGGAGGACATGGGGACCGCCGGGGCGGTGAAGGCGGCCGAGAAATATCTGGATGAACGTTTCCTGGTGATCTCCGGCGACCTCTTAACCGACTTCAACCTCAAAAAGGTGCTCGATTTCCACGTCGACAACCAGGCCATGGCCACCATCACCCTCACCTCGGTGAAAGACCCCCTGCAGTTCGGAGTGGTGATCACCGACAAGGAGAAACGGATCAGCCAGTTCCTGGAAAAACCGGGCTGGGGCGAGGTGATCTCCGACACCATCAACACCGGCATCTACGTGCTGGAGCCGGAGATCTTCAACTACATCCCGGAAGGGGAGAACTTCGATTTCTCCCAAGACCTCTTCCCGCTGATGCTCAAAAACAAGGACCCGCTGTACGGTTTTGCCGCCAAGGGCTACTGGCGCGACATCGGTAACACCGACTCCTACCGCGAGGCCTATCACGACATCTTCAAGGGCAAGGTCAACCTGCGGATCGATGAGGAAAAACAGGACTACGTCGGCAAGGACCTGCGGATCGGGGCCGATGTCACCGTGGAAGAACCGTCCGGCCTCTCCGGCACGGTGGTGATCGGTGACAACTCGCAGATACGCGGCACCGTGCAGATAAAAGACACGGTGATCGGCCGCAACTGCACCATCGAGGACGGCGTCCGG
>JAJXUW010000018.1 GCA_021782545.1 Deltaproteobacteria bacterium | reverse complement strand
GTGTATGAGCCGATGCGGGCCGTAGCAATACCGGCTGCATTGAGTTGAACCATCTTGAGATCAGGCTGCGATTTTGCACCGATAACGTCCAGAACAACCCGCTCAGGCCTATTCAGACGAAAAGTCCTGTACGTTGCTACTGTTCCGGTCACCTGTACCTGAATGGCGTTGCCGCGGGCAACTACCCCGGTAACCACGGGCGAACCGTTTACGTCACCCCCAGCCGGAGTCACGTTTGAGGCAGCTTTTTGGCCATTTGTCATTTGGGAAACGACCGGGGCAGCTGAGCTGTTCGTTGCAGCAGTCCCTGGCTTATACGCAGGAAACGAAATTTTTAAGACATGCTCCTTGTCAGTAACCGGGGCGATCACCGCCTCGGTATCTTGGTTCAATTCGATTTCCATCCGGGTTAACGTGCCCGCATCCGTATCAAAACGCTTGGTCGTCACGCGACCTATAGCGCCTTTGTTGACGGTGAGGGTAGCTGCCAGATTATCCGCCGGGGCGGTCTGGGAAAAATCAATAACCAGGCGCGTTGGGGCAGATGTTTTGTAACTGGTGTAGGTGACCGGCGCAGACGTGGTTACCAAAAGCGCCGCCGCAGCATCAGCACCGACGGCCTGCACTGACGTAATGAGTGCCTGAACCTTTGGCTCAGAAGTCGTCTGCTGTTCCGCTGCGGACAGCGACGAAATACCGGCAAGAAGGGTAACCAGCACTGCTAACGATAAGACTGCAGGTAATGGCTTGATTTTCATAATCCATTTCATCGGGGACGCTCCTTACGGTTTCCTCAGCAAGGGAATTCGTATCGTCTCTTTACGTAGTTTCCCATTATCATCACGGAACTGTTCAATGACATCGACGCCGGCGGTGCTGATCTGGCGGACCTTGCCTTCATTCTTGCCGATGGTCGTCCCTACCCGTAAGACATATGCCTTGCCCGAAGGATCGACGACCATGGCCTTATTGCCTCTCGGATCAGCAACCACGCCGATAAGCCGGAACTGCGAAACATCAAAGCTGAGTATCGGCAATACATCTTTACCGGCAGTCAGCCGCGCCTTTGCAGCAGTTTTATCCGCCACCACATAGGGTTTAAAGGGATCTTTCTTGTTGCTGAAATCAAACTGATTGGTCTGCACAGGAGGCAGCGTGACCGAACTGACCTGTTTCTGCACAGCTGCACCTGCCGATGGCTTGACAGTGGGCGTGGATGGCTGCGGTGACTCAGGCTTCTTGCCGGACCGCTCGCAACCTGCCGATGCGACCAGCAGCCAGACGAGCAACGTCAAAAGGTACAGGCTATTTGTGGGGTGCATTGGGCTTTTTCTTATCATCCTTGATCTCTTTCTTGTCGAGGAACCGGAAGGTAGTTGCCAGGCAATTTACCTTGGTCATGATACGGCCATTTACGTTCTTAACCTCGGCAAAATCGACGTTGGTGATGTTCACGATGCGCGGCAGATCGGCAACTGCGGCAAAAAAATTCGCAACACTGTAATAGGAACCGGCAATAACGATATCAACCGGCACTTCGGCATAGAAATCCTTAGGCACCTCCGGCTTCGGCTTAAAGGTGAGGAAGTCAAGCCCGGCATTTTTGCCCAACGTCGTGATACTCGTGAGTAGTGAAGGGATCTCTTTTGAGTTGGGTAGTTCAGTCAAGGCACGAGCTAGCTCGGTATTCAGGGCGTCGTATTCCCTCTTAAGCTTCGGAAGGTTGTTTGCAATCCTCGTTTTGTCATCCACCTCAGCCTGCAGCTTGGTGAGCTGTCCCCTAAGGTCAGACAACTCCTTCTGACGGGGCAGATACAGAAACCAGATCAGGGCGGCCGCTTCGATGAACAATATCAGCAACAGGACGCCGACCTTCTGTTTGGTTGGGAGCTTAAGTATCTTTTCTAGTTGTGGATCCATAGGTGAACCCTTTTCGTTAATGGTTTAAGGCGTTATTTTTGCGGGGCGGCAGAAGCACCGACAACGGCTGGCGGTTTTGCATGCTCCAATTTAAGCGTCAGTTCAAACCGTTTGAGTTTGGCACCGGCCACATCCTTCTGCTCAGAAACGACCAACTCTACCCGCTCATAATCTGGCGAGGCCTCGAGAGCTCGTATAAATTCGGCGATCAACTCCTCATTCATGGCAAGACCGGAGATTTTGACATCATCACCAGACTCTTTGTAGGACTCAAGCCATAAACGGTCGGGCGTCGAACTGCTCAAGGTGGACAGTCGTTTGGCCGGGCCGGATTTATTCTTGCGCAACTCGGCCAGTACATCGAGCTTCTTCTTGACCTCATCCTTCAGTTTCTTAAGGGCGTCCAGCTTACCGATCCTGCCCTTCAGTTCGCTGATCTTCTCGTTCGCCGCTGCAATATCGTTCTTGGTGCTGGATATCTGTCCCACCTTCACAAAGAACATAATCAGGATAACGACCAGCACCAGCCCAAAGCTGATTCCAGCAATGGCCAACTGCTGAACTGCCGACTCCTTCTTTTTAGCGGCGCGAACCGGGAGTAAGTTTATTCTGATCATTTATCCCCGACCCTCCGTATGGCCAGCCCCACACAAACTGCCATCAAGGGGGCGATCTCCTGTAGGTACTCAGGATCGATATCCTTCTCGTTATACTTAATGGCGGCGAATGGA
This sequence comes from Deltaproteobacteria bacterium, assembly GCA_021782545.1. Taxonomy (GTDB): domain Bacteria; phylum Desulfobacterota; class Desulfuromonadia; order Geobacterales; family Pseudopelobacteraceae; genus Trichlorobacter. The sequence continues at coordinate 26,233 of JAJXUW010000018.1, read as the reverse complement.
TTAAGGATTGCGACATCCATATCAAGACGCTCATGCACCGCCTCGCGCAACCCAACCACCTTCGCGCAACCGCCGCTCATGCAAAGAGCGCTGACGTGGTCCTCGTTTGCCACCGTTGAATTGTAAAAATCGATCGAACGGCGGATCTCCTGGGCAATCGATTCATTGACCCGTCCGATGACATCCCGTAATGGCTGCTTTGCCACTTCTCCGGCAAGCAGTTTCATCGATTCGGCCTCCTGGGCGCTGACTCCTATCTGTTTTTGGATTTCCTCGGTATAGAGGTTCCCGCCCATCTGCACGTCACGGGTAAATAGTGAGGTGTCATCCCGGACGATGTTGATATTCATGATACTGGCGCCAATATTAACCAGCGCCACCACCTGGTCGGGAGCCCCCTCATAGTTGAGCTCCCAGGCGTTTTGCACCGCAAAGCCGTCTACATCCATCACGCCCAGCGTCAGCCCTGCATCGGCGAACACAGCGGTATAATCATTGATAATATCTTTTTTGCTGGCCACCAGCAGCACCTGCATCTTGCCCTGGTCCATCGCATCGGGTCCGAGGACATGAAAATCGAGATGCACGTCCTTGATGTCAAAAGGGATGTACTGCTCGGCCTCCCAGGCGATCTGCTCTTCCAGCTCTTCATTGGTCATGGAGGGGACCGGTATTTTGCGGATAATCACCGCATTGCCCGATATCGAGCAGGCGACATCCTTTGCCTTGATGCCAAGACTCACGATCAGGTTTTTTACCGCATCCACCACTGCTGCCGTATCCATCAGGCTGTTATCAACAATGGCCTCCGGTGGCAGCGGCACAATGCCGATATTCTGCAGGTGATAACCGTCTTTGGACTGCCAAAGCTGCACCAGCTTGACCGAGCTGGTACCGATATCAATCCCCACGAGATCTTTCTTTTTGGTAAACAATCCAAACATGGCTCGTACCTGTCACCCCTGTTCTTGAAAGACCTTGTTCCTGTCTTCCAGTGTGTAGCCAAGCGCCAGAATGATCTTCCGCATCGTTTCCAAACGACACGCCTCACCCCGCTCGACCCTGTCAATGGTAACAACGGAAACCCCTGCCTTGCGTGCAAGCTCGGACTTGCTCATTAATTTTTTTTCACGCAACAGTTTAACTTTGTTTTGCATTTTCATAGACTTTCTTGCATTTGATAGCAATATGCCACCTATTTACCTCAATTGACTACATTGTCAAGAAATTTTATAAAATTATGTATAATTTATAAAAAAGCCGGGACGAGGTACCTCGTCCCGGCTGTGCTCAACGCCGCCTCTGTGCCGTCAATAGGCGTACAGGACATCCAGGGTTGCCTGGGCGGTTGGGTTGTTCTGCCGCTCCCCCTGGATTTCCAGGCGATAAATATACGGAAACTGTTGTGGTGTAAGCAGTGAGGATGACTCGGCCACGCCTGATCCCTCTAACTGAAGTCCACTGGTATCTGAATTACCCGGTGTTGTGTCTATAATTTTTGAATAGACCACAAACGCATTGCCGGTATCGGCCTGCAACAAAAAGCTCATATCCGGGGTCTTCTTGGGATTCGGATCATTGCTACAGCTTCCCCAACTCGAGGTTGCCGTTAACAATTTATTTTTCAGGCAGGTCTGGTCAAACACTTGGAGTTGGATATTGGTAAAACTGTTCGCGACAGTGGTCGCCAGGGTCGCGTTATCATAGTTCTGCAGCACAATCGGCAAGATATCCTTCACAACGACCTCTGTCCCGCCATAGGCTGCATCAAGTGCCGTATGATATTTTTTGAACTGGGCAGACTGCATGATATTCTGCGTCACCATGTACAGTAATGCCATTGTGATCGTGAGCGAGATAAGCGTCAGCATCAACGATGTCACCAGGGCAATCCCCTCGTTGCGGCGGATGAAGGTCATGGAAAACTCCTCACTGATTTGACTGCAAGTTCTTCGGACGCACAATAATCCGGTACAGCTTCCAGCGGTAGTTACTCAAACCGTTGCCAGCAATATCATAACTTCTGGTTAGGCTGGCCTCACCGACATCGCCGACGGTGATGGGGGACGGACTGATATAGGCGGTATCCTTACGTCCGTTCTGGGCCAAAATATACACCTTAACCATCTTGAGATTGGTCCGAATCTTGGCCGGATCCTTCAAGGCATCTTGAACCTCCGTCGCAGTGGCAAAACCAGCGGCGTTATTCTGGGCAACCACCGAACCGTCAGCATTGGACCATGTATCTATCAGACCGTCGGTGCCGGGAGAGCTTCCATTACGCAGATCCCAGCCAAGCACCACCTGCATATCCGCCACACAGTCAAGCACAGGGTAATAGGTAAGTTTCCCATCACTCTGATTGACAACCGCCTTATACAGCTCACCGACCCCAGGGGCGCACACCGTTGGCATCTTGTTTGCCGTCGATGGCCGTGCCACAAAATAGTCAGTCCGGTTAAACGGCATCCTGATGGTGCCGCCGCCATCCAGACCATAGATGATGTAATTGCGGCTGTTGGTGGAATAGTTGCCAAAGGCCACATCGCTGTACGAAAAGTAGAAATCATTGCTTGGGTCAGGTACCAAGGTCAGCGTATTGGCAGCATTAGACAGCTTGCGTTGTAACAATACCACCTTGTCACTCGTGGCAAGATTTTCAACCTGTGACGGCCAGACATTAGGTGTGACCGCGCTGCCCGGCGTATGGATCAGATAGGTCCATTTTTGCGCCGCACTATCGCGGCTGGCACTGGTGGCCTTGATGGCCAGATAATCGGAGCCCATGGCAAGGGTATAGCTCGTGCCCGCTTCACTGGCGCTATCCTGTGTCCCGACAGGGATGTTGTTGCCGGCTGCAATAGGCCGTGGTGCAAGGGTAAGGAGACCGGTGGTACTGTCCACGGGTTCGTTAAAACTGCTGGCTGGCAAAACCGTGGCTTCGCCGGTGTACGGATTGGCGAGCGGCTCAGTGTAGAGCCCATATCCCGCCTGTTGCAGGTCGTGCCGCAGCATCTCAAGCCCAACGATGCCCTCAATATTGCTTTCTTCGCTCCTGAACAGCTTTGATGACTGGCTGAGAACGGTCTTAAAGGCATCGCCCGCAATAATGATCACCACGATGAAGACCACCATGACCACAAGCAACTCAATTAACGTGTAACCCTGCTGGTTAGTTTTCATGTCAGACACCTATCGTCGCACTTACTGGTTTGTCTTCGAAATGACCGAACTGGTGGTATGTTCATAGCGGCTTCCCCTGTCGCGCCAGCTTATGGTGAACATGACCTCCTTTGAATTCGAAAAGGCCGTGCCGGTCCGTACCACTGAATAACTTTTAAAACCCTGCATCACAGTACGCTGCACTGCAGGATACAATCTGGTCGTTGTCGAAACTAGGTCGTACCCCTTACCCAGTTCCGTCGCCATCTCCTGGTCACCCAGTACCACCGCCTCATTGCGTATCTGATTGGCAAGATTATGGTGTAACGCCACATTGATTGATTGGAGCAGGCCCAGCAAGCCAACCATCAAGATCACAATCGCGACCAGGAACTCTACCAGCGTAAACCCCTTGCTAGTTTTGCACACATGCCCCTCCTGCCATCTGCCCGATATTGATCCGCGAGGTTGACACCACAACACAGTTGAAGGCGGCACCGCTGTTCGATGGGTCGACAACCTGTATGGTATTGTTGTCTGCCGGCGTCGAGGTGTAACCGGTTATGCCAAATTGCATAATTGCATCAGCAATTGAGCCACCGCTCGCTTTTTGAAAAAGATACTGCACGTTTTTAGTCGCGATCACCTCGGACGCTGGCGTAGCCGAGGTCCTGTTCTCATTTTCTGAGCTGTAACGGCGCAAGATGTACCCTCGTGCATCAGGGTTCATGATGAGGGCATGGGGAAGCTTGCGGTAAATCGACTCAGTTCTCGCCGTGTTCAGATCGGCCATCAGTTCCCGTGTCTGCCGCTCTACCTGGACCTTGCGCATCCACTGACTAAAATTAGGCACGGCAATCGCCAGGATAATCCCGATCAGGGCAATCACAACAATAAGCTCAATCAGCGTAAACCCCGTCACCCTTCCTCGAACATTCACAGCCTCACCTCCTTGCCTCCGATACCAGGCACGCTATTTCTCACGTATGTGCAGAATCTTTTTCACTGGCGGCGGGTTGGTGATCAACGACAGCCCCTGTGCCGTCGGGGGCACTCCCGAGATAGGCGTATTCAGACGGCGCCCATCAAACCGGGAGTTTCCAGGATTGCTAAAGGCAGACGAAAGGCTGATCTCGGCAAAGGCCCCCGTCGACACCTGCATGAGGGCCTTGCCCTGCATGGAGCGTGACGGCGGTACGCCACCGCTATTGTACCGAAGCGCCCAGATCAGGGAGTCCCCGCCAAATTTACAGATGTCGGTACTCGGTTTGAAGGTGGTGAAATACACGGTCCCGGCAGGTGAGGCGAGCGGGTCGGTAATATCGCGTTCCGCCCCGGAATTTGCATCCTGGGGATCGAGATTGATAAACCAGCCGGCATCCGTTGCATTCAAGGTTAACGCCGGCGCGGTGGTTGCGGTGCCCGATTGATCGACCAACATAGGCGCCCCAGTTAGGGGTAACGTAGGTACTGAATCGGTACAATTTTTATCTAGCGCGTTGTTGGTACCGTTTACCACGTTCGTCAAGGTCGAGAATCTGCCGCCACGGTTGATGGTGGAATAGCACGGTTCCTTCACCCCGTAAATGGCCTGCTGCAGGCTCGGATCATCACCTTTGAAAAAGAAACGTCCGGTACCGAAGTAGATCCAGAGATTCGAATTCATCCGGTCCTGCAGTTTGGTCACCGAGGTGGTGACCGGGCCGATGCCACTGATCAACGAGGAGGCCTGCCAGGTGTTGGGATCGGTACTTTCCTTGGTCATAAGACGGATCACCCCGCCATTTGACCACGTTCCGGTCGTACTGTTGTATTGCGTATAGCCGATATAGACGGCATCATCACTGTACCATCCCGGAGAGAACTGGTTCGCCCGGTCGGCATCAATCCAACTGGTTGTCAGTGAACCGGCAAAGGCCTGCGATGGAAGGCTCGTGTTGTCATAGAATTTGTCTATGGTGCGCACCAGGGTACCGTCCGCCAGATCGACCACATAGATACGTAACTGCTGATCGGATTGTCCCTCGAATTGACGCTTCACCGTATCGATAGGGCCGGTGGGGCCCGAGGCAAACACGGCAAACCAGCGACCGTTCTTGCTGTTATCCGTGGCCCCGTTCGTGGTGGCGGCTATCCGGACAATGGCGGGGCCGGGAGTAGTAAAGCCAAGGTAACCTGCAGCCGAAGTAGTGCCGGGAAACTCCCACAGATATTTCGGACTGTTCGGGTCAGTGACATCCAATGCGAAGTAGGAGGAATACCCGACCGCAGAGGTGGCGCTGGTCCCTTTGACCGCCGTCTTGACGCCGGTGCTTGGGGCGGTTTCGTTGGTATCACCGTTCCATTTGGCGGCACCACCGTAGCCCATGCCCCCCACCAGAATGGTACGCCAATTGGTCCCGGCAGTCGTATCCTTTGTGCAATCCCAGTAATTCGATGTAGACGCGCAGGTTGATGGCTTCCCAACGCTGGCGTCAACGATCATTGAGGTCTTATCGACATAATACAGGTGACAATAGTTGGGATCCTTCAAATAAGTAAGATACGGCAGCGCCTGTTTGGGGATAAAACTCCACTGTTCGCGACCGAGATTATCGCTGGACGTAGCCAGGGCGCCTAAGGCGTTGTCAAACTCGGCCTTGTCATAGGTACCGCTCAATTCGTTCAACACCCCCAGTTTGAAGGCATGCAGCATGCCGTCATTGCCGCCGACAAACACCATCCCCCGTGTCTTGTAACCGGTTTGCGTCGTAAACGCCTGATAACTCGTATCGCCATACCCGTTGGGTACCGGCTTCTGGTAGCTGTTCAGCGGGACGCTGGCTACCAGCTTGGGGGTCGAGGAAATGATGTCACCCAGCTTCCATTCACGGTAGTAGTTACTGTCACTGGTCACACAGTTCGACCCGGCAACATAGTTGGCGCTTGCGGGATTACAGGCATCGATCTCCACCTTGCGCGGGCGGTAGGTGGTACCATCGCTATCGGCTGCCTGATCTGTGCCATGGATGTAGCTGATCAACTTACTCGCCTTGGCGGCATCGGGCGTAACCCCTTGCGGTGTCAGCAGGGAAAGGAAGCTGCTGTTGGCGGTCAGGGTGGAGATATTGGACGTGCCAAAGGTGGTCAGTTTGGTGGTGGCATCGTCAAAACCGCTGGTCGATATGTCGGTATGAGTATAGATGGTGCGCGGATCACTGGAGAGGGTCCGGGCCCACAGCTTGCGGCCCGCCTTCCAGAGTGAACGCACGTTATCAGGATCAATGGTCTGATCCGGGGTGGTGGAATCGGGCACACCATCGCCATTGGCGTCGGTAAAGAGTCGCACCTGGGTCTTGTTCTGGTTGGTGTCGAAATAAAACTGGGCGATCCGATCCTGCTTTAGGTTCAGCTTGTTGTCCTGCACCGTATCCTCACGAATAGAGGTATTCTGCAGGAACGGATCAAGGTAGTACCACATGTTGTGGATCTCGCCGATCCAGTAGGCCTGGGTGTTGTTGTCAAAATCCTTTTTGGGGTAGAAGACCGCCTGCAGCAGGCTGGCGCCGCTCCCCTCGCTGTTATTCAGGATCGAGGCGGCTGTGCCGGAAGAAACCCTGGCCAGAATGGAATCCAGGGCATCACGCAACCGCTGCTCCATCTGGCTCGGGTTGGAGACCAGGAAGTAGGTATCGGGGTTGCCGTCACCCTTCTTGTTCCATTCGTCGCACTTGGGGTTGCGAGCCGCCGTGCCCCGGGTGGCCGGGTCGCAGGTATAATCGGTGTAGGGCAGCCCGTTGCCGTCCATATCGGTAAACCCGCCATACTTGGCCGCATACCACAGCGGCGGCTTAGGCAACACCGCGGTGGCGGAGGAGGCGTTAAAGACCATGGTCTGACTGGTAGGCAGTAAATGGCTTGCCCAGGAGGAACCCGACGGCGGTGATGCGCTATGCTGAACAAGCAGGTAGGCGCCGGAATCACTGCCTACTCCGACGGCGGTAAAGCCGAAGGCATCGGGGTTGCCGGCTGCCGAGTAGACCTTACTGACCATAACCGAGACCTGATCGCCGGTAAGGCCCGGGCAGTGTGACGACCCTGCGGCGCAGATTGTGTACTGGGCCAGCACGTCCAGGTCGTAATCGGTACCGCCCAGGTCGTCAAAGGAGGTATTGAACTGCACGTATTTCAGGTTGTTGTTGCTGTCGTACTCGGTAGCGGTCACATAGTAGCCCACCGTTGCCATGGAGGGACAACTGGAGGTTGAGTTAAGCGGAGTGAAGGTCAGGTTGGGGACGTTGGAACCGGCGGTGGTGGTCACGTTTGCCACCGTGAAACTGGTGTTGGAGGTAGTACAGTTCCAGGCGGTGCCTTTGCCGTCGTTTAGGTTGGAGACCGACTTGCCGTAGGGCATGATCAGGGCCTGCTTGCCGCTGCTGGTGGTCACCCGCATCTCCGGCACGTTGGAGGTGAAGGCCACCACATAGGTAAGCACGTTGGGGGTGCTGGTGTTGGCCTGCATGGAGTTGTGGCCATACAAGGCAATGGCGGCGGGGTAGTAGCTCCCCTTCATGTCACCTTCCGCCGGGCAGAGGCCCCGCAGGTTACCCATCCCGGTCACGGTCTTGGCATCGCAGCGGCCGTCGGTATTGGCCCCGGTGCTGGTACCCGATTCACCCACCACCACCGAAGAGCCCAGGCTCTCGTTGGCCGATATCTGGTTGGCCAGGGTCTGCACGTTCATATTGCTCATGTCACTGCTGAAACTGCTGAAGGCGGAGCCGGGCAGCTGGTCGTCGTCGAAGCTGTTGTAGACATCGGAGAAGACCAGGTTGAACCGCAGTGAACAGGGGGGAAACAGGGTGGCCGGCGTATCCCAGCTGGGCATGGAGGAGTAGTTCTTGTTATCGCCCTGGGTCCCGCTTGTAATGCCGCTCACAAAGTCCGGGGTGGGGGTCCCTTTTCCCGCCCAATAGCGCAGCCCCTCAAACATGATCTCGGCAATCGGATTACCCCACTGGGAACTCAACGGATAGACTGCCTGGGCCTTAAACCCTTCGATCGACTTGATCAGAAGCCCCTTGCCACCAGTGGCGGAGGTCTGGAACTGCCCGTTTTGCTGGTTGGTCTCGCTATTCAGGCCGTAGAGGTCCTTCCGGACAAACCCGCCAGCTTTGGGATTTTGGTAGGAACCGGCGATAAGGCCGAAGTACATGCCGGAGGCGTCGACACACTCGCCTTTGCCGTTATTGGGACAGGTGGGATCGCTATAGCTGCTGCACGGCGTCGACATATCGCGGCTACAGACCAGATTATTCTGCCCGGTCTCGCCGTAAAGCTGCATCAGCCCCACCGAACGGTAGCTGCTGCCGTACTGTTTGCAGTGTTTGGCCTCCCAGGTGGCATCGGTAATAAAACCCGCGGCGGGGTCACAGACCTTGACCGAGACGTTGTACTTGGCCAGACCGGTGAGGGTGGCAGACTCGGCCGCGCCGTCGCCGTTCAGATCCATCATATTATCAGCGCAGATGTTGTTGTTGCCGTCCACGTTGACCCAGTTCCAGGCGCGCAATCCACCCGTCGCACTGACACCAGAAATCTGGGTTACATCAGGAATTACTTTAAGCTGCGAGATATTGTTACTGCCGCTTGAAGTTCCGTCCACACAGAACAGTGCCCGGTTTGTACCACCCTGGGGAAACAGTTTGGAGGCATCGCTGCCCTGATACTCCTTACCCCAGATATGACCGTCCTGCGGGATATACTCACCGCTGATCACATCATACGCATCTCCCTGGTTATCCTGGGTACGGTAACCACCATAGATCACCAGCTTGATCACATCGGCACGGGACATGGCCACCCAGTTGAGGAAGTTGCCGCTCCACATCCCGGCATTAGTGCCGGTGCAGTATTTGTCGGTGGTATCGCCGTAGGGCTCAAACCAGCCTTTTTGACTGTTATAATTATAACATTTATAGGAGTCGAAATAGCCGTAGTAATCGAAGGAGTGCTTGTAGCCGGTCTCCAACTGGCCATCGTTGTCGATATCTGAGGCGTCGTTATAGGCCGGGTAGTAGAACTTGTGGTCCTTACCCATCACAAACATCACCTGTGGCGGTATGTACCCGGTGAGAAACGGCGGCTGCACGCAAAAATCGCTCATCGTTGGGGTATAGGTATCCTGCGATGCCGCCGCCCCGGCCTGCGATGCGAACATGAGCAGACAGATCGACAGACAGACTCCGGCGAGACGAATGGTCATTTTTTTCATGTGGCTCATGGCACTACCTCGTCACAACGTGTGCGTTAAGTGTTGGTGCACCCGGCTAGAAGCGGGACAGCATCTGTTTCAGGGTGGCGGCATCGCGCCCGCCCACCAGCACCGACCCGTCCGGAAATACCAAGGTCGGCGTACCGGTAATCCCCTTCTCGTGGGCAAATTTTATCATCTCGTCCACCTCTTTGCGCCCCTCATTCCCTTTGGGCAACGGGATATCTTTGCCAGCAAAGGCGGTATCCAACAGGGCCAGACTGTGGTTGGCAATAATCATCCGCGCCTTGTCATAGGCATGGGCGTGCATCGGCAGGGGAAACATCAGGATCGTGATGGCCACGTCAGGGTCGAGCTTTTCCAGCTTCTTCAGCTGGATATGCAATCTCTGGCAAAAGGGGCATTCAGGATCGGTGAAGACATACAGCCGTTTTTTTGCCAACGGGTTACCCATCACCAGCGCATTTTTTATCGGTATGGTAGCCGGATCGATATGAGTCACCGGTTTTGGCTCCATCGTCTCAGCACCATGGGCCGCAACCGGCTTAAATGTCGCAAGGTCAATCACCAGCCCTTGAATCAGGTGTTTCTTCCCGTAGTCCATATAAATAATGCCGCGCTGTCCGTTTTTTTCCACAAACAGCTCAAAAAGGCCCCGAGCCGGTGCCGGTTTTACCGAAAGCACCGTGCCGCCGGCTTTTTTCAACAGTTGAGTGGCCTCCTGCGGCGTGAGCGTATGGCATTTTGAACATTCCTGGCCACCGCAGCCCTGATTACCGGGCATCGCATACCCGCTCACCGAGGTTATCAGCAAGAAAAGACCCGCAAGTAGTGCGCTACGTACCATGAGTAATTGCTCCTTTCAGAATAAGAACCCTGACAATGCGTGCAAAAAAAATGCCGCCACAGAGTGACGGCACAATATACTAGTATTAAACAAACTATTTCCACGGCCGGCCTTTACTATGCATTTTTTGCATAGCAAAATCGATGCCTGACCGGGGCAATACGCAATTATTGCCTACTCAAGTCCATACTCTTTCATCTTATACAACAGGGCCCGGTGGCTGATCTCCAACAGCTTCGCGGACTGGGTGCGGTTACCGCCTGTCCGTTCCAGGGCGCGGCGAATCAGGTCCATCTCCATAATCCGCTCGGCCTGTTTTATCGAAAGGTTGTCACCATCCAGGCCAGCGGCGCCTGCCGCCACGTGGCCAGCGGACAGACAACACTCCTTAAGCTGGTCTCCGTCGCACAGCACCAGGCTGCGCTCAATCACATTCTCCAGCTCACGGACATTGCCGGGCCAATGATAGGCCATCAGATGCCGCAGCGCATCAGCGGTAATCCGTGGCGCAGGTTCGCGCCCCATCCGGCTGCTGATGCTCTGGACAAACTGATCAGCCAATAACGGCAGATCGTCTATCCGCTCCTTAAGCGGCGGCAGCTGCACGGTAAAGACATTCAGCCTGAAGAAGAGGTCTTCACGGAAACGTCCGGCAGCCACCTCGGCAACCAGGTCGCGGGCGGTTGCGGAGATGACCCGCACATCCACCCGTTGCGGTGCGGTGGCCCCTACCCGACGAATCTCCCCCTCCTGCAGCACGCGCAACAGTTTGACCTGCAGTGACGCTGGCATCTCCCCCACTTCGTCCAACAGGAGGGTACCGCCGTCGGCCTGTTCGAACAGTCCCGCCTTATCGGCCACAGCACCGGTAAAGGCGCCCTTCACATGGCCGAACAACTCGCTTTCCAGGAGCGGTTCGGGTATGGCCCCGCAGTTGAGCGCAACGAACGGCCTCGTGGCCCGAAGGCCGCTCATGTGGATTGCCCGCGCCGCCAGCTCTTTACCGGTGCCTGATTCCCCCAGAATCAGGACGGTGGTCTTGAGGTCCGCCACCCGACCGATCTGGTCATACAGGGCAAGCATGGACGGATTGCGGCCGGTGAGGCCGTAAAACGAGGTTCCGGCAATCGCCTGTCCCCGCAGCTGACGGTTTTCCTCCTTCAAACGTTCCCGTTCCTCGGCCTTTTTGAGGACAATGACGATCTCGTCCTGCTTAAACGGCTTGGAGATGAAGTCGTAGGCCCCCTCCTGCATACAGGCCACCGCCGTGTCGATATTGCCGTAGGCGGTCATCATGATGATTGATGTCGTGACGCCACGGGCCAGTGCCTGTTGCAAGAAGGCGTGGCCGTCCATCTCGGGCATCCTGATGTCGCACAGGATGAAATCGTAGACCTGCACCGCCAGCTTTTGCAGCCCTTCACGGCCACTGGCGGCGGTATCGACGCCAAAGCCCTGTTTGCGCAGCATGACCGACAACATGTGCCGCAGGTTCTCCTCATCGTCGATCACCAGTATCTGCCGGTGCGTCATGGCTGGTGCACCGGCGCGGCGTTGCACGGCAGATGTACGGTGAAGCGGCTGCCTTTGCCAAGCATGCTCTGGACGGTGATCCGTCCGCCAAAGCTCTCGATGATGCGGGCAGAGATCGCCAACCCGAGGCCGGTCCCCCGGCCAGGGTCCTTGGTGGTGAAAAAGGGGTCAAAGATCCGTCCCAGATGTTGTTCAGAAATACCGCAACCGGTATCCTGCACGGCTAGCTGCACCCAGCGCCCCTGGGCTGCATCGGCCAGCCGCACCTCGACCAGGAGCCCCCCCCCCGTATCGGGCAGGGCATCGTTGCTGTTGATCAACAGGTTGATCAGCACCTGCTGCAGTTGATGAGGGTCAAGACTGACCAACGGCAGATGTTCTGCGCAACGCACCACGACCCGGCAGGTTTTGAAGAGCCCTTGATGCCGCAACAACTCCACCGTCTTGTGTACCAGTTCCCCCACCGCCACCGGTTCACAGGTGGCATGCTTGGGGCGGGCATAGTCTAACAGCCCCCGCACAATCCGGTCTATCCGCCCGCACCCTTCCTGAATCCGCTGCAGGTAGTCAAGCTGTGGAGAACCGGCAGCAAGTTCGCCGGCCACTAGCTCCACATAGCCCATCACCGAAGCCAGCGGGGTGCCGATCTCATGGGCGGTGCCAGCGGCCAGCAGCCCCACCGAGGCCATCTTTTCGGAACGGATCGCCTCTTCCCGGGCCAGCTTGAGGTTACGGTTGGCCTGCTCCACGGCCTGCACATGGGCAACGACCTCATCCTGCTTCTGCCGCAGGACACGGGACATGACATTGAACGACTCAGCCAGCTGCGCCAGCTCCTTGGGCCCTGAGACCATCACCTGATGGCCGTAGTCGCCACCGGTGAGCTTTTCTGTCGCGACGAGCAACCGGGCAACCGGCCGCACCACGATCCGCGCCAAAAGATACGAGCCGAATCCCAAGAGCAGGATGAAATCGAGTGCGAAATATGCGAGATAGAGCTGCTGGGAGCGCTCAAGGCGGTGCTGTTCATCCTGCAATGACAGTACGAGCCCCGCGCGCCCCACCACCTGGTTGTTGCGTACAACCGGCATGGTCCGGGCAAGAGAACCGCCGCCGGGGAGAATGGCGCCATCATCCGACTGACTGGCCGGGGACAGGAAGGGACGGTACGGATCGTTCGCCTCGTTACCGGCGGTATAGATCACCTTGCCGTTGCTGTCCAACAGGGTGAGCCGCTCAAAAGAACGCTCCTCGGCAAGTTTGCCGGCATAGATGGCGGCCGACGCATCCAGCGGGAGTATCCCTTCCGGAAAGTTGGGTAGACTATCCGGCAACTGGTTGACAAAGGTGGCCAGAAGCATCCGGGCGTGGTCACCCTTCTGGGCGTACAGGTCACGCTCGGCGGTTTTGAGGGCAAACAGACTGAAGAGTATCCAGGTGAGGATCAGCAGGCAGGCCAGAGAGGCCAGGATAGAAAAGGTCAGGCTGAGACGGTAGCCACGCACGGCGCTATCTCCCTAGGCGGAGGTACCACTGGATCAGCTGCGGTCCGATAAAAAGGTACACCAGAGCCCCGATGGCCAGATACGGACCGAACGGTATGGCGAGATGCCGGTCCTTGCGCTGCACCGCCATGATGGTGAGCCCGATGATCGAGCCTGCCAACGAAGAGACAAAGATAATGAACGGTACCGCCTGCAAACCGAGAAATCCCCCCATCATGGCCAGAAGCTTGGCGTCACCGCCCCCCATCCCTTCGCGGCCGGTCAGCCAGAGGTAGCCGTAGAACACCAGCGCCAGACTGCCCCAGCCGACCACAATACCCAGAAGCGATGACAACCAGCCAGGGCCCGGCAGGAAGAACGAGCAGAGGAAACCCACGACAATCCCCGGCAACGATATCTCATCCGGAATAATCTGATGGTCGAAATCGATGAAGGAGACCACCACCAGCGCGGCGGTGAACAGAAACATGACACCATAGGAAGGCGTCGGCCCGAACTTGAGCAAAAGGGACAACGACAGTAAACCGGTTAACAACTCCACCAGGGGATAGCGGATGGAAAACGGGGCGTGGCACGAGCGGCAGCGCCCCCGCAAAACCAACCAGCTGACAATCGGAATATTGTCGTACCAGCGGACCGCCGTCCCGCAACGCATGCAGCGTGAGCCGGGCGATACCACCGATTGTCCCAGCGGCAGCCGGTAGATGCAGACATTGAGAAACGATCCAACCACGGCCCCGAAGCTAAACGCGAACAACGCCATGACCGTGCCTGGCATCATACGGCTCACTCCTCGCCGAAACCATCGTTGATCAGGGCAACAATCGCCTCGAATGCCTCGCCCTCATCCGCCCCTTCCACGGTCAGCCGGACCATGGTCCCTTTGGCGGCAGCCAGCATCATGATCCCCATAATGCTCTTGCCGTTCACCTCCACCCCTTCGCGAGCCAATTTAACCTCGGATTGGAAGCGACTGGCGGTCTTGACAAACAGGGCCGAGGCCCGGGCGTGAAGCCCCAGTTTGTTAATGATCTCACATTCCTGTTGCAGCATGATCCCCCGCCTATTTTTTCAGAAATTCACCGGCGACGATGATACTTTCGCGGCCACTACGCTGCAGGGATGCAGCCAGTTCATCCAGGGACATGCGCCCCCGGCGTGATAAAAATTCAACGATAAGCGGCAGGTTGACGCCGGTCACCACCTCGACCTGTCCTTCTTTGAGAAAGGACATGCCGGTGTTGGAAGGTGTGCCGCCAAACATGTCGGTCATGATCAACGCACCGTCAGCCCCGACCCGGTCAAGACTCTGGGCAATACGCCCCATCAACTGATCCGGCGGGTCGCCGGGATGTAATTCAACCGCCTCACAACGCTCAAGCTCGCCGGTTATCATGGCAGCCGCCTTCAACAATTCTCCGGCAAGCCCGGCATGGGTTACCACTACCAGTCCAATCATCACACTCTATCCCTTCTCGCAATCACGGTGGGTGCAACGTATCGCCAGGCCGCCGGCCTGCAGCAGCCGAGCCGTTTCCTCGGCAATAGCAACGGAACGGTGCCGTCCTCCGGTACAACCGATGGCTATGGTCAGATAGCTCTTCCCCTCCCGGCGGTAGGCCGGGACTAGAAAGGACAACAACTCGTTAAAGATCCGCAAAAACTCGGCGGTCTCCGGCTTTCCCAGCACAAACTGCCGTACCTCCTCATCCAGACCGCTCTGCGGGCGCAGAGCGGGGATGTAATGGGGATTCGGCAGAAACCTGACATCCATCACCAGATTGGCATCCAGCGGTACGCCATAACGGAAACCGAACGAGATCAGTTCGATATTGAAGTGGCCACTGCCCTCTTCGCCGCGCACAATCTTGACCACCTGGTCCTTCAACTGATGGACGGTAAATTCGGAGGTATCGATCAACCGCGTGGCGTTCTGACGCAGCCAGGCAAGACGCTCCCGCTCAATGCGGATAGCCTCCGGCACACTGCAATGCTCATCTGCGGGATGCCGTCGTCTGGTCTCGGAAAAACGGCGTATCAACACCTCGTCGGAGGAGTCGAAAAACAACACCTCCAGATGATGGCCTGTCTCGCGCAGTTCCTGAAAAGAGGCTTCGATGCTGCTCGTCAGGTCACGTGCGCGGATGTCTGTGACCAGCACGACCCCTTCAAACGCCTCGCCCGATTTTTCTATCAGCTCAATGAACTGACGAAACAGGCGCACCGGCAGATTGTCGATACAGTAAAAGCCCTCATCCTCCAAGGCCTTGACCGCCGTGGACTTGCCAGAACCGGACATGCCGGTGATCACCACAATCCGCATCGCCTACTCCACCTCATCGCCAAGCTGCCGCGCTTCCAGCCTGGTGAGCAGCCGTTCCTGAAAATCACGGGCCGAATGATACCCCATCCCCTTCAACAGATAATTACGGGCAGCCACCTCTATGATCGCCCCCAGGTTTCTGCCCGGCCGTACCGGAATCACCAGATGGGGCAGCTCAACGCCAAGGATGGCGATCTTACGGTCATCGATACCCAGACGATCGTATTCCTGATCGGCATCCCATTCCTCCAGTTCCAGCACCAGATCAATGATCTTCTTCTCCCGGATTGACGAGACCCCGTACAGATCCTTTATATTGATAATACCCAGTCCACGGATCTCCATCAGATGCTGGATCTGCTGTTCTGACTGGCCGACCAGGGAAGCCGGCATCTTCTTTTTTATGAACACCATGTCATCAGCGACCAGGCGGTGACCGCGGATCACCAGGTCAAGGGCGCATTCGCTCTTGCCGATGCCGCTTTTGCCTGTCAGCAGCACCCCAACCCCCAACACATCCACCAGCACGCCATGCAGATGCGTCGTCGGCAGCAGCCGCTCTTCCAGAAATTTTGTAATGAGCGAGATAAAGGTCGAGGACTGATGGGGGGATCCCAGCACCGGAATGCCGGCGGCCTCGGCCTCCCCTAAAAAAACAACGGGGGGAGCGAGACCCTTGGTTATGATAAAGCACGAAATGGGGAAGGCACATAAGGCCCGGGCATGGTCCTGTGCCGCGGCCTGATCCAGCTGATTCAGATAGGATATTTCGGTATTACCCAACACCTGGATCCGATCGGGATGCAGATGTTCGGTATACCCGGTCAGGGCCAGACCGGGCTTCTGAATACGGGGAGAGCTGACCTGGTGTCCGAGACCGCCGGCACCAGCCAACAACTGGAGCTTAAGACCGTACTCCGTCTCTTCCAGCAACTCCCTGATTTCAAGCCTGATGTTATCCACGGGTATCCACGGCGAGCCGGGGGACGGATCCCCCGGCATGGTATTCCTAGGCACGCTGGGGGGCGATAAGGCCGAAGTTGCCGTCTTTGCGGCGATAGATCACATTGATCTCGCCGGAGACGGCATTGGTGAACACCAGAAAATCCTTATTTAACAGGTCCATCTGCATCACGGCCTCATCAACCGACATCGGCTTGGCGGTCTCGGTCTTGGTGGTGATGATCACCGGCTCGCTGCTGGTCTCAATGCTCTCCGCCTGCACGATCTGCTTGGTCAGTTTACGGCCGTTCTCTTCCGTGCTCGGCTTGTGGCCTTTCAGTTTCTCTTTGTAGCGTTTGAGTTGCCGTTCGATCTTGTCGATGGCGGCATCGACCGCGGCATACATGTCGTTGGTGGCCTCAGAGGCCTTGGTATTAACTCCACGGGCGCTGACTACGATCTCCACGATATGGCGGATCTTTTCAACCGTGAAATAGACCTGGGCCGTAATCGGCCCTTCAATATACTTTTTAACGCGCTCCAGTTTCTCCTCTGCATAGGCCTTCAGCGCCTCGCTCTGCTCCATATGCCGAAAGGTTGTAGTGACATTCATGGCAATCCTCCTCAGGTGTAATTCCCCGCTCTGGGGAGAGTATATCAGAAATGCCGCCGGCGTTCCGACGACGATCCGATTTTAAGCATCTCACGGTACTTGGTTACCGTCCGCCGGGCGATATTCACCGTCTCATCCGAGAGCATCTCGGCTATTTTCTGATCGGAGAGCGGCTTGCGGGCGTCTTCCTTGTCAATAATCTCCTTGATGCGATTTTTCACACTTTCAGATGAAACCGAATCGCCATCAGAGGTAGACAGGCTGCTGTTGAAGAAATACTTGAGCTCATACAACCCCTGGGGGGTCTGCATGTACTTGTTGGTGGTGACACGGCTGATGGTGGACTCGTGCATGCCGATATCTTCGGCCACATCCCGCAACACCAGCGGACGCAGCCCTTCAACTCCCCGCTCGAGAAATTCACGCTGGAACTTGACGATACTCTTGGCTACCCGGAAGATGGTACGCTGACGCTGCTGGATACTCTTGATCAACCACTGGGCCGCCCGCATCTTGTCGCTTACGTACTCGCCGGTCTTGGCATCCAGCCCACCGCCCGCCCGGGCCTCAAGGTAGTGCGGCGACAACCGGAGACTGGGCAGCCCCTCATCGTTCAGCATCACCACGTAGTCATCGCCCACCTTGTGCACAAAGATGTCAGGCGAGATATAGTGCGTCTCTTCACTGCTGTAGACAAGACCGGGACGGGGGTCAAGACCGGCGATCAGTCGGGCTGCCGTTACCACCTCGTCAAGGTCACAGCGCAGTGCCTTGGCTATCTGGCGGTAGTTGCGCGACTCCAGCTCTTTGAGGTGGTGGCAGAGAATGGCCTCAACCACGCTGCCAGCCATCCCCAGCGCCCTGGCCTGTATCAGCAGACACTCCTGCAGATTGCGGGCCGCGATGCCGACCGGGTCGAACTCCTGGATGCAGGGCAGAATCGTTTCGACCAGATCAACGTCCACCCCGCAGGTGGCGGCGATCTCCTGCAACGGGGCGCGGAGGTAGCCGTCATCGTCCAGATTCCCGATGATCTCTTCGCCGACCCGCAGCTCGTCATCGGCAAAATACCCCATATGCAGCTGCCAGCGGAGGTGATCCGTCAGTGTCCCCCTGCGGGTCAGCAACGCCTCGAAGGAGGGCCGGTCATCATCGTCGGTGTATTGTTCGCCGGCGCTATAGTTGTAGCCGTCCAGGTAGCTATCCCAGTCCCGCAGGGTCTCCTCGCCGGTTTCCACCTCGCTGTACGACTCCTGCTGCAGCTGCTGGTCATCATGCGCTTCAGCCTCGGCGGCTTCCAACTGCTGGTCCCCTTCCGGGCCCGCCTCTGAATCCAGCACTTCCTCTAACAGGGGGTTTTCTTCCAGCTCCTGACGCACCACATCCTGCAACTCAATGCGGGTGAGTTGCAGCAACTTGATGGCCTGCTGCAACTGGGGCGTCATCACCAGTTGCTGGCTCATTCTCAGTTGTTGCCGCATCTCCATCGCCATGGATGTTCTCCTGATCCGCCGCCTGACGCCTGTCTACAGCTGGAACGCCTCGCCCAGATATATCTCACGGGCCTTACGACTGCCCGCGATCTCCTCGGGAGAGCCAAACTCCAAGACCTGCCCTTCGTTGACGATGTAGGCCGCATCGCAGACCCCTAGCGTCTCCCGTACGTTGTGATCCGAGATCAACACGCCGATGTTGCGGGATTTAAGGGCAACGATCAGGTTCTGAATATCAGCCACCGCAATCGGGTCGATCCCGGCAAACGGTTCGTCCAGCAGCACAAAGGCGGGACGGGTGATCAACGCCCGGGCGATCTCCACCCGGCGGCGTTCGCCGCCGGACAAGGCATATCCCATGGTTTCAGCGACATGCGCGATGCCGAACTCCTCCAGCAACTCGTCCCGCCGGTGCAGACGCAGTTCACGGTCGGGCTCGACCGTTTCAAGGATGGCCATCAGATTATCGGATACCGAAAGCTTACGGAATACCGAGGCCTCCTGGGGCAGATAGCTGATCCCCCGCCGGGCGCGCAGATGCATCGGCAAACCGGAGATATCTTCCTCATTGATGAAGACGCGGCCGCTATCGGGGATGGTCAAACCGACAACCATGTAAAACGTGGTGGTCTTGCCGGCGCCGTTTGGCCCCAACAGGCCGATTACCTGCCCTGCCTGCAGCGTCAGGTCGATCCCCTTCACCACCTGCCGCTTGCCGTAACTCTTGCAGAGCCCCTCGGCACGCAGGATGCCGTCAGTGCTGGCTGGTGCCGTCATGTTTCTTGCCGCCTTTTTGAGGTCCGCTGCCCGGTTTGGGATGGATCACCGCTTCTACCCTGGTATGCTCACCGCTATGCACCTCGCTCCGTTCGTCATCCACGTAGTAGATGATCTCCTTGCCGGTGACGGTGTCCTGATCCTGGGTAACGCGCGGATTAACCGTCAGCGTGATCTTGCCCAGTTTGTTCTCGTAGACGGCATGGCCTCCAGTGCCGACCCGGTTGGTCTGCAGAATCCGTACGTTGCCGATGGCGATGATCTTGTCGACCTCGTCGCTGGACTCACCGTAGTAAACCTCCAGACGGTCGGCGTAGATGGTCACATCATCCTGGTGGGCCACCACCCGGCCGGTAAAGACCGCCAGTTTCGAATCATTGTACGCCTGGAGCTGATCCGACTTGACGGTAATAGGCGCCGATGACCGGTCTTTTTTGACCATACCCTTGACCGGCTGTGGCGCCGCCCAGGCCAACGCCGCCGCCAGCAGCATGCAGACGGCAAACAGGATCGGATTAACGTTTCGCATGACTCCCCTTTATCACCGCATCCACCTGATGCTGAAAACGCACCTGCTCATCTTTCAAGGATGCCTCCATACCGCGGGCCGTTAAGTGCAGGCGGCCGTCATCAACGGTCACCGCCCGATCGGTCAGCAGCATGCCCGTGGCCGGATGATACTCCAGCATGTCGCTATCAAACGTCATCCCTTTGCGGGTAACGGCATGCACCGCCCCTTCCATCACCACCAGACGTTTTGCCTCATGGTAACTGCCGGTCGTGGAGGTTACCATCACCCCACCGGTCTTTCCCTCGAAGGTCTCCAGATGAACTCCGGACAACCGGACCAGACCGGTTTTTTTATCGTAATCGCCCCGGGTTGCCACCAGTTGCCACAGCTTTGCATCATCACGCATCTCGGAGAAGTGCAGGTTGTTCATGGCCATGTCAACGCCGGAAGAAGCTGGCTGGGGGACCTGTTCAGGTGGGGCTGAACCGAGCTGTCGAAACACAATTACCGCTATCAGGGCTGCCGTCGGCAGCACGATGGCAAGCGCCAGGATCTGTTTGATTCGCCTGCGGGTCAGCATTTGCATGGTGGCACTATACCATTAGGGCCTACCCCTGTCCAGCAGATAGCCGCCCCAAACCGTTACTTGGCACAGTGCTTGAATACCTTCTTAGAGCGAGTAGCGTTCGACCACCAACTCCTGCCAGAGGCCGCGCCCTTTCAAGAGCAGGTCGCACAGTTCCCGGACAGCTCCCTCTCCCCCCCGGCAACGGGCCACATAATCGACCAACGCAGCCACTTCAGACAAGGCATCGGCCGGGGCCGCCGAAAAGCCGACCCGCCGCATGACCGGTACATCGATGACATCATCCCCCATATAGGCGATCTGATGGTCTTCAAGACCGGTGCGTTGCTTGATTTCGAGGTAACTGTCCAACTTTTTGAGGGCTCCTTGATACAGGATATCGATCCCCAGCTCCCGTGCCCGCACATCCACCACCGGCGAGGTGCGGCCGGTGATGATCCCCACCTGGATACCGGCCCGCTGCACCAGCTTGATGCCGTGACCGTCCTTCACGTTGAACGCCTTGGTCTCAACGCCATGGGCGTCCCAGATGATGCGCCCGTCGGTCATCACGCCATCGACATCAAGCAGCAGCAGCTCTATATGTTTAAGTTTTTCAGACATGCCCCGTGCTCCCTGACGACACGATGTCACGCAATCCCGGCCTTCAGGATGTCATGCAGATGGATCACCCCGCAGGGGATCTGAGCCTGGCCGTTCTCAAACACGAACAGCGAGGTGATCGAAAACCGCTCCATGATCTGCAAGGCGGCCGCAGCCAACTCATGCCGCATGATCCGTTTGGCACCACGGGTCATCACCTGTCCGGCGGTGGCCTGCAGGATATCCTCGCCACGTTCCAAGGCACGCCGCAGGTCGCCGTCGGTAATCACCCCCAACAGATTTCCCTGTCGGTCTGTCACGCCGGTAATCCCCAGCCCCTTGGCCGTAATCTCGAACAGCGCCTCACGCATCAGGATGGTTTCAGTAACCAGCGGCAGATCAGCGCCGCTGTGCATCAGGTCCTCGACCCGCAGCAGCAGCTTCTTGCCCAGGGCGCCACCGGGATGGAAGATGGCGAAATCTTCGGCCTTGAAGCCACGTTCCACCAAAAGCGCCACGGCCAGGGCATCACCCATGGCCAGGGTGGCGGTGGTGGATGCGGTGGGGGCCAGACCGAGCGGGCAGGCCTCCTCCCTGACCGAGACGTTCAGGAAGAAGTCACCGCTTTTGGCCAGGGTCGAGTCCGGGTTGCCGCTCATGGCGATCAGGCTGGCGCCAAGCCGTTTGATGACCGGCAGGATGCGCAAGAGCTCCTCGGTCTCGCCACTGTTCGATATGGCGATTACCACGTCGCCGGTCATAATCATCCCCAAATCGCCATGGATCCCCTCGGCAGGGTGCAGAAAAAAGGCCGGGGTGCCGGTGGAGGCCATGGTCGAAGCGATCTTCTGGCCCACCAGCCCCGATTTGCCCATGCCGGTCACCACTACCCGTCCCTTGCTGGTCAGTATCAACTCCACCGACTGGCGGAATGCATCGTCCAGACGGTCCGCCAGGGCGGCAACGGCCTGAGCCTCAACTTCAATCACCCGTTTCGCTTCAGCCAGGATACTCATCGCGCCACCGCATCCAGGGCCTGCAGTCTCTTCAACAAGGCCGGCAGGTCAGACAACGGAATCGAGTTGGGACCATCGCACAACGCCTTATCCGGATCTTCATGCACCTCCATGAAGATGCCGTCAATGCCGGCGGCCACTGCCGCCCGGGACAGAAACTCCACGAATTCCCGCTGTCCTCCCGAAGAGGTCCCCTGTCCACCGGGGAGTTGCACGCTGTGGGTTGCATCGAACACCACCGGATAACCGATGGCGCGCATCACCGGAAAGGAACGCATGTCCACCACCAGGTTGTTGTACCCGAACGAGGCGCCCCGCTCGGTCAGGATGATATCCTCGGTACCGACAGCGGAAAGCTTACCTGCCACCTGTTTCATATCCCAGGGGGCCAGAAACTGCCCTTTCTTCACATTCACCACCCGACCGCTTTGGGCGGCCGCCACCAGCAGATCCGTCTGGCGGCAGAGGAAGGCGGGAATCTGCAGGACATCAAGCACCTGAGCCGCCGGCTCCACCTGCTCGATGGAATGGATGTCTGACAGCACCGGAATTCCCAGGCTGTCCTTCACCTTGGCCAGGATCTTCAGCCCCTCGTCAAGACCGGGACCACGGAAGGCATGGGCCGAGGTACGGTTGGCCTTGTCGTAGGAAGACTTGAAGATCAACCCCATCCCCAGTCCGTTACAGATGGTCATCAGCCGTTCGGCATGGCGCAGCGTGACCGCTTCGTTCTCGATTACGCAGGGACCTGCGATCAGAGCCAAAGGACGGCCGCCCCCCAGCTTGACGCTACCGATGCTCAGTTCACGGGTTATCATAGAGGCACCTCGTCAGATCAAAAAGACCCCGCAAATCAACGCGAGGCAGCCCATTCTTACCACGTCAGCGGCGCCTTTGACAAGGCAGGAAAATTCAGTCATAGTCTGCGCCATGGAACGTGCCATCTCCCCACAGAAAAACGATGACGATTTCCAGTTTGACGCCACGCTGCGCCCCCGTACCCTGGACGATTATATCGGCCAGGAAAAGATCCGCGACAATCTTCGACTGTTCATCGAGGCGGCCCGCGGCCGCAACGAGGCCCTGGACCACGTGCTGCTGTACGGGCCGCCCGGGCTGGGCAAGACCACCCTAGCCAACATCGTGGCCGCCGAGATGGGGGTGAACATCAAGTCCACCTCCGGCCCGGTAATCGAGCGGCCCGGCGACCTGGCCGCCATCCTGACCAATCTCGAGCCCCACGACGTGCTGTTCATCGACGAGATCCACCGGCTTTCCCATGTGGTGGAGGAGATACTTTATCCGGCCATGGAGGACTTCCAGCTGGATATCATCATCGGCCAGGGCCCCAGCGCACGTTCCATCAAACTGGACCTACCCCGTTTCACCCTGGTCGGCGCCACCACCCGGGCCGGCCTGCTGTCGTCACCGCTGCGGGACCGTTTCGGAGTCATCTCCCGGCTGGAGTTCTATACCCACCATGAGTTGGCGGTCATCGTGACCCGTTCGGCCCGCATCCTCGGCATGACCATCGACCAGGAAGGGGCCTTGGAACTGGCCCGCCGCAGCCGCGGCACCCCCCGCATCGCCAACCGGCTGCTGCGCCGGGTGCGCGACTTCGCCCAGGTGCGGGCCAACGGCGCCATCACCCTCCAGGTGGTGCGCGATACCTTGCGGTTGCTGGAGATAGACGAGATGGGCTTTGACCAGATGGATCGCATGATCCTCCTGACCATCATCGACAAGTTCGGCGGCGGCCCGGTGGGTCTCGACACCATCGGAGCGGCCATTGGTGAGGAGAGTGACACCATCGAGGATGTCTACGAACCGTTTCTGATCCAGAACGGCTTCCTTAACCGCACCCCGCGGGGACGTACCGCTACCCCGGCAGCCTACCGGCATTTTGGGCGGAGTGAGCCGCACGCCCCGCAGGGGGCGCTGTTCTAGATGCAGCCGGCCCTCCATCTACCGGTTTCCCCCCGCTACGATTTTACCAGTTTTGTCAGCTGCGATGGCAATGCAACAGCGCTGGAATTTTCCAGACGCCTGACTGAGCCGTGCTCAGGCGAACAGCTGCTCTACCTGTACGGCCCGAGTGGCTGCGGCAAGACCCACCTGTTGCATGCCGTGGGACATCGTTTCGGTGCACAAGTGATCTCGTGTAACGAGTTTACAGACCGTGCTGCCGGTGGCGAGCATCTGTTGCACCGCTCAGACCATCAGCCGGCCCTGCTGGTGGATGACCTCCACGACCTGCCTGACACCCCTGCGCTCCGGCAGGCGTTGTGGGAGGCCTTCAACCGTTTTCACAGTGCCGGCCTGCCGATTGCCCTGGCTGCACACGTCCCGCCACGCGAACTGTGCAACCTGGATGATCACCTCATATCCCGCCTGTTGTGGGGGCTGGTGGCCCGACTGGACGTGCGTGACGACAACTCCCGCCGGATGCTGATCGCCAAACTGGCGGCCGACCGCCAGATACTGCTGCCAGACGAGGTGGCCAGCTGGCTGCTGACGGTACTCCCCCGTGATGTCGGCTCCCTGATGAACGCCTGCGAGACCCTGTACCGCGCGGCCTTGGAGCAGCAACGCAGGATAACCCTGCGGCTCGCGCGCGAGCTGTTCAGCCCCCAGCCTTTTGGCGGCTAAAAGGATGTGCGCCCCAACCCCTGATTGCCTATCGTAACAGCCGGCCTATGGAGTCCTGCCTGCGATGAAATCCCCTGAAGAAATAGAACTTGCAAAAAAACGCCAGGAGCTGGCCAGCCTGCTGGAGGAACAGTCCCGCTACGAGCGGGATATCTCAGCGATCAAAACGGAGATCCGCGTCTTTGAACGCGCCTATGAACAGATACTTGGCGCCCGCATCGCCGAACTCGAACAGCTGGAGTGGCAGATAAGCGGACTTTTGGACACCGAAGACCGCAAAGAACATCACAAATTTTACCACGCTGCCGAGTATGACACCGCAAGCCGCTCCCACGGCCCCACCAGTCTGCTGGATGATGACCCCGACACCACCTCGCTGATGGAAGAGAAAAGCCTCAAGGCCCTGTACCGCGTGGTGGCCAAGGCCATCCATCCCGATCTGGGCCTGGATGACAACGAACGTTCCCGCCGGCAGGAGCTGATGGTCATCGCCAATCAGGCCTACCAGGATGGTGATCGCGATGCCTTGCAGCGGCTGTTACGGGCATGGCAGCTCGGCCCTAAGAGCGTCAAGGGGTTGGATATCGGTGCCGAGCTGGTCCGGATCATCCGCCAGTTGGCCCATGTGCGTAAAACCATCCAGGAATTGCACGATCGTACGGTCGAGCTGACATCCTCGGACATTTACCGTTTCAAGCAACGTGTTGATGACGCCCTGTCAGACGGGATCGACCTGCTGGCAGAGATGGCCGCCACCGTCGACCTTGATTTGGCCAAGGCCCGCAAACGCCTGGCCATGTTAAAAGGGGAACCGGAGCCGGTTGAGGAGCACCCTACCCCCCCCCTGGAGACGCGCATCGTCCGTTTTCCTGCGGATAAGAGTTACGGCACCCTCTACCTGCGGCCCATCGCCTCCGTGGATTATCGGGAGTGGCGGAAGCTCGGCATGGCCAAAGGTACCTGCGAGATAGGACTGGACAAGGCGTTACGGCTGGATGTGCGGGGAGATGGCGAAGCCGGGATGGCCTTTATGAAGGCCCTGAAAAAAAACGACCTGCAGTCGTTGTTTCTCTACGAGGTGGACGATAGTGCGCTGGAGCGGCTCTGCCGTCTCTCGGGGCTGCAGGAGCTCTACCTCTCCAACACCACGGTCAGCGACGACGGTCTGAAACAGCTGGCCTGCCTGTCCGAACTGAAGCGCCTGTACCTCTACCACACCCAGATCACCGATGCCGGGCTTGGCAATCTGCTGCCACTCAAAAAGCTCAAATGGCTGACCTTCAGCGGCACCAAGGTGACCGAGGCGGGCCTGGCGGCACTGCGCAAGGCACTGCCCGGTTGTAAGGTGGTGACGTTCAAGTGGCGGTACGACTAGCAGCTAGCTGAACAGTTCGTTACGCTTCTTTGCCAGATAATTCTTGATCTCGGCGCCTGAGTCGCA
>JAJXUW010000017.1 GCA_021782545.1 Deltaproteobacteria bacterium | reverse complement strand
CTTTGACAATTGGGGGCGTAAAGGTTTCGACGGGGGAATGAACTCCTGGGTTGCACCGGGTCGGGGCAGGTGGCCGACCTTAATAAACCTGCATGGCATTAATTGCCGACAATTATAACACTCCTGTTGCACTAGCTGCTTAACAGGCGGTCCCGACTGAGATGTCGGTGGTAGGAAGGGACCGTCATTTACTACCGGATTGGATCGCGTATGCCCGCTACGCTGTCTGAAATTCAGGGACCGTTGTCAGGCTGTCTTGTCCGCTGTACAGCATGATGACTAAATTGATCAACGGACTAACGGTGTAGTAGCTCATGACGTAGGTCTTTCGGACGTGGGTTCGACTCCCACCGCCTCCACCAAATTCGTTTAAATATGTTGTAAGTTACTAACATATTTTGCAACTGTAGCGTCTCCTTTCGTGTGCGGCACACCGACCATCGCAAAGGAGATTTTTTTTTATGCCTAAATGCTACTTGGCTAACAAGCCTTGCAAACCGTCTCTTCTGCCGGAACATAAACAGCATTGAAAGCATGCAAGGGGAGTAGCGTATAAAAGCAGACCTGATGCTTAGTTAAAGCAGTGCTGGAAACAGAGCCAGACTCCGCTCGGCGTGTCGACGGTCCGGATGCCATTGCCGAGGCATGGTGAACTGGTGTACAGTGGGACCACAACTAGGAGGAACTACCCAATGAATAATAATTATGAGGTAACACAGACCCGGTCTGCCTTGGTCGTGCGACAGAACAGCCTGGTGCGCCAGGTCTATGGCTGGATGGGGCTGGGCCTGGCCCTCACCGCCCTGATGGCAATGGTGACGGTCTCTTCGCCTGATCTGTTGCGGGCCATTGTGGGCAATCGGTTGATGTTCTACGGCCTGGTGATCGGCGAGTTGGCCCTGGTGTTCATCCTGTCCGGCGCGGTCAACCGGCTGAGCAACACGGCGGCAACCCTGTTGTTTCTGGGGTATTCGACCTTAAACGGCCTGACCCTCTCGGTGATCTTCCTGGTCTACACGGCGGATTCCATCGCCTCCACGTTTGGTGTAACCGCTGCCATGTTTGGCGCCATGAGTCTCTATGGCTATCTCACCAGAAGGGATCTCACCTCCTGGGGGAGCTTTCTGTTCATGGGGCTGATCGGCGTGGTGATCGCTTCGGTGGTAAATCTTTTCCTCCATAGCTCGTCCGTCTCGTGGGTAGTGTCAGGTCTTGGGGTGATCGTATTTACCGGGCTTACCGCCTATGATACCTGGAAGATCAAGGAACTTGCGGCTGCTGGCGGCGAGGGCCGTAAACCGGCTATCCTCGGGGCGCTCACCCTGTACCTTGATTTCATCAACCTGTTTCTGCTGCTGCTGCGCTTCATGGGGGGCAGACGGGACTAACAGAAGCGGGCCGTTGCGGTTGGGGTGCCATCCGGAGGAGCACTCGGTTCTTGGACAGAAACGGCCCCTATAGTATTTAATCGGGCGGATTGCTCGCACTATCGGGACGGATGCCAATGAAACAGGTTGCCATTTTTGCCAAGGTGCATGACCCCCGCTGCCAGGGGGTGGCCAGCGAACTGATCGCCTGGCTCGAGGCACGCCACTGCGTGCCGTTGGTGGAAGCCCACCTGGCCCGTCATGCGGGGTGCGCAAACGGCCTCTCCGACGAACAGATCCGCGACCAGGCACAACTGGTGGTGGTACTGGGGGGCGATGGCACGCTGATATCGGTGGCCCGTCTGTTCAGCGGTCGCGAGGTGCCGATCCTGGGGGTCAACCTGGGCAGCCTCGGTTTTCTGACTGAGATAACCGTGGAGGAGTTATACCCGGTTTTAGAGCGTTGCCTGCAGGGAAACCTGCGCCTCTCCGAGCGGATGATGCTGGAGGTGGTGGTGACCCGCGGTGAAACCGAGCTGACCCGCTGCCATGTCTTGAACGATGCGGTGATTAACAAGGGGGCGCTTGCCCGGATCATCGAGCTTGAGACCACGGTCGACCGCTACAATCTGACCACCTTTAAGGCCGACGGCTTGATTGTCTCCACCCCCACCGGTTCCACCGGCTACTCCATGTCCGCCGGAGGTCCGATTGTCCACCCGGTGATGTGTTGCATCGTAATTACGCCGATCTGCCCCCATACCCTGACCAACCGGCCTCTTGTGCTTCCTGATCAGTCGGTGGTCAGGATTGAGGTTAAATCCTCCTTTGACGAGATGGTCTACCTGACCCTGGATGGCCAAGTGGGGGTCGAGTTGCAGGAAGGGGACACGGTCGAGGTGCGGCGTGCCCTGAAGACCACCGCGCTGGTGACCTCCCGCGATAAGGACTATTTCTCCATCTTGCGTACCAAACTCAAATGGGGGGAACGCTGACCCCGTATGCTGACCTACCTCGCTATCCGCAATGTCGCCATTATCGAACAGCTGCAGCTCGCCTTCGGACCGGGTCTCAATCTGTTGACCGGTGAAACCGGCGCCGGCAAATCGATCATCATCGATGCGTTGGGTCTGGTCTCTGGCGGCCGCGCCTCGGCCGATCTGATCCGTACCGGCGAGGATGAGGCGGTGGTGGAGGCGGTCTTTGATCTGACCGACTTGGCGGAGGTGCGTGCCTATCTGGCCTCTGCCGGCTTTGAGGACGCCGACGAGTTGATCGTCAAACGCTGTCTGGCCCGCAGCGGCCGTAACCGCTCGTTTGTGAACGGCTCGTTGGCCACGTTGGGCCAGCTGGGAGAGCTGGGGCGCCGGTTGGTGACGATCCATGGCCAGCATGAATCACAGGCGTTGCTGCGCCCCGAGCAGCATCTGCAGCTGCTGGACCAGTACGCCAAAAGCGACGTATTATGTCAGGAATATGCTGCGGCGTTCAGTGCATGGCAGCAGCTCACCAGCCAGCTGATCAACTTTGACGAGCAGGAGCGTGATACGGCCCGTCGTCTGGATATGGTGCGGTATCAGCTGGAGGAACTTGCCGCTGCCAACATCGCCCCCGGCGAGGAAGAGGGGCTCTTGGAGCAGCGACAGCTGCTGATCCATGCGGAACGCCTGGCAAACGCCACCGGCGGGGTGTTTGAGGGGCTGTATGGCGGTGATGCCGCCCTGTTGGGCGAACTGCGCAGAATGGTGACGATGGTCCGTGATGCTGCCGGTATTGATCCGCATCTGGCCGCACTTGCCGAGGCCATGGACGGGAGCTATCTGCAGCTGGAGGATGCCGCACTGCAGTTGCGTGACTATGCCGCCCGCATCGAGGCAGACCCCGCCTTGCTGCAGCAGGTCGACGACCGGCTTGACCTGCTTGGCCGCTTGAAGAAGAAGTATGCCCTGAGCGTTGAGGCGATCATCGCCCTGCAGGCCGCCTTGGAGGATGAACTGGCTGATCTGGAAGGCCGCAGTCGTTCCCGTGAGGAGTTGGAGCAGGCCGTGGCGGCAGCCTGGGAACGCCTGTGCGACCTGGGTCGCGGCCTTTCCGCAGCCAGGCGCAACGCGGCGGATGCCCTGTCGCAAGGGCTGTCCGACGAGGTGCGGCAGCTGGCCATGCCGCACGCCGTGGTGCAGATAGCCTTTGAAGAGCTGCCTGAACCTCGTTTAAGCGGTTGTGAGCGGGTTGAGTTTCTGTTTTCGTCCAACCCCGGCGAGGCACCACGCCCGTTGGCAAAAGTGGCCTCGGGGGGGGAACTGTCGCGGCTGATGCTGGCCTTCAAACAGCTCCTGCCAACCGGCGAGGCCCCTACCTTGGTGTTCGATGAGGTGGATGCCGGTGTGGGCGGTGCCGTGGCCGGCATCATCGGCCGCAAGCTGAAGAACGTCTCCCATGGGCAGCAGGTGTTTTGTATCACGCATCTGCCTCAGGTGGCGGCCTGGGCGACCCGCCATCTCAAGGTGGAAAAGCGGGTGGTGCACGGGCGCACGGCAACCGTGGTGCATGAACTTGAACATGCCGGGGTGGTGGACGAACTGGCCAGAATGCTGGCCGGGGAGGTGGTTTCGGAGGCAGCACGGCAGCATGCGGCCGAGTTGTTGACACAGGCAGCCGTATAGCGACGGGGTGCCGATCCTGTATGAAAACCCGACGTGCCCAGGTTCCTGGGCACGTTTTTTTGTCGGCTCGGGCGGCCTCCTAGCTGGGTAAAACTGGCGGAACCGTGCTGCAGACCCGGTTGCGTCCTTCGTTTTTGGCCTGATAAAGCGCCTGGTCTGCCCGGGCGATCAGGCTTTCGATCGCCTCGCCGGCCTGCATCGGCGTGACACCGATGCAGGTGGTAACGGTGAACGGATGATCGTGGAAGCTAAACGGCAGGGCGGCGATCATGCCTCTGATCTTTTCGGCTGTTGCCAGTGCCGCCTCAAGTTCGGTATCTGGCAGCAACATCAGGAATTCCTCTCCTCCGTAGCGGCAGGCGATGTCGTGCTTGCGGGTGCAGCTTACCAGCGCTTGCCCGATCTTGTGCAACACCTCGTCGCCGGTCTGGTGCCCGTAGCTGTCGTTCACCTTCTTGAAATGGTCGATGTCCATGAGCAGGCAGGCCACTGCCCCTCCAGAGCGATACTGGCGTGATAACTCCTCTTCGACACGTTCCAGCCCCGCCCGGCGGTTGAGCATGCCAGTCAGTGGGTCGTAGGTCGCCAGCTCGATCAGTCGCGTTTGCGTAACGGTCAGGGCCTGTATGAAGCGTTGGTGGACCGTGACCAGGGCGCCCAGCAGCAGTGCGAGTACCGCCATCGCCAGGCCGGCCGCCAGCAGACGGTTGCGGTAGATCCTGTTGGACGCCTCCTGCATGGGGATGGCCACGCTGATGCCACCCCGGATATCACCGTTACGGTACCCCTGACTGCCGTGGCAGCGGGTGCAGGCGGCTTCGTAATAGATCGGCGCCATGGCACGGTAGACCGGGCCATCGGGCCGCTGTTCGATCGTCGAGGTTTCGGTGGCCCCGTGGCTGAACTTGACCAGCGACTCCCGCTCGAACTGATCGGGCGAGTTGGCTGCCTGGTTGATCGGGGTGAGGCTTGCGACGTGGAAGGTATAGCCGTTTTCGAGGCTGGTCAGTTGGGAAAATTCACGAATCACCAGGCAAGGGTTGAGCAGGGCGTAGGACCTGCCGCTTTGCCGGTCCACCAAGAGTGCCTTGATGCCGCAGTGGGCCGTCAGGAGGGGGTTGGGGCTGACACTGGGGCCAACTGCTGCGTAGACGCCGTCATGCCGGCTTACCCAGCGACGGATCAGGAAAACCTGCCTGAACAGGACCTGGGCCTGTTGGTGGAACAGGCTTAAAGAAAACTCTTCGGACCGTTTCTCAAAGGCAACGAAGACACTGCAGATGGCCACAGAGAGGATGACCATGGCGCCGATCAGAAATTTCTGGGCAAATTTTAGATGATCGTACGACACGATACCCCATGGTTTTATAAAAAAATTTAACTGGTTGCCTCTGGTATTGTCTAGGTGTCTATTAGTCCGGCCCTGCCGAAAAGTCAAGCACAGAGGATATTTTGCCTTGACAAGGCCATCGGCATGTGATTTATGGCACAACATGACAACCGCACAGTGCTACCGCTTTTTTCCGGGTTTCTTTTGGTACGGCTTTTATTTTTGGCCGTCTGCCCGGGCGAGCGTGTACGTAGTGTGACCTACAGATTACACAGCCAAAAGCCGGGGCAGACGGAATCAGAGTCGCCCCGGCTTTTTTGTTTCAGCT
Organism: Deltaproteobacteria bacterium; assembly: GCA_021782545.1. Classification (GTDB taxonomy): domain Bacteria; phylum Desulfobacterota; class Desulfuromonadia; order Geobacterales; family Pseudopelobacteraceae; genus Trichlorobacter. The sequence continues at coordinate 23,240 of JAJXUW010000017.1, read as the reverse complement.
ACGTGCATGAAACGCCACAAGGCCGGGGGCTCCACCCGGCCTTGTGCTTTTGGGACCAAAGGAGGCGGAGATGATCGTGGTGATGAAGGCTGGTGCGGCAAAGAAGGATCGGGACGAGGTACTGAAGCGGATCAAGGAGTTGGGCTATAAACCCCATGTGATCCACGGCGCCATTCGTGACGTAATCGGCGCCATCGGCGATGAACGGGGCAAGCTGGTGTTGCAGTCATTGGAGAGCATGCATGGCGTGGAGAGCGTCGTGCCGATCCTGCAGCCTTACAAGCTGGCCTCTTCCGAGATTCAAAAGGAGACCAGTCAGGTGAAGATCAGTGACCAGGTGGTGGTAGGCGGCCCACAGGTGATTGTGATGGCCGGCCCCTGCTCGGTTGAGAGCGAGGAGCAGATATTGGAGAGCGCCCGGCAGGTGAAGGCCTCCGGTGCCCATGTGCTGCGTGGCGGCGCCTTTAAGCCCCGCACCTCTCCGTACTCCTTCCAGGGCCTGGAGGAGGAGGGGCTTAAGCTGCTGGCCAAAGCCCGTACCGAGACCGGCCTGCCGGTGGTAACCGAAGTCATTAACCCCGAAACGGTGGAACTGGTGGCCTCGTATGCCGACATTTTGCAGATAGGCGCGCGCAATGCCCAGAATTTCGCCCTGCTGAAAAAGGTGGGGCAGTGCGGAAGGCCGGTGCTTTTGAAACGGGGCATGGCCATGACCATCCAGGAGTTTTTGATGAGCGCCGAATACATCATGAGCGAGGGGAACCACGGGGTGATCCTGTGCGAACGCGGCATTCGCACCTTTGAGACCGCAACCCGCAACACCCTTGATCTCTCGGCCATCCCGGTCCTGAAAAGCAAGACCCATCTGCCGGTGGTGATCGATCCCTCCCATGGCACCGGCAATTATCATTATGTCGCGCCGATGTGTTATGCGGCCGTTGCGGCCGGCGCCGATGGTCTGATTGTTGAGGTCCATCCCGACCCGGAGCATGCCACCAGCGATGGCGCCCAGTCCCTCAAGCCGAAGAAGTTCGATGCCATGATGGCAAAGCTGCGCCTGTTTGCCGAGGCGGCGGACAGGACCCTGTAAAACGGCCAGCTGCACGGGCAACAAGCCGGCCCAACAGGGGGAAATTTACCCTGTTGGGCCGGGGCTGAATCGTCCTGCTGTCTCCCCGCTGTATGCCGTTTGCCTGCCGATTTGTCCGTTGTCACTTTCCCGTTGCAGCCATTGGTCCGATGCACTAGGATGGGCACCATTCTACCTAAGGAAGAGGAGTATGCCATGCGTCTTATGCCTCTTTACGCGTTTTTTTGTTGCTGTCTTTTACTGTGCGCGGCGCCGGTGTTGGCCGATCAGCGAAACGACCCCCGTGAGCAGGCCCTGTCCGATGCCCTGGACCTCTGGCACGAGGGGCGCTTTGAGCAGCTTTACGATACGCTCTCCCACCGCAGCGGTATGACCAGGGAGCGGTTCACCCAGGCGATGGGGGAGGTGACGGAACGCCCGGCCTGCTGTTTTACCAAGTTGCGTAATTTTCGCCTGATCAGCGCAGGCAGGACTACGGCCAAGGTCTATGCCCAGATCGGCATGGAAGGCGGCCCCGGTGCGGATGACTCCAAAAGCCGCGAATTTACCCTCGATCATGAGGAGGGGCGCTGGAAGATGCGTCTGACCGATATCAAGGCATTGGCCGGTACCGGTGGGGCGAAGCGCCGAACCGCCCATCACCGGACCTATCACCATTAACGGGGAGAGCGTGCGCATGTCCGAGACCGAGCAGTTGCAGATGACCCCCTTGAACCGCCATCACCGGGGGTTAAATGCCCTGATGGCCCCCTTTGGCGGCTGGGAGATGCCGATCCAGTACGCAGGGATCATCGCCGAGCACCGCTGGTGCCGCGAGCAGGCGGCGCTGTTTGATATCTGCCATATGGGCGAGTTCCTGTTCAAGGGGGATCTCCTGGCCAGCGGCCTGGAAGATCTGTTCACCTTCTCCGTGGCCGCCATCCCGGTGGGCCGCTCCAAGTACGGCTTCCTGTTGAACGAGCAGGGGGGGATCATCGACGATCTGATCGTGTTCCGCTTTGGCGAGCAGGAGGCGATGATCGTGGTGAACGCCGCTACCGCCCCCAACGATTTCCAGGTGATCCGCAGCCGTCTGCAGGGTGGGGCGTTGTGCGACATCACCGCCGCTACCGCCAAGCTGGACCTGCAGGGGCCCGTGTCCCGCGAGGTGCTGACGGCGGTCTGCGGCGAGCAGATCGCTCGGCTGCCGTATTTTAAATTTGCCCCTCTGGATATACTCGGCGTGCCGGCGGTGGTCAGCCGCACCGGTTACACCGGCGAACTGGGCTATGAGATCTTTCTGCCCGCCGCCAAGGTGGCCGAGCTGTGGGAGCTTCTGATGGCCGATCCGCGGGTGAAACCGGCCGGTCTGGGGGCGCGGGATCTGCTGCGGCTGGAGGTGGGGTATTCCCTCTACGGCAGCGATCTGGATGAGCAGACCACGCCGCTTGAGGCCGGCTTGGAGGCCTTTGTCGATTTTGGCAAGCGGTTTGTGGGCAAAGAGGCGTTACTGCAGCAACAAGCGGCAGGCATCGCCAGGCGCAAGGTGGCCTTTACGGTCAATTCCCGTCGCGCCCCTCGCCACGGGTATGCGATTCAGGCCGATGGCCGCAGAATAGGCGAGGTGACCAGCGGTGTCTTCTCGCCGATGCTGGGCTGTGGCATCGGCATGGGGTATGTCGCTGCCGGTCACACCGATCCGGGTACCGCCTTGACTGTCTGCCAGGACCGGGTGAGCCTTGAGGCCACGGTCTGCCCCCTGCCGTTCTATCGCGGCGGCTCGCTGCGTTCGTAAGCCGCAGCCGTGCCGTTCCAGCCAACGTACATTACACACCTGACGAGGAGGATACGGGGATGAGCATCTATTTCACCAAAGAACACGAGTGGGCCAGGGTGTCCGGCAATCTGGCCGTGGTGGGGATCAGCGGACATGCCGCCCACGAGCTGGGGGATGTCACCTTTGTGGAGCTGCCCCAGGTGGGCAAACAGGTCAAGCAGGGTGACGTGGTGGCGGCCATCGAATCGGTCAAGGCGGCCAGCGACATCTACGCCCCGGTCTCGGGCACGGTGGTCAAGGTCAACAGCGCCTTGGACGAGGCGCCGGAGCAGGTCAACGAAAGCCCGGAGGATGCTGCCTGGATGGTGGAGATCGAGCTGCGCAACCCGGCCGAGGTCGGCGTACTTATGAGCAAAGAGCAGTACGACGCCTATCTGAAGACCCTGTAGGAGCGGTTTATGACCAGTCATTACTGTCCCCACACCCCGCAGGAGATGCGGGAGATGCTGGACGTCATCGGCGTTGCCGACATCGAGGCGCTGTTCGCCCCGATCCCCCCCGAACTGCGGTGCAAGACCTTCAACCTGCCGTCCGGCATGTCCGAGTTCGAGACCTTTGCCCGGATGCAGCAGCTGGCGGCCGACAACTGCAGCCAACTCGCCCTGTTTATCGGCGGCGGCTTCTATGACCATCTGATTCCGGCGGCGGTGGATCATCTGGCCGGCCGGTCCGAGTTTTACACCGCCTACACCCCGTACCAGCCGGAGTGCTCCCAGGGCACCCTGCAGGCCCTGTTCGAGTATCAGACCGCCATCTGCCGTCTGACCGGCCTGGAGGTCAGTAACGCCTCGTTGTACGACGGCGCCACCGCTCTGGCGGAAGGTGCCTTGATGGCGGTCCGGGCCACCGGCCGCAGCACGGTGCTGGTGGATGGTTGCATCTCGCCTATCGCCCGTCAGGTGCTGGCCACCTACCTCTCCAACCAGGAGGTGACGATTGTCGAGCTGCCTCCCCTGGACGGCCTGTTGCACCGTGACGAACTGGCCGCCCGGCTGGACCATGATACCGCTGCCCTGCTGGTGCAGTATCCCAATGTCTTCGGCTGCGTGGAGGATTTCAGCCCTGTGGCCGATCAGGTGCATGCCGTGGGAGGTCTGCTAGTGACGTCGGTCTATCCGGTGGCGCTGGGGATGTTGCGGTCACCGGCCGAGGTCGGCGCCGACATCGCCGTGGGCGACGGTCAATCGCTGGGCAATCCGCTCTCTTTCGGCGGCCCCTCCTTCGGCTTCATCGCCGCCCGGAAGACCTACATCCGGAACATGCCGGGCCGGATCGTGGGGCAGACCGTCGACAAAAACGGCAGACGCGGCTTTGTGCTGACCCTGCAGGCCCGGGAGCAGCATATCAAGCGTCACAAGGCCACCTCCAACATCTGCAGCAATCAGTCGTTGTGTGCCCTGCGGGGGTTGATCTTCCTTGCCGCCCTGGGCAGGGGAGGGCTGGTGGAACTGGCCCGGCTGAACTACGACAAGGCAGCGTACGCCAAGTCCAGTCTCGCCCGACTGCCCGGCGTGACGGTGCTGCAGAGCGCCCCCACCTTCAACGAGTTTACCATCCATCTGCCCCGGCCGGCCGATCAGGTGGTGGCAGGGCTCATGGCCAAGGGGATCGTGGCCGGCCTGCCGCTGGGGCAGTTCTACGAAGGGGCCGAGCAGCTGCTGGTGGTGACCGTGACCGAGAAGCGCAGCCGGAAGGAGATCGACCTGCTGGTGAAGGAGCTGGAGGTGCTGCTATGCAACTGATCTATGAACAGTCGGTCAGCGGTCGCCGGGGCGTCACCCTGCCGGCCTCCGATGTGCCTGCTGCCCCGGCCCTGCCGGCCAATCTGCAACGTTCCGAGCCGGCAGCCCTGCCGGAACTGTCGGAGCTGGACCTGGTGCGGCACTTTACCAATCTCTCCCGACGCAACTTCTCGGTGGATACCCATTTTTATCCCTTGGGCTCCTGCACCATGAAGTACAACGCCAAGGTACTGGAGAACGCCGCCCCCCTGTTCAGTCCGCTGCATCCCCTGACGCCCCTGTTGCCGGGTGGCTCTGATCTCTGTCAGGGAGCGTTGGGGATGCTGTATGATCTGGGCCAGATGCTGGCCGACATCACCGGCATGGACGAGGTCACCACCCAACCCCTGGCCGGCGCCCACGGCGAGATGACCGGCATGCTGCTGGTGGCCGCCTATCACAAGGCCAAAGGGAACAAGAAAAAATACGTGGTGGTGCCGGATTCGTCCCACGGCACCAACCCGGCCTCGGCCGCCATGGCCGGCTTCGAGATCGTGACCATTCCCACCGCTCCCTACGGCGATATGGACCTGGAGCTGTTCAGGCAGGCGATGAACGGTGAGGTGGCCGCGGTGATGATGACCTGTCCCAACACCCTGGGGCTGTTCAACCCGCATATCAAGGAGATCGCCGATATTGCCCACGCCCACGACGCCCTGATGTACTACGACGGCGCCAACCTGAACGCCATCCTGGGCAAGGTGCGGCCCGGCGATGTGGGGTTTGATCTGGTGCACGTCAACCTGCACAAGACCTTTGGCACCCCCCACGGCGGTGGTGGCCCCGGTGCCGGACCGGTGGGGGTAAAGCAGGCGCTGGTGCCGTTTCTGCCGATGCCGCGCATCGTGCATGACGAGTCGTCGGGGCTGCTGCAGGTGCAGACCGACAGCCCCCGGACCATCGGTCGTACCGCCAACTTTTTCGGCAACTTCGGGGTGATGGCCAAGGCCTACGCCTACCTGATCATGCTGGGCCGGGAGGGGTTGGTACAGGTTGCCGAGCAGGCGGTACTGAACGCCAACTACCTCAAGGAACAACTGAAAGGCTGGTATGAGTTGCCCTACGAGCAGACCTGCATGCACGAGGTGGTCTTTTCGGCAGCCAAACAGCTGGCCCATGGCGTCCATGCCATCGACATCGCCAAGTTCCTGATCGACAAAGGCTGCCATCCGCCCACGGTCTACTTCCCGCTGATCGTCAAAGAGGCGATCATGATCGAGCCGACCGAGACCGAGAGCAAGGCCACCCTGGACTCCTTCATCGCGGTGATGATCGAGGCGGCCGAACTCGCGGCATCCGATCCGTCCGCCTTTGGCGCCATGCCGGTTACCATGCCGGTGACCCGCCTGGACGAGACCAAGGCGGCCCGGGAGCAGACCGTCTGCTGTCTCGGCTGAGGCTATGACGACCACCTGGCGCCTCATCGACACCGGCCCCTTGGACGGGGTGCGTAACATGGCGATCGATGAGGCGCTCTTGCGTCATTTTGCCCCAGCGACCTCGCTGCCGGTGCTGCGGCTGTACGGCTGGCAGCCGGCGGCCCTCTCCATCGGGCGGTTTCAGAAGGCGGAGGACGACCTTGACCGTGCGCGGATTAGCGCCGATCGTCTGACCGTGGTGCGGCGGATCACCGGTGGCGGTGCCCTCTACCACGCCGATGAGCTGACCTACGCCGTCATCTGCGCCCCGCACCAGATCCCTGCCGCCAGTTCGGTGAAAGACTCCTTCAGGGTTGTGACCTCCTTCCTGTTGGCCTTGTATCAGGGGCTGGGGCTGCATGCCGTCTACGCCGCCGATGCCGGCCAGCCGGACCGGCGGATCGGGGGACGGACACCGCTCTGTTTTGCCGGCACCGAGAGTTACGACATCCTGGTAAACGGCCGTAAACTGGGGGGGAACGCCCAGCGGCGGCAGAAGGCGGTGATCTTCCAGCACGGCTCTATTCCCCTGGTTGATCGCTGGTGCGAGGGGTTGCCCTATCTGCGCAGCCGGCCTGAAGGGCTGGATGCGGCGGTGACTAGTCTGGCCACCGAAGGCAGTACGGCCGACCTGCCGGAGTTGAAACAACGCCTGGCAACCTGTTTTTCGCAGCAACTTGGCGGACGGTTGCAGCCAGACGGACTGTCGGCGGCGGAGCAGGTCACCATGCAACGGCTGATTGATGCAAAATACGGTGCGGTAACCTGGAACTGGGGTGGTGAAGCGGTATGAAGATAGCGCGCAAGCCTGAATGGCTGCGAAAAAAGGCCAACCCCGGCGACCAGGCCGCCATGCGGGGTCTCTTGTCGGAACTACGGCTCAACACGGTCTGCCAGCAGGCACTCTGCCCCAATATCGGCGAATGCTTCAGCTGTGGCCAGGCCACCATCCTGATCCTTGGCCGGGACTGCACCCGTCAGTGCAGCTTCTGCAATGTGGAGAAGGGGGCGCCTCCGTTGCCGCCTGACCACGATGAACCCCGTCGGGTGGCCGAGGCGGTGCATCGGTTGGGACTTACCCATGTCGTCATCACCAGTCCCACCAGGGACGATCTGATGGATGGCGGCGCCGCCCAGTATGCCGCCACGGTGGCCGCCATCCGGCAACGGTCGCCGGCTACTACGGTGGAGCTTTTGGTACCCGATTTCGGCGGCGACGAACAGGCCCTGGCCCTGGTGCTGGCCAGCAGGCCTGCTATTCTGGCCCACAATGTCGAGACCGTACCGAGGCTCTATGCCGTGCGCAGGGGGGCTGATTACCGGCGCTCCCTCACCCTGCTGCACCGAGCCGCGGCCCTGGCTCCTGCTATTCCGACCAAATCGGGGATCATGCTGGGACTTGGCGAGATGGAAGATGAGGTGCAGGCGGTACTGCAGGATCTGCGTACTGTCGGCTGTACCTACCTCTCCATTGGCCAGTACCTGGCCCCCAGCAGGCGGCATCAGCCGGTGGTTGCCTATATCCGGCCTGAACGGTTTGACTGCCTGCGGCAGCAGGCGCTGCAACTCGGTTTCCGGCATGTGGAGAGCGGCCCCTACGTACGCAGCTCCTACCATGCGGCCAGCTATGCGTAAAAAAAAAAGCCGCCCTTGTGGGGCGGCCCGGATGACCGTCGTCTGACGCTGGTTGATCAGACCATGGTGGAAAAGCCGTAATCCTGGCTTTGGGCAGGTTGTGACCCCTGCTTGACATTTTGTGCCAGCATGGCGGCTACCTGGTTTTGGGCGTTGGCCGCCTGCTTGACCATCGATACGGACAGGGCCTGCTGGGTCTGGGAGGACTGCAACAGTTGACTGCTTGCTGTTACTGAACTGATGTCCATAGGTCTACCTCCTGTTCTTGTAGAGAAGTATCCCACCATTTTAGTAGGAATGTAAAGGGGATTTATTTCCTTACCGCTGCCGTACGATCGATAATTTCTGGTATACTGCCTGCTGTGGTGCCAGCCTGAGATGGAGGACTGCCGGTGAATGTTGCGTGGTGGCAATGGATGGTGCTGGGGCTTTGCCTGATCGGCTTTGAGCTGCTGATCCCGTCGTTCACCATTATCTGGTTCGGGCTGGGGGCCGTGGCGGTGGCGCTGCTGCTGGCGCTGGTGCCGGTTGTGCCGTTTTGGCTGCAGGTGCTGTTATGGGCCATCGCCTCGGTGATCTTCACCCTCATGTGGTTCAAGTATCTGCGCCCCAGAAACAACAGGACCAACGCCGGGCAGTCCAAGGAGGCGCTGGTAGGGGAAACCGGCATTATTATCCGCGGTACGTCGGATAGTTATGCCAAGGGTGTGGTCAGATTCCGGATCGCCATCCTGGGCGCCGATGAATGGCCCTGTTACGCCGAGGCGCCGTTGTCAGTGGGTGACCTGGTCGAGGTGGAGGATATCGAGGGCCAGATGCTGAGGGTCCGTAAATTGTAAGCCGGGAGGGATGCAATGCCTGCTGTGATGATTGTTGGTGTCTTGTTTGTGGTGGTGGCCGCCACCATCTTCGCCGGTATCAAGACGGTGCCCCAAGGGCAGGAGTGGATTGTCGAGCGGTTGGGCAAATATACGACGACACTGAAACCGGGCCTGAACTTCATTATTCCTTACATCGATACCGTGGCGTACCGGGTCTCCACCAAGGGCGATGTGCTGACCATCGGCTCACAGGAGGTCATCACCAAGGACAACGCCGTGATCATCACTAACGCGGTGGCGTTTATCAAGGTGACCGATCCCACCAAGGCGGTCTATGAGATCCAGAATTACGAGTACGCCATCCAGAACCTGGTGATGACCTCCCTGCGGGCCATCATCGGCCAGATGGACCTGAACAGCGCCCTGTCAGAGCGCGAGCATATCAAGGCCCGCCTGCAGGAAGGCATCTCCAAGGAGGTGGCTACCTGGGGCATTTACGTGCAGTCGGTGGAGATTCAGGACATCAAGCCGTCTGAATCGATGCAAAAGGCGATGGAGCAGCAGGCCAGCGCCGACCGTTTTAAACAGGCAGCCATACTGGAGGCGGAAGGCCGGCGCGAGGCGATGATCCGAGAGGCGGACGGCAGGCTTGAGGCGGCCAAGCGTGAGGCAGACGCCCAGATACGGCTGGCCGAGGCTTCGGCCCAGGCCATTAAGGATATCAGCACCGCCATTCAGGACCGCGACCTGCCGGCGGTCTTTCTGCTGGGGGATCGGTACATCAACGCATTGCAACATATGGCAACCTCGCAGAACAGCAAGATGATGGTGCTGCCCGCCGACCTGCCGGCTGCCATACGGGGTATCATGGGCAAAGGGTAGGGGCTGTGGAGCGTAGTCACGAGTACTGGATGGCCAAGGCCATAGCCGAGGCGCGCAAGGCGGAAGAGAAGGCTGAGGTCCCGATCGGCTGTGTGATCGTCCGCGATGGACGGATCATTGCCCGTGCCCACAACCTGCGGGAATCCAGGCAAGATCCGGCCGCCCATGCCGAACTGCTGGCGATACGCAAGGCAGCCCGGGGGCTTGCGTCCTGGCGGCTTCTGGACACTACGCTCTACGTGACGCTGGAACCCTGCCTGATGTGCATGGGTGCCATCATCCTGGCCCGCATACCCAGAGTTGTTTTTGGCTGTTTTGACCCCAAGGCGGGCGCTGCGGGGTCGCTCTACGACCTCTCTAACGATGCACGACTCAATCATCGTCTTGAACTGCTGCATGGTGTGCGCGGTGATGAATGCTCCTGCCTGCTTTCAGGATTTTTTGCCGCCTTGCGCCGTCAGCGGCGTATATAAAAAATTTAATATATCGGAATTAAGTAATTTTTTATGGCATTAACCGATTGAGTAATGCTATTATGGCACATCACCTTTAAGAAGGAGGCGCCATGCGTCGTATCCACGGCATGCTTATTGGTACTCTCTTGCTGGTTGCGTTGTCAGTCGTACCCGCTTCAGCCATCAGGCTGAACGCACCTGCCCCCGACTTTACCCTCAAAGATCTGCAAGGCACAAACCTGACCCTCTCACACTACCGCGGCAAGGTGGTACTGCTGAACTTCTGGTCCACCACCTGTCCTCCCTGTGTGGCTGAGATACCCTCACTTGTGGCGTTGTACCATGAATTGAGAGGGCAGGGGCTGGTGGTACTGGGTGTGGCCCTTGACCCTGCCGAAAGACCGGTGCGGGAGCTGGCCGCCAAACTGCGTATCGATTATCCCCTTGTGCTTGACAGTTCCAAGGAAGTCTATTTTGACAGTTATGGCCTGTTCGGTCAGCCGGTCAGCGTGATCATCGACCGTAGCGGCATGGTGCGGGAAAGGATAATTGGGGGGGCCGCATGGACCTCGCCGCAGATGATAGCTAAGCTGCAAACCTACTTGAAAGGACGGTAACCGGTATGCAACGAATGTTTGTCTGTGCAGTTCTCGTAGTCGCGGCACTGGTGGTTGGAGGGTGCAGTTCGAATAATTTTTTGGTCTACAAGGATGCCAAGCATTTCTATGTGACCAGTAACGGGCCTGAGCTCAGGCGGGTGCTCTGCGACTCCGGTGATATGGATAAGATAAACAAAGATTCCAAGCTGCCCGATGCGCTGCAAAAGGAGCTGAAGGAGGGAATCTGTGGAACCAATAAGGTGAAGGACCACCTGATTGCCACCCTGGACAAGATGACCAAGGAACAACGTTCGGCATTGAAGGACGCTTTTCGGAAAAATGGTTATGATATTAATGGCATAGCTAACTGTTGAGGCGATGCCTACTAGCGCCCGGGTGGCGCTACCGCAGTGTAAAGGTCAGGGTTGAGTTTTTCCCCGGCATGGTGTATAGACTGAACGGCCTGAGCAATCAGGCCGTTTTTTTCACTGGAGGGGTGTCCGAGAGGTCGAAGGTGACAGACTCGAAATCTGTTGTACCGCAAGGTACCTAGGGTTCGAATCCCTACCCCTCCGCCATAGAATAATCCGGATTAGTCCGGCGTAGTATTGAAAGCCCCGAGAAATCGGGGCTTTTTTCTTGTCCGATATATCCATGTCGGTGATGGTTATTCTCTAATACTTCCTAACTGTTTTGCCGGAACGGCCAGACAGCCTACAGCTATCAGTCATACCCTTTGCGAAGCGGCTCGAAGAGATATTCCAGACCGTTGACCTTGATGGTGTGGACCGTTTCAAGCATCCTACCCAGCTTGCCTGGCGGAAACCCTTGCTGGGAGAACCAGACCAGGTACGGCTCTGGCAGATCGATCAGGAGCCTGCCCTGATATTTACCGAACGGCATCCGCATCGCCACCAGGGCCTGCAGTTCTTCGACATCGGCCGGCACTCCCTGACAGGGGTGCAGGGTATCCATTCCTCGTGTCATATCATTTCCAGACAAGTCGTCAGTATGCAACCAGAGGCGGCACGCAGGCGGCTAAGCCTCATGGGCCAAACAGTAGCTCCGGGGAGTGTAGCACGTTGCAGATAATTTGAAAAATCTGGACCATAGACGCTGCTTGGGGAGGGTTTTGCGATAAACTATCAATCAACCACAAATTACTAATCCTGCCGGTAAGGAGGCCCTTATGGCCCACGAGCTCTGGATCGACACTGCAAGCGGCACGGCGCCCATGTTTTACGTTGATGAGGACCCCTGGCACGGCCTTGGTACCAAGCTCGCCAATCCAGCCACCCCGATCCGGGTGGTCTGCAACAACACCCTCACCATGGCCCTTTCAGAGGGTGAAACGATCCGGGTCCCTCATACGCAGGATGTCCATATCATGCTGCAACGCACCGAGCGCACCCTCGGCATCATCAATCGCCGCTACACCAACATTTCCCAGGTATTCAAGGCCATGGCCCGCCATCAGCTCAATCAGGAAAAGGTCAGGCAGTATCTTGCCAGCGTCTTTCCGGCCCCCAATGATCCCGAGGATCAGTATGGTCTACGGCGCACCATGGAACAGAGGGCCTTAGCCGAGCTGCTCTTTGACCAGGGCAAGGGCAACCGGATGCGCGGCGTCAGTGGCACCTTGTGGGCCGCCTACAACGGTGTCACCGAATTGATCGACCATCGCAGGACCAAACAGACCCCAGACCAACACCTCACCTCAATCTGGTACGGTGACGGCTACCTGACCAAGGCCCGTGCCTACTGTAAGGCCACAACGCTTTTGAAAAAAGCGGCCTGACACGCCCATGACACGCTACGCGATCGGTGACATACACGGCGGCCTGCAGACCTTCCTGGCGCTGATCCGGAAGATCAACCCCAGGCATGACGACCGGATCTACCTGCTCGGTGATTACATCGACCGTGGCCCGGACAGCAAAGGGGTGCTGGAGACGATCATCAGCATGCAGGAGGCAGGCTGCGACATCCGGCCGATCCGGGGTAACCATGAAGACATGCTGATCCGAAGTCTGACCGGCGACCACGATCTGTACTCATGGGCCTGGGTAGAAAACTGGGGACCGCAGACCCTCGCCAGCTTCAAGGTCAAAAGCCCCCACGACCTGCCACTGCGCTATCGGAAGTTTCTGGTCGAGCTGCCGTATTGCCTTGCAGATGAAGCGTTCATGTTTGTCCATGCCGGTTTGGACTTGAGTCTTGCGAACCCTGGTCGCGACACACCGCCCGAGATGTTCGTATGGGGTAATGTCCAGATGCCGGAACATGATCCGACAGACAAACGGCGGGTGGTGTGCGGTCACCGGATACGTTCCGTTGAAGCGATCACCCAGTCACTGAACCAACAGGTAGTTGAGCTGGACAACGGTGCCTTTATGAACCGCCCCCCTGATTACGGCAATCTGGTGGCGCTCAACCTGGAAACGATGCAGATAGTCCTGCAGCCCTGGCTGGACGGTGAGGCTATTTGGTGATGGCTACGGAGGTAACCATGCAGACTATTGCAACAACGTACGGCATCGTGGAAGTCTCTCCCATTACCACCGATACATTCAAACGGCTCAGACAATTACTCCCCTTCGGTGTCGTGGGTATGCAGCACCGGGATAGCCAGGACATTGAGTACGGCATCGTCATGCAGTGCGATGATGACGAGGTATTCGGTGTCAAGCTGCAACCGATCGATGTTGATCGAAAGCAGGCCGACTATCTGCTGCAGGGGAACACCATCCTGATTGCCCACGCCCTGCCGCGCTACCTGCAGCACGGCTTCAGCGGGGTCATGATACCGCTTCCCTACCTGCGGGACAAAGGCGACCGGTTCGAGTCAGGCATCACCCTGTTTATCTTTCCCGATCCTGCTGGCAAGGAAGCAGCCGTGGATATTCCCTATGCCGGAGGATTCGACAAGCGCTTTGGCAGCGGCTGCACTGCTATGCTGACGGCATTTATCACGGCGCTTAAGCAAAGTGCTGCTGCAACCGGTATCAGCCTCTACACCCCGATCGGTCTTGAACCGAGGCCGAGGTTGCAACTAGGCTCCCTACTGTTTGGCTACCTTGCACTAGGGCAGACCATTGTTGCGCTCAAAACTACGGTGACTGAAAAAGATATCACCTGGTCAATCCTACGGGAGGCCGACATTACGAAGGTCCAGCACATGCCCGCACGGCCGGTCGGCATATCGAAACATGACCTACGACTAGCAAAGCCCGGCCTGCAGGTTTGACGATTGTTCTTAAAAGCGGTATACATTTGCTTCCTTCACTATCACGGTTAACGATCGGGGTTTGGTTTGGGGGATCAACTCTTTCTAGAACGGTTCATCTGGTTCGACAACGAAGCCCGTCACGGCCGCTACCCCAATGCCACCAAGCTGGCCGACCAGTTTGAGCTCTCCACCAAGACCGCCCATCGCTCCATCGACTACTTCCGTGACCGTCTCCAGGCCCCGCTGGAGTACGATGATTCCCGCAAGGGCTACTTCTACACCGATCCAACCTTTCAGCTGCCGATCATGCGGCTCTCCCAGGATGAACTGCTGGCCCTGTTGATCTCCCGCAAGCTGATCACCGAGGCCTCGGCCGGCAGCATCGGCGAGGAGCTGGGCAACATCGCCACCCACTTGGGCTCTCTGTTGGCCGCCAGTCTGCCGGGCAAGGCCCGGCCGGAGGAGGCCTTTTCCTTCCGCTGGAAAGGGATCAGCCCCACCGACCCGGTGATCTTCCAAAACGTCACCGCTGCCCTGATCCAGGGGCGGCTGTTGTCCTTCTGCTACTACTCCCCCACCTCTTCCAACAGCACCATGCGCACGGTGGAGCCGCACCACATGGTCAACTATCTGGGCACCTGGCACTTGATCGCCTTCTGCCATATGCGTAATGAATGGCGTGATTTTGTGCTAGGCCGCATGACCCTCTGTAAGGTGGAGGCGGAAGAGTTCGCGATTCGCCCAAAAGGGCAGTGGCAGCCGTTTCTGGAGAACACCTTCGGCATCTTTCAAAACCGCGAGAGCTTCAACGTCAAGCTCCGCTTCTCGCCTGAGCGTAGCCGCTGGATCAGGGGGGAGGTCTGGCATGAGGGGCAGACCGAAGAGCTCTTGGAGGACGGCAGCCTGGTGCTAACTATTCCTGCGTCCCATGAGGTTGAAATCATGATGGAGATCCTCAAGCACGGTTCCCATGTGGAGGTGCTGGAGCCGGAGTGGATACGAGAGAGGGTTTCAGCAGAACTGGTTGCTGCCGCCAGCAGATATAAATAATCTTTATGTTATAAATTTGTTTGCATAAAATAATATTTATATTATTATTTATGCAAGACAAGATAATAAAGAGGTTATTTATGCAAGCCAGACACAAGCTGATCATACGTCAGCAACTTGATACAACCCTAGCCAGCCTGAAGGCCACAAACACACAGGTTCCGGTAAAGGGCTGGATACGTGCAATTCGTGAGGCGCTGGGTATGTCCGGCAGGCAACTGGCTCAGCGCCTGAAGGTGTCACAGCCCCGCATAACCCGGCTTGAGCAGGATGAGCTGACCGGTTCTGTCACCCTCAAGACCATGCAGCAGGTGGCTGAGGCCTTGGATTGTACCTTTGTCTACGCTCTGGTGCCCCGCACCTCCTTGGAAGAGACAGTACGAGGTCAGGCCCGTCTGGTTTTGCAAGAGCGCATGGGTCGAGTGGCGCACAGCATGCTGCTTGAGGCTCAGTCGTTGTCTGCAGAAGAGCAACAGAGGTCGCTTGAGGCAGCTATTGATGAACTGGTACGTGAGATGCCAAGAGAATTATGGGCGTGAGAATATTGGCCCTATCTCCGTAGCGCTCCAAGTTTTTACCTTCTAGCAACAAGCAATTTGCTTCGCGTGCCTTATCCCTTATACTACGCAGCTCGATTACGAGCTGATAGCGACTTAAGAACAGATTGGAACAGGAAAACACCATGACAAGCATCCAACAACGTGCCGCACTGCAACGCCAGATCTGGCAAATCGCCAACGATGTGCGCGGAGCCGTGGACGGCTGGGATTTCAAGCAGTATGTACTCGGCACCCTGTTCTATCGCTTTATCAGTGAAAACTTTGCCAGCTACATCGAGGCCGATGACGACAGCATCCATTATGCCGAGCTCCCCGACAGTGTCATCACCCCGGAAATCAAAGATGATGCCATTAAAACCAAGGGCTATTTCATCTATCCCAGCCAACTGTTCGCCAACGTTGCCGCCAGCGCCAACACCAACGAAAGCCTGAATACGGATCTGGCAGCCATCTTTGCCGCCATTGAAAGCTCTGCCAGTGGCTACCCATCAGAGCGCGACATCAAAGGTCTGTTTGCCGATTTTGATACCACCAGCAACCGCCTGGGCAATACCGTGGCTGACAAAAACAGCCGCCTGGCCTCCGTGCTCAAAGGGGTGGCCGGGCTGGATTTTGGTGATTTTGACAATAGTCACATCGACCTGTTTGGTGATGCCTATGAGTTTCTGATCTCCAACTATGCTGCCAATGCCGGTAAATCCGGGGGCGAGTTTTTCACCCCGCAGCATGTCTCCAAGCTGATTGCCCAACTAGCCATGCACAAACAAACCAGCGTTAACAAGATCTATGACCCTGCCTGTGGTTCTGGTTCCCTGCTGCTGCAGGCTAAAAAGCACTTTGATGCCCATATCATTGAAGACGGTTTTTTCGGTCAGGAGATCAACCACACCACCTACAACCTGGCGCGGATGAACATGTTCCTGCACAACATCAACTACGACAAGTTCAACATGCAGCTGGGCAATACCCTGATTGACCCGCACTTTGGCGATGATAAACCGTTCGACGCCATCGTATCCAACCCGCCGTATTCGGTGAAGTGGATAGGCAGCGACGACCCCACCCTGATTAACGATGAACGTTTTGCCCCGGCTGGTGTATTGGCACCCAAATCCAAAGCCGACTTTGCCTTTGTGCTGCATGCCTTAAGTTTCCTCTCCAGCAAAGGCCGCGCAGCCATTGTATGCTTTCCCGGTATCTTTTACCGTGGCGGCGCAGAGCAGAAAATCCGCCAGTATCTGGTGGATAACAACTATGTGGAAACCGTCATCTCGCTTGCGCCCAACCTGTTTTTTGGCACCACCATCGCCGTGAATATTCTGGTGTTGTCCAAACACAAAACCGATACCAAAACCCAGTTTATTGATGCCAGTGGCCTGTTTAAAAAAGAGACCAATAACAACATCCTCACCGACACACATATTGAACAGATCATGCAGGCGTTTGATAGCAAGGCCAACGTGGAGCATTTTGCCAAATCGGTGCCTTTTGAGAACATTGTTGCCAACGACTACAACCTGTCGGTAAGCAGCTATGTGGAAGCCAAAGACAACCGCGAGGTGGTGGACATTGCTCAACTCAATGCCGAGCTGAAAACCACAGTCACCAGAATCGACAAGCTACGCAAAGACATTGACGCCATTGTGGCCGAGATCGAAGGCGAGGAGCCTGAAGGAGATGCCGCATGATTCTGGAAAACAAACTCAACATCACCGATCAGATCGAGCTGGCCAAGGCCGATGAAAAAATCAGCAAGCAGAAAGCCCGGCAGCTGTTTGATTCAGGCGATATTTACAAGGTGGAAATCGGCACCTTCGCCGGGCTTGCGTTTATCCATGCCTATCTGTTTGAAGACGTTTACCCCTTTGCCGGAAAAATTCGCGACGTGAACATCGCCAAAGGGGAGTTCCGTTTTGTGCCGCTTATGTATCTGGAGCCATCGTTAAAACATATTGATGCCATGCCCCAAGGCACGTTTGAGCAAATCATCGAAAAATATGTTGAGATGAATGTTGCCCACCCCTTTCGCGAGGGCAATGGCCGCGCCACCCGCATCTGGCTGGATCTGATGCTTAAAAAGGAACTCCAGCAAGTGGTGGATTGGAACCGGATTGATAAAGAAGAATACCTTTCCGCCATGCAGCGCAGTGTGGTGAAAGACCTGGAGATCAAATTCCTGCTCAAACAAGCCCTGACCGATCAGATTGACGACCGTGCCTTGTTTATGAAGGGAATTGATGTCAGCTATTACTACGAAGGCTATAGCGAATTTAAGACCGAGGAGCTGTAGCCGTGAGTGGGATAAAAAGGCAACTGTCAACCATGAGTTGACAGTTCAAAAAAGAGAGCCGCAAAAAATGAGTCATGTGAACTTTATGGATAAGCTGCTGGATGGCGTTCAGGTGGAGTGGAAGGTGCTGGGAAATATAACCACCTTGCGGCGCGGCCGAGTAATGTCAAAAGAGTATCTGGTTGATAACGCTGGCAGCTACCCAGTATACAGCTCACAAACAGCAAATAATGGTGAAATCGGTAAAATCAATACGTTCGACTTTGATGGCGAATTTATTAGCTGGACAACTGATGGCGCTAATGCAGGCACAGTGTTTTATCGAAAAGGCAAGTTCTCAATTACGAACGTTTGCGGATTGATTAAAATCAATAATCTCAAAGAATTGAATTACAAATTTTTGTATTATTGGCTCTCTATTGAATCACAAAAGCACGTTTATTCAGGAATGGGCAATCCGAAACTAATGAGTCACCAGGTTGAGAAAATCCCAGTTCCCATCCCATGCCCTGAAAACCCTGAAAAGTCGCTTGCAATCCAGGCCGAAATCGTCCGCATTTTGGACGCCTTCACCGAGCTGACCACCGAGCTGACCACCGAGCTGACCACCCGCAAAAAACAGTACAACTACTATCGCGATAAGTTGTTGAGTTATGACGAAGGGGAAGTGGAGTGGAAGACGTTGGGGGAAGTGGCAGAGAACCTTGATTCGATGCGAAAACCTATTACGAGCGGCTTAAGAGATCCGGGAGACATTCCGTATTATGGTGCATCAGGCATTGTCGATTACGTTAAAGATTATATTTTTGACGGGGATTTTTTGCTTATCTCCGAAGATGGCGCAAATTTGCTGGCAAGAAATACTCCAATAGCCTTTAGTATCAGCGGGAAAAGCTGGGTAAACAATCACGCACACGTCCTTAAATTTGAGACATACGCCGAGCGCAGGTATGTTGAATACTATTTGAATAGTATTGATTTAACGCCCTATATTTCCGGCGCAGCTCAGCCAAAGCTAAACAAAAAGAATTTGGAAAGCATAAGCATTCCGAATCCTTCCCCCGAAGAAAAAGCTCGCATCGTAGCCATCCTCGACAAATTTGATGCCCTCACCAACTCCATCAGCGAAGGTCTGCCCCGCGAGATTGCACTGCGGCAAAAGCAGTACGAGTATTACCGCGATCTGTTGTTGAGCTTCCCGAAGCCAGAAGAGGTGGCGGCATGATGTATGACACTCGCACCATCGCCGAATCCAATAACTTCATCGTTCTGGATAAATACACCAAGGAATGTCTGGTTGCTGAAAGCTACCAAAGCGAATACGACCTGGAGCGGGAATTTATTCAGGACCTGGTCAATCAGGGGTATGAGTACCTGACTGACGTAGCTACCCCTGAAGCCATGCTGGCCAATCTGCGCGAGCAGTTGCAATCCCTTAACAACATGCAGTTTTCAGAAGGAGAGTGGCTGCGTTTTGTGGAAACCTGGCTGGACAAGCCCAGTGACGGCATCGTCGAGAAAACCCGCAAGATTCACGACGACTATATCCACGACTTTGTGTTTGACGACGGGCGTATCCAGAACATTTACTTGCTGGACAAGAAGAACATTGCCCGCAACAGGTGTCAAGTAATCAGGCAGTTTGAGCAAACCGGCAGCCATGCCAACCGCTATGATGTAACCATCCTGGTTAACGGCCTGCCCTTGGTGCAGGTTGAACTGAAGAAACGTGGCGTGGCGATTCGTGAAGCCTTCAATCAGGTACACCGCTACAGCAAAGAGAGCTTTAATAGCGAGCATTCACTGTTCAAATATTTACAGGTCTTTGTGATCTCCAACGGCACTGACAGCCGTTATTTTGCAAACACCACCCAGCGTAACAAGAACAGCTTCGATTTCACCATGAACTGGGCAAAGGCCGATAACAGCCTGATTAAAGACCTGAAAGACTTTACCGCTACCTTCTTTCAGAAGAACACCCTGCTTAATGTACTGCTGCAGTATTCGGTGTTTGATGTCAGCAATACGCTGCTGGTGATGCGCCCCTACCAGATTGCCGCCACCGAGCGGATGTTGTGGAAGATCAAAAGCGCCTGGCAGTCCAAGAGCTGGAGCAAGGTTGAAAGCGGCGGCTATATCTGGCACACCACCGGTTCAGGCAAAACCTTGACCAGCTTTAAAGCGGCACGTTTGGCAACCGAGCTGGAGTTTATCGATAAGGTGTTCTTCGTGGTGGATCGTAAAGATCTGGATTACCAGACCATGAAGGAATACCAACGTTTTTCGCCGGACAGCGTGAACGGCTCTGACAGCACTGCCGGGCTTAAGCGCAACCTGGATAAGGACGACAACAAGATTATTGTTACCACCATCCAGAAGCTCAACAACTTGATGAAGAGTGAAGGCGACTTGCCCATCTACGGCAAGCAGGTGGTCTTTATTTTTGATGAGTGTCACCGCAGCCAGTTTGGCGAGGCGCAGAAAAACCTGCAGAAGAAGTTTAAGAAATACTATCAGTTCGGCTTTACCGGTACACCGATCTTCCCGCAAAACGCCCTCGGCGCAGAAACCACCGCCAGCGTGTTTGGCCGTGAGCTGCATTCATACGTGATTACCGATGCCATTCGTGATGAAAAGGTACTCAAGTTCAAGGTGGACTACAACGATGTACGGCCACAGTTCAAAGCGATTGAAACCGAGCAGGACGAGAAGAAGCTCAGCGCGGCGGAAAACAGGCAAGCCCTGCTGCACCCTGACCGTATCCGTGAAATTTCCCAGTACATCTTGAATAACTTCCGGCAAAAAACCCATCGCCTGCAGGCTGGAGCCAAGGGCTTCAATGCCATGTTTGCCGTGAGCAGTGTGGATGCCGCCAAGCTGTATTACGAATCGTTCAAGGATTTGCAAAAGGGCAGCGACAAACCACTGAAGGTTGCCACCATCTTCTCTTTTGCGGCCAATGAAGAGCAGGATGCCGTGGGCGATATTCTGGATGAAAGTTTTGATGTATCAGCCATGACTAGCAGCGCCAAAGAGTTTTTGAGCGCAGCCATTGCTGACTACAACGCTCTGTTTAAAACCAACTTCAGCGTTGATAGCAATGGCTTCCAAAACTATTACCGCGATCTTGCCAAGCAGGTGAAAGCCAAGGAGATCGACCTGCTGATTGTGGTGGGGATGTTTCTGACCGGCTTTGATGCCCCCACGCTGAACACCTTGTTTGTTGATAAAAACCTGCGTTACCACGGCTTGATGCAGGCCTATTCACGCACCAACCGTATTTACGATGCCACCAAGACCTTTGGCAATATCGTTACCTTCCGCGATCTGGAGCAGGCCACCATCGACGCCATCACCCTGTTTGGTGATAAAAACACCAAGAACGTGGTGCTGGAGAAGAGCTACAAGGAATACATGGAAGGCTTTACCGATCTGGTTACCGGTGAGGCACGACGCGGCTTTATGGATGTGGTTAAGGATTTAGAGCAGCGCTTCCCTGACCCCGCCACCATTGAAAAGGAAGCTGACAAAAAGGCTTTTGCCAAGCTGTTTGGCGAATATTTGCGTATTGAGAACGTGCTGCAAAACTACGATGAATTTGCCAGCCTGAAGGCCCTGCAAGACGTTGATATGAGCGACCCTGCGGCAGTGGAGGCATTTAAGGCCAAGCATTATCTGAATGATGATGACTTGGCAGCGCTGCAAGCGATCAAGCTTCCGGCTGAACGTAAGATTCAGGATTACCGCTCGACCTATAACGACATACGCGATTGGCTGCGGCGGGAAAAATCAGCCGATGAAAAAGAGAAATCCACCATTGACTGGGATGACGTGGTCTTTGAGGTGGACCTGCTTAAATCACAAGAGATCAACCTAGACTATATTCTGGAACTGATTTTTGAAAACAATAAGAAGGTTAAAGACAAAGCGGCACTGGTTGAGGACGTGCGCCGTGTGATTCGCGCCAGCTTGGGTAACCGCGCTAAAGAAAGCCTGCTGGTTGATTTTATCAATCAGACCGATCTGGATCAGATTGGCGACAAGGCCAGCGTAATTGAGGCCTTCTTCACCTTTGCCCAAGCAGAACAACAGCGCGAGGCTGATGAACTGATCAATGCTGAAAACCTGAACACAGAAGCGGCCAGGCGCTATATCGCCACCTCGCTAAAGCGGGAATTTGCCAGTGACAACGGCACCGAGCTTAACACCATTCTGCCCAAGATGAGCCCGCTTAATCCACACTACCTGACCAAAAAGCAGAGCGTGTTCCAGAAAATCGCTGCTTTTGTGGAGAAGTTTAAGGGTGTAGGTGGGCAGATTTAGGCGATGCGGTTCCTGGGACATGATACTTAATTGCTGCAGACCCTCGCTATTTTCAGCTCCTGCCGACCAATAAAACCCTATGAAAGCAGAATTACAGTGACCAAAGCAGACATCGTTGAAAAGATCCACACCACCACCGGCCTGTCGAAAAAGGATTCCGCCGAGATGATGGAATCGGTCTTTGCCATCATGAAGGAATCCCTGGAGGCAGGCGAGTCCATCAAGGTTTCCGGCTTCGGCAACTTTGAAGTCAAACAAAAGGATTCCCGGCGTGGCCGCAATCCTCAGACTGGCGAGACCATTACCATCGGGGCCCGCAGGGTGCTGACCTTCAAGCCCAGCACCCTGTTACGGCAGGCTGTTAACAAATGATCTTTCACTGCACCAAGGCGCTTGCCGCTAAACTGCCAACAGTGTCGCCAACGCCGCTGACCGATGTGAATCCCCTCGGCAGCTGGCATGCCCATCTGCATACCATCGACAGACGGCACTGTGTCATGTTCTGCCACGATACCACCCGTTTTGTTTTGTTCGAGGCAGGCCTGAAGAAAGAACAGTTCCAAAATCTTGGGCAGCTTCACAAGGAACTGTATCTGGCGGCATTGATTGTTATGGGGGTGCCGGAAGCAACCCTCAAGCGTATGGAACTTGCTATGGGGCCTGCCCGGTTTGACACGGCAACTGACCGGTCAGTGCTCGGAACCCTGAATCAATCTCGCTTTGAATTGGATTTCTTTCTTGATGATTACAACAACGTGCTTGAGGTTGATCCTCTGGTAGCAGCCAAATGGTTCAATCATCGACCGCTGACAGCACGGGGCACGTGGCTCTGGGCTGATGAAGAGATGCTGGCATTGGTCAGGTCATTGTAGGGAGTATACCACCAATTTTTTACGCATGATTGATGGTATTAACCTAAAGACAACAGATTAGAATTATTGTAAAATGACTCAAATTTCACACGATCAGAGATCATTATGAACTACGAAAACAGGCTACTCGATAACGACAAACTCCAAGAGCGGATTCGTGCTCACCGTCCGCTTGATAGCTACGAGGTCAAGCAACTCAAGGAGTACTATCGTATCGGCCTTACCTACAGCAGTAATGCACTGGAAGGGAACAGCCTGACCGAGAGCGAAACCAAAGTCGTGCTGGAAGACGGTATCACCATCGGTGGAAAACCGCTAAAGGACCACTTTGAGGCGATCGGTCATAGTGAGGCGTTTGATCTGCTGTACAGACTGGCAGAGCGCCAGGAGATAACGGAAGCCGACATCCTTGGTTTCCA
>JAJXUW010000016.1 GCA_021782545.1 Deltaproteobacteria bacterium | reverse complement strand
GCACGGCGGCGATCTTGACCGAGACCGGCTTGGTGTAGTTGGTGGCCTCTTTCAGGGCGTAGATCAACTGACGCAGGTCCTCGATGGAGTAGATGTCATGGTGCGGCGCCGGCGAGATGGCATCGGACCCCTCGGGGATCATCCGGGTCTCGGAGATGGCCGGATTGACCTTTTCGCCCGGCAGGTGACCGCCGATACCGGGCTTGGCACCCTGGCCGATCTTGATCTCGATCGCCACACCGGCATTCAGGTACTGCTCGGAGACCCCGAAACGGCCCGAGGCCACCTGCACCATCACGTTGCCGCCGTAGTGATAGAGATCCTTGTGCAGACCGCCCTCACCAGTATTGTAGAGGGTACCCAGCTCGGCGGCGGCCATGGCCATGGCGCGGTGGGCGTTCAGGTTCAGCGCCCCGTAGCTCATGGCGGAGAAGATAAACGGATACTCCATCTTGATCTGGGGGGTAAGCTGGGTCTTCAGCTCCGGCTTGCCGGTCTGGGGGTTGGTCACCACCTCCAGCTGATCGGGCTTTTTGCCCAGATAGGTACGCAACTCCATCGGCTCCCGCAGCGGGTCGATGGAGGGGTTGGTCACCTGCGAGGCGTCCAGCAGCAGATGGTCCCAGTAGATCCGGTACGGCTGCGGGTTGCCCATGGCCGCCAGCAGGATGCCGCCGCTATCGGCCTGGGCGTACAGGTTGCGGATATGGGAGGTGGACCAGGAGGCGTTGTCCTTGAACGCCTCAGGGTTCTTAGTGATCGTAATGGCGCCGGTGGGGCAGAGGGCCGAGCAGCGGCGGCAGCCGATGCAGAGCGAGCTGTCCTCCACCAGGCAGTCGGCCTCCTCGACGTAGCGATGGACCTCGTAGGCGCACTGCCGCTCACAGACCTTGCAGCGGATACACTTGGGATCGCTGCGTTCAACGATAAACTCGTTAAATGACTCATTGACCGATTTGTAAAGCACGTTCAACCTCCCCCGGATCGCGGGTTGTCCTGTGCCAGCGTGATGCTGACGCTCGGTCCCCTTCAATAGCAAACGACGTGCCAAGACAGGCGACTGCCCGCGGATGACGGTGTTAATCAGTTTTTCACTTGTTTACCTGCCTACATCACGTCTATAGTACCTCACCTTATCCCCAGCGCAATCAATGAGTCGGCAGATGCGACACAACGGCGCCCCCCATCGCAGTATACTAAAACAACACATTCGTGTATCAAAGCAACACACCGCCTGATTGTTACCATGTCCCTGTTAACGGCGGTAGTACGGAGGAGAGCATGTCAGACCTTATCAACACTACTATCGGCAGCCTACTCGACGACATTGCCAGGCGCTTTCCAGCCAATGACGCCCTGGTGTATCCAGACCGCGGCATACGTTACAGTTATGCCCAGTTCAACCACATCTGCCGTCAAGTAGCCAAGGGCCTTATCAGACTCGGGATCAAAAAGGGGGACAACGTCTCTATCTGGGCCCACAACGTGCCGGAATGGGTGATCCTGATGTTTGCAACTGCCAAAATAGGCGCCGTGTTAGTCACCGTCAACACCGCCTACAAATCGTCCGAACTGGAGTATATCCTCGAGCAGTCCGACTCCACCACACTAGTCATGGTCAGGTCATGGAAGGATACCGACTATGTGGCTACCCTGCACGAGGTGGTGCCGGAACTGGCCTCTGCACCATTCGGCAACCTGCACTGCCCCAAACTGCCGTTTTTGAGGAATATCATCTTTATCGGTGATGATACGCCTGCCGGGATGCTCAACTTCGGCCGAATCAGCGAACTGGGCCGGGAGGTAAGCGATGCCGAGTTGGCCGCCATAGAGGCGTCCATCGACTGCAACGACACCATCAACATGCAGTACACCTCCGGTACCACCGGCTTCCCCAAGGGGGTCATGCTGACCAGCCGCAACCTGGTGAACAACGGCTTTCAGATCGGCGAGTGCATGAAGTTTACCGATGCGGACCGTCTCTGTATCCCGGTGCCATTCTTTCATTGTTTCGGGTCGGTGCTGGCGGTGATGGCCTCGGTCACCCATGGCACCGCCATGATCCCGGTGGAGCTGTTCGACCCGCTCAAGGTACTGCAGACGATTGAAAAGGAGCGCTGCACCGCCCTGCACGGCGTACCGACCATGTTCATTGCCGAACTGGAACACCCGGATTTCCCCAACTTCGATCTTTCCACCCTGCGGACCGGCATCATGGCCGGTTCGGTCTGCCCGATCGAGGTGATGAAGCGGGCCGTAAAAGATATGCACCTGACCGGCATTACCAGCGTGTATGGCCAGACCGAATCGTCCCCCGGCATCACCCAGACCCGCACCGACGATCCGGTTGAGTTGCGGGTTACGACGGTAGGCCGGGCCCTGCCGGGGGCCGAGGTGCAGATTGTCGACATCGAGACCGGCGCCGCGCTGCCTCCCGGCAAACAGGGCGAGCTCTGCGCCCGGGGCTACATGGTGATGAAAGGCTACTATAAGATGCCGGAAGAGACGGCCAAGGTAATCGATGCCGATGGCTGGCTGCATACCGGCGACCTGGCCATCATGGACGAGAATGGCTACTGCAAGATCACCGGGCGAATCAAACAGATGATCATCCGGGGCGGCGAGAACATCTATCCAAAGGAGATAGAGGAATTTCTCTACACCCACCCCAACATCACCGACGTACAGGTCTACGGCGTGCCGGACAAAAAGTATGGCGAACAGGTCATGGCTGCGGTGATCCTGAAAAAAGGGGCCACCATGACTGAGGATGACGTCAGGGAATTTTGTCGTAACAGGATCGCCAACTACAAGATCCCCCGATACGTCAAGTTCGTCGGGGGCTATCCGATGACCGCCTCCGGCAAGATTCAAAAATTCAAGCTGCGGGAGTTGGCTATCAAAGAGCTGCACCTTGAGGAAGAGACTGCGAGCTGAAACCAGCGGGGGTATGCCGGGGCAGGCGGTGTCTTGTTCACGGGACCGTGACGGACAACTTGCATTATCAACAAAACCGTTTAACCTTTCTGCACTGCCCCGATCACAAGGAGAGAAAACCACATGGCACTCTGGGACCAGCTGAAAGCCGAACTGATCGACCTCGTCCAGTGGCTAGATGACAGTAATGACACGCTGCTGTACCGTTTCCCCCGCTACGACAACGAGATCAAACACGGTGCCAGACTGGTGGTACGTGAGGGCCAGACTGCGGTCTTCATCGATGAAGGCCGGATAGCCGATCAATTCGGCCCCGGCACCTACACCCTGGAGACCAGAAACCTGCCGATCCTGGCTACTCTCAAAGGCTGGAAGTACGGCTTTGAATCACCGTTCAAGGCCGAGGTCTACTTCTGCTCCACCCGTCAGTTCACAAACCTGAAATGGGGCACCCCCGGCCCCTGCACCATGCGCGACCCCGAATTCGGTGCCGTGCGGGTGACCGCCTTCGGCATATTTGCCATGAAAATCAAAGACCCAACCGTTTTCATACGGGAACTGGCAGGTACCGAGGGAAATTTCACCACTGAGGAGATCCACGACAACCTGCGAGGAAAAATCGGCACCCGAATCAAAGAGGTTATACCGGAGCTGAAGATCCCGGTGATCGACCTGGAGAGCAAGGTGGTCACCCTGGGGGAAATCCTGAAAGCAGAAATTGCACCGGCTTTTGAAGCCTTGGGCATCAGCCTGACCGAAGTGCAGGTGCAAGACATCGGTCTGCCCGAGGAGGTGGAGCGGGCTATCGACAAGGCCGGTGCCATGAGAGCCATTGGTGACATGCGGACGTACACCCAGTACGAGACCGCAAGCGCCATCAGGGATGCCGCCAACAATCCGGGCGGCCTTGCGGCGGCCGGCGTCGGGGCGGGGATGGGCATTGGTATCGGCAGTCAGATGGCCGGTGCCACAGGTGGCATCTCCACGGCACAGGCGCAGCAGACATCCAGCACGGTGCCCCCGCCGCTGCCTCCAGAGGGGCACCTGTTTGTGGCGTTACACGGCCAACAGACCGGCCCCTTCGATCTGCCGGCCTTGGAGCGGATGATTCAGACGGGGCAACTGACCCGCGAGACCCTGGTCTGGAAGCAGGGGATGGCTGCCTGGACAACCGCCGACACTGTAGCGGAGCTGGCAGCGCTCTTTGGCAGTATGCCACCGCCCCTCCCGAGGCCGTAACACGATTTATGGAAACGAAAACAAGAGCTGCGGACTGAGTACTAGTAGGCAGTCGACTGCCTGCGGCACCCCCTAAAAGAGCAGGCCACATTCGAGAAGGTTGATATTCAGCCCCGGATTGTGGACATAGATGTCGACGTTTGACAGATGCTGAAAACGGTAGCCGATGACCAGTGTGTCGGTAACACGAAAGCTGACCCCCAGATGGTTTATGACCTGAATCGGCCCCCCAACATTCCGATATCCGTCCTTTTATCCTTTATGCAGCAGGTACGTAGCGAAATCCTGCCCTATCCGGCTATCCCGCACACAGCACCCCAGACGGGCATAACGTTGGACAATATCGAACTTATCCTGCAGGGGGATACCTGATACCAGCAGATAACCACCGGCACGGGTCATGGCCACCAGCTGATCGGCCAGATTGATCAAAATATCGGCATAGATGTTGGCCAACACCAGATCGAAGGTCTGGACATCCAGCCCGGCCAGGTCACCGCAGACCGTTGTAATTTTTGCCGCAAGGCCGTTTAACTCCACATTTTCACGGCAGGAAACGGCAGCTGCCGGATCAAGATCGAGCGCCACCACCTCACCAGCCCCCAGCCTGGCCGCAGCAATCGCAAGAATACCGGTGCCGCTCCCCAGGTCTAAAACATGACTGCCAGAAGTATCGGGGATGGTGGGCAGCAGCTCAAGACAGGCGACGGTGGTTTCATGTTCGCCAGAACCGAAGGCACCGCGTGTCCCCAGCACAATCGGCAGATCGCATTGATTTGTGATTGGATCAGCGGCAGGAATAATGGTAAACAAACCGACGGAAAATGATTTGAAGAGGCGTCCTGACATGGACCGCCACCCTAAACGGTTGCCTGCAGTTCGTCAAGTGCCACGCCTCATGAGCCGATGAAAGGACCTCGCTACCATGCGTCTTACCCCCGCCATTGAATTGGAATACCGCTGCAAACGGCTGCAGGAGTTGATGATGGAAAACGGCCTTGCGGCGGTGATCATCACCCAGAACGCCGACCTGTTCTATTTTACCGGCACTGTGCAGAACGGCTGTCTGTACCTGCCGGCACAGGGGCAGCCGCTCTATCTGGTACGCCGCGACATAGCCCGCGCCCGGATGGAATCTGGCCTGAAAGAGGTACTCACCTTCAACTCCCCGCGGGACATCCCCGGGATTGTGGCAGGCTACGGGTATCCGGCAGCCCAACGGATCGGCATGGAATTCGACGTGCTGCCGGTGGCCCTGTTCGAACGTTACCGTACCGTCTGGCCAACAGCCGAATTCACCGATGCCACGCCGCTGATCCGGCAGGTGCGGATGATCAAGAGCCATTACGAGATCCACCTGATGCAAGACGCCGCAGACCAAGTAGACAAGGTCTACAACCGGGCCAAGGAGGTGATCCGGGTCGGCATGACCGACCTTGAGCTCGCTGCCGAGCTGGAGCAGGTCGCCCGGAAACATGGCCATCTGGGATTGATACGGATGCGGGTCTACAACGGGGAGATGCTGTTCGGCCACACCTTTTCCGGTACCGACAGTGCGGTGCCTGCCTATACCGACACCCCGTTCGGCGGCCTGGGACCGTCTCCCTGCTTCGGCCAGGGGGCCAGCTACAAACCGATCGGGCGCAACGAACCGATCATCATCGACTTTGCCGGCAATGTGGATGGCTATCTGGTTGACCAGACCCGCGTATTTGCCATAGGCAGCCTTTCTGACCGGCTGCGCAGGGGATTTGACGACATGCTTAAGGTACAGGAGCTGATGAAGGAGATCGCGGTCGAGGGGATCACCTGGGGTGAAGTCTACGACCGCTGCCACACCCTGGCCTGCGAGCTCGGATATGCGGACAGCTTTATGGGTGCCAAAGGCTCCCAGGTCTCGTTCATCGGTCATGGCCTGGGGGTGGAGATTGACGAATACCCCTTCATCGCCCGGGGATTCAAGGATCAGACCCTGCAAAAGGGGATGGCATGGGCCTTTGAGCCCAAACTGGTATTCCCCGGCGAAGGGGCGGTGGGGATCGAAAACACCTTCTATCTGAGCAACGAAGGGCTCAAGCAGTTAACCCACTCTGACGACGATCTGGTCATTTTATAATCACGTTTGAGTGTTAAAAAAATCTGTTGTAATTGCCTCGTTGCGGTGTTATAAGAGGCCACATTTTGTATACAGTATTTCAAAACTCCACGCAAACTCAGTGCAACCACTCATATTTGCACTATCATCCTGAAAGGAGAAGAAGCATGGCTCTGAAGGAAACACTCAAGCAGAAGATTGAAGAGTTCCGCCCCCGCACCACCAAACTGGTCAAAGAGTTTGGTAAGGTAAAGATCGACGAGGTCACTATCGACCAGTGCATCGGCGGCGCCCGTGACATCCGTTCATTGGTCACCGATATCTCCTACCTGGACCCCCAGGAAGGCATCCGCTTCCGCGGCAAGACCATCCCTGAGACCTTTGAGGCGCTGCCGAAGGCTGCCGGATCAAACTATCCGACGGTTGAGTCCTTCTGGTATTTCCTGCTGACCGGTGACGTCCCGACCCAGGCCCAGGTCGACGACGTCTGCGCCGAGTGGAAGAAGCGCCAGGTCGTGCCTTCTTACGTGTGGGACGCCATCCGCGCCCTGCCCCGCGACAGCCACCCGATGGTGATGCTCTCCGTCGGTATCCTGTCCCTGCAGAAGGACTCCAAATTTGCCGGTTTCTACAACTCCGGCAAGTTTAACAAGATGACCGCTTGGGAGTACGTCTACGAAGATGCCAGCGACCTGGTCGCCCGTATCCCCCTGATTGCGGCCTTCATCTACAACCTCAAGTACCGTGGTGACTACCAGATCGCTCCGGACCCGACCCTCGATATGGGCGCCAACTTCGCCCATATGATCGGCCAGAGCGAGCAGTACAAGGATGTGGCCCGGATGTACTTCATCCTCCACTCCGACCATGAGTCCGGCAACGTGTCGGCCCATACCACCCACTTGGTGCATTCGGCCCTGTCCGACCCGTACTACTCCTACTCTGCCGGCCTGAACGGTCTGGCTGGCCCGCTGCACGGCCTGGCCAACCAGGAGGTTCTGGACTGGACCCTGAAGTTCCAGCAGAAGTACTGCGCCGACAAGGAGCCCACCAAAGAGCTGATCACTCAGGCGCTGTGGGATACCCTGAACTCCGGCCAGGTCATCCCCGGCTACGGCCACGCCGTGCTGCGTAAGACCGACCCGCGCTACATGTCGCAACGTGAGTTCTGCCTGAACACCCCCGGCCTGAAGGACGACCCCTTGTTCAAGCTGGTCTCCATGATCTTTGAAGTGGCACCCGGCGTCCTGACCGAGCAAGGCAAGGCAAAGAACCCCTGGCCGAACGTCGACGCCCAATCAGGTGTCATCCAGTGGTACTACGGCCTGCGGGAGTGGGACTTCTACACCGTGCTGTTCGGCGTAGGCCGGGCCCTGGGCTGCATGGCCAACATCACTTGGGACCGCGGCTTGGGCTACGCTATCGAGCGTCCTAAGTCCGTTACCACCGCCATGCTGGAGAAGTGGGCTGCTGCCGGCGGCCGCCAGTAGCTTCCTGCTGCTGCATATGACAAAAACGGGGATGCGATTACTCGCATCCCCGTTTTCATTCCTGTGCCATAGGGGAGTTATGGATACCCCCCCTCTCCCCTATTCCCCCTGAAAGGCCGGCTTCCGCTTCTCCAGAAAAGCCTGTTTTCCTTCCTGGTAATCCCTGCTGTCGTACACAATACGGCGTAACCCCTGAATATATTCAAACGTCTCAGTCCGCAAGGGAAGGGCATCGGCCAAAAGCCGCAGCTGTTCCTTCATCACCCGGTTAGCCAACGGGGCGTTTGCGGTAATCCGCTGCGCCAGATCGTAGGTGAAAGACTCCAATTTCTCGATAGCTACCAGATGATTAAGGATACCCACCTGCAGGGCCCGCTCGGCAGTGATCGGTTCAGCGGTATAAAACATCTCACGGGCGATCCGGGGGCCGACGAT
This sequence comes from Deltaproteobacteria bacterium, assembly GCA_021782545.1. Classification (GTDB taxonomy): domain Bacteria; phylum Desulfobacterota; class Desulfuromonadia; order Geobacterales; family Pseudopelobacteraceae; genus Trichlorobacter. The sequence continues at coordinate 20,882 of JAJXUW010000016.1, read as the reverse complement.
GTTGATAAAGTGCATGATGCCGGAGACGTTGTAGGGCAGCCCCAGCTTTGCCGGGGTGATTGCAAACGAGGTACTGGGGCAGCCGATGACGATATCACAGATAAAGCTCAGATCACAGGCCCCTCCCCAGACTGAGCCCTCAATCATGGCGATCACCGGGGCGGGGAAACGTTGTATCTCGCGCAAGAGGCATTCCAAGGGGTCGTTATACGAGAGCGGGTCACGTCCCGAGACCGGCAGCTCATGGATATTAAACCCCGACGACCAGACGTGGGCCCCTGCCGTGGCCCGAATCACCACAACTCTGACACCGTCCCTGTCAAACTGCGTGAGGGCCTGCCGCATCTCCCCAAGCATCTGGCAGGACAGACTGTTACGACTCTCGGGGTGCTGCATGATAATCGTGCCAACAGCCCCGTCCCGCCGGGTCTGTATCTGTGGCATGGTCATGCTCCTTTCCTGAAACTACTGATGCTCAGGTTGATGGTACAAGCCCGTACTGGAGCAGTTTACGTTGGAGTACGGTCCGTTCGAGGTCAATCGCTTGTGCTGTCGCATCAATATCCCAATGATGCCCCTGGAGCTGGTCCTGGAGAAACTGCCGTTCAAACTGCTCCCGCGCCTTTTGCAGGCTCGGGGGAGTGTCCTCTGACGGATGATCCTTCACCCCTGCCGAGGCCGGCAATGGTGGAATATCGGCGACTGTTATGACCTGACCGGACGCCATAATCAGAACACGCTCGACAATATTTTTCAGCTCACGGGCGTTGCCAGGCCAATGATACCCGATCAGCAGCTCCATCGCCTTCTCATCAAACTGACGGGGTTCCCACCCCTCACGACGGTGAAACAAGGCAACAAAATGTCGCACAAGAGGCGGTATATCCTCTCTGCGTTCACGTAGCGGCGGCACCACAAACGGAATGACATTTAGTTCCTGGAACAGGTCGCCGCTAAAGCGCCCCGAGCTCACCACGTCAGCAAGCGGGGCAGCGGTAGCAGCAATGACACGGACATTAGCGCGCACTGCCTTATTCCCGCCCGGCCGCTCGAATGAATGTTCTCGCAAAAGCCGCAACAGGCCTCCCTGCACCTTAAGCGGAAGCTCGTGGATCTCATCTAAAAAAATAGTGCCTCCGTCGGCTAGGTCAAATTTCCCCCTACGTTGACTGCCCCTGCCAGAGGCTCCCCCTTTTTCATACCCAAACAACTCCCCTTCTAACAGTTCATCAGGGATGGCTGAACAATTCACGGCAATGAACGGTTTTTTACACCGAGGACCCTGTTGATGGATAGAGTGTGCCACCACCTCCTTGCCCGCACCCGGTTCACCGTAAATCAGTATCGGTGTGACTGTCGGTGCGACACGCTGCACCTGATTACGGAGCAGGGTAACGGCGGACGAAGAGCCGATCAGTTCATGCTCTTCTCCTGAAGCAAGCCGCAACGCCTCATTTTCATTGCGTAGCTCCTTGAAACTGATGGCGTTGGCGATGGTGATCAGCATCTTGTCCAAGGAAAACGGCTTTTCCACAAAGTCGTAGGCCCCCAGTTTGGTCGCCTTTACCGCTGTTTCAATAGTGCCATGGCCCGACATCATCACCACGGTCAGATCGGGCATCAGGCTTTTCAGACGTTCCAGCGTTTGGATACCGTCCATTCCCGGCATCCAGATATCGAGCAGAACCAAATCGGGTTCCTCGTCCCGTGCAAGGTCAAGTGCATCGCTGCCGTTACTGGCCGTTACCACCTGATATCCCTCGTCTTCCAGGATACCGGTCAGCGAACGCCGGATATCCTCTTGGTCATCCACAATCAGGATAAAATTCGACATAAGGTGCAACTCCTCAATCAGGCCGACTGAACGGCCGGCAGTTCAATAACGAAACAGGCCCCCGCGGGTTTATTGTCCCGTACCCTGACAAACCCGTTATGATCGGCGATAATACTGGCGACGATGGCCAACCCCAGGCCGGTCCCATGCTGTTTGGTTGAGACATAGGGTTCAAAGATACGGGCCTTCAATTCCGAGGGGATACCGGGCCCGGTATCGGCAATGCTGCAGGATACCATCCGCAACTCGGCGTCATAGTGGGTGGCAATGGCAACGGTTCCCTTCCCGTCCATGGCGGCTACAGCATTTTCCAACAGGTTAATCAGCACCCGCTTTATCTGATCACGGTCCAACGTGATAGGCGGCAGATGGTCATCGGGTCTGAAATTGAAGCCGACCTCCCGGTGCGCCTCCTGGTAAAGAGTCAATGTCTCGCGCACCAGCCCATTGAGGTCATTGGGGGACGGCTGCACGGCCGGCATACGGGCAAAGTTCGAAAATTCATTCACCAGCACCTTGAGTTCGTCCACCGACCTGCTGATCATGGCGGTGCACTCATCAAAGACCGTCCCGTCAGGGTCAGAACGAAACCGTTCGAGAAAACGCTTTCGCAGGCGCTGGGCCGAGAGTTGTATCGGTGTCAGCGGATTCTTGATCTCATGGGCGATTCTGCGCGCCACCTCGCGCCAGGCTGCCATCCGCTGCCCCTTCATCATCTGAGTCAGGTCATCAAGCACCAGCACCGATCCCAGAAATTCACCCTGCTCGTCCCGCAGCATAGTCAGGCTCATCTGCAGCACCCGCCGTTCGCCACGCATATCCAGCCCGATCTGGCGAGAGACAGAATCCTGCCGTGTGAGGGCCATATCCCGTAGCGTTTCCTTGACGATATCCAGATGGAAGTCCCGCAGCACATCCCGGAAATGCTGGCCCAGAACGGTGGCGGTATCGATATGCAGCAGCCGCTCGGCCGATTTATTGATCGTCGTGACAATACCGGCCTGGTCAACCGAGATGACACCGGCCGCCACGTTACGCAACACGATCTCCATATACCGCCGACGGGCCTCGATCTCATGGTTGATCCTGGTCAACTCCTGATTGGAGCTGTTCAAGGCATGCTGTTTGGCCCGCAGGTCAGCGGCCATGATATTGAAAGAACGCACCAGCATGCCGATCTCATCATCACCCTCGGCGTCAATGCGCACATCAAGATCACCATTGGAGAGTGCGTGCGTCCCTTCCACCAGTTCCCTGATCGGCCTGGTCATGCTGTTTGCCAGATAGATACCGATCCAAAACGACAGAAAGACGATGACCGAGGCGATCAGAAACAGGGTCAAGAGATAACCGCCAGTGATCGGACTCTTGAGCAGCTTCAGCCGACGGAATTCCTGATACGAAGAGGATATTTCCTGCATCTTGCTGACCAGCGAGTACGGCACATAGTAGTTCACCACCACGACGCCGACCACATCACGATCATTATAGGTGGAAAAGATCGGCACAATGCCACGGATCAGGTCCGCCTTGCCAACGGAGTTGACCTTGGTGAGATCATGCCCGGCCAGAACCTGGTTGATATCTTCCGAGTTTGGGCTGGTATTCTCAGCTCGGGGCACATCCGGATTGGATGCGCGCACCAGTTCCTCGCGTTGCGAGGAAAATACCTCCACGATGCCCAGGTTGTACTCCCGCTGTTTCTCCCGTATAAACCCTTTAAGGCGTGGCAGGCTGTCTTCGTTCAGCAAACGCTCCTGCTTGATCACCTCACTTAGGCGTCGGGCATACAGCAGGGCATTGGCGGCCGAATTGCGGTAGTAGGTCTGGGCAACCTCCAGCGATTCGTTGAGTGAGGTTTCCACCTGCACATTGAACCAGTTCTGCACGCTGTTGGTAATAAAACTGGCCGATGCAAAGAATAACAGCATGGTGGGGACAAGAGAAAGACCGACAAAGGAGATAACCAGTTTGGTGCGCAAATGTTTTGCCAATGGGCTGGAACGACTTTCAGCCAACAGTTTGACCACATTGCGGCTGATCAGATAGACCAACAACACCACCAATAAGATGATGATATTGATCATTCCGAAGATGACCACGTTACTTGAGAGCGGTGCATTTGAGCTGAGCTGTGTTAAGCGGATCTCAACCCCGGTAAGCAAGACGATCAGCAGGATCGCCACGAGGATAATAGCACTTTCTCTAGCTCTTTTTTTCCGTTCGGGACTGCTTAGCTGCATGTAACATCCACCTTGACCGTTTCGGACTGGCTTTGTTGCAAGACTATCATAACCAGTTTACCTTGCAAACCGTAAAGCGGCTGTTATACAGTCCTGATGATGGACGGGGAACATCAGAAGAGGTGGCCGTTATGAAAATTCGCGATGCAACGGACCTTACTGCACTCAGAAAGGGCACGGCCTCTGCCGCAGCTGCGCGCAAGCCCAGCAGTGGCCTTTTTTCGCTTTTTTCTTCCGAACTTAACGCAATCCAGACTGAAACAAACGCATACGAGCACGACATTGAAACATTACGCCAAGAGATAGATGCTGCGGGTGAGATGTTGGAGCGTGAGCCCACCGTGCCCCGTTTTAAAAAATTCCGCGAGTTGCTGAGCAAGCTTGCCAAACGGGTTTCCAGCGAGGCCTATCGGCTTGAAAAGGTCGGGGGGACGCCGATGAACCCACGCTATTACGAGATTATCACGGTGATTGATAAGGAGGCGGACAAGTTGTACCAACTGATCATACGTGAACAGAAAGACCACATGGCGATCACCGCAGCGGTGATAGGGATTAAGGGACTTGTGGTAGATTTAGTGACCTAAAACACTGGGATACAACCCGTTAAACACACGTAAGCCCGCAGGCTTGTCGCGTGCGGGCTTACGCATACGTTCGAAGGGCACAGCTGGCGACTAGGCCGCCTTTGTAGCCTTAGTGGTAACCTCTTCCTGTACCAGTTCAATTACCGATAGCGACGCGGCATCACCAAGACGCTGCCCTAATTTGATTATGCGGGTATAGCCACCTTGACGCTCCTGGTAACGCGGGGCAAGGGTGCTGAACAGCTTGGTCACCACCGACTTCTCGCGGATATAGGCGGCTGCCTGGCGCATGGCATGCAGATCGCCGCGCTTGCCGAGGGTAATCATCTTCTCGGCAACGGAACGGATCTCCTTGGCCTTTGCATCGGTAGTAACTACCCGCTCATGATTGAGCAGGGAGGTAACCATATTTCGAAACATTGCAATCCGGTGGCTGGTGGTACGGCCAAGCCTTCTGCCTGCTTTATTGTGACGCATCTGTTCTTCCTTTCTACTGTTGGTACAAACCTATGGCTCAGAGTGAGCTATTCTTCATCCTTCTGTTCACCGCGCAGACGCCTAATCACCTCAGGGTCGGGGAAATTTTCCAGACGCATGCCGAAGGTCAGCCCCATTTCGGTCAAAATGTCCTTGATCTCGTTCAGTGACTTACGACCGAAATTCTGAGTCTTGAGCATCTCAGCCTCGGTCTTGGAAACCAACTCACCTATCAGCTTGATACCAGCATTTTTGAGGCAGTTGGCGGAACGAACCGACAACTCCAATTCATCAACGGTGCGGTACAGGTTTTCATTCACCTTGGCATCGTCATCGGCAGATTCTTCCAGTTGCTGAGGCTCTGCCTCCTCATCAAAATTAATGAAGATAGTAAGCTGTTCCTTGACAATCTTGGCAGCGTAGGCGATGGCATCCTCAGGCTTGACGCTGCCGTCAGTCCAGACTTCAACGGTAAGCTTATCATAGTCGGTCATTTGACCGACACGTGCGTTTGAAACAATAAAGTTCACCTTGGTAATAGGAGAAAAAATAGCATCTATCGGTGTGGTACCTACCGGGGCCTTCTCGTCACGGTTCCTATCCGCCGGTACATAGCCCTTGCCCATCCTGACCGACATTTCAACTTCAAACACGGCATCTTTACCACAGGTGGCGATATGGTGATCAGGGTTCATGACCTCCACATTATGCGGAAGCATAATATCACCAGCCTTAATGACACCTTCACCCTTATGGATTATACGGATAGAGGCCTGATCGGAGCCATGCAGCCGCAGACGGACGCCTTTTAAGTTCAGAATGATATCGGTAACATCTTCAGTCACGCCAGGAACGGACGAAAACTCATGTTGTACGCCTTTAATCCGCACCGACGTGATGGCAGCACCCTGCAAAGAGGAGAGCAGCACGCGACGCAATGAGTTACCCAGCGTGGTGCCGAAGCCGCGTTCAAACGGCTCTGCAAAGAACTTTCCGTAGGTAGCGGAAAGTGTCTCCTTCTCAATCTGCAGTTGTTTCGGTTTGATCAGATCACGCCAATTTTTATACATTCATTTCCTCCCCTCAAGGGGTCACACAGTGAATTCTATCGCGCTGTTAGATCACCAACAAACTACGCACCCCTTACTTGGAGTACAGTTCGACGATCAGCTGTTCCTGAATCGGCGTCACGATATCTTCACGCACCGGCAACGATTTTACCGTCCCCTTGAAGGCATCGCGCTCCAACTCAAGCCACTGGGGCACACCGCGACGCACAACGGCATCAAGGGCATCGCTGACGGCAGCTACGTTACGGCTCTTTTCACGCAACTCGACCAGATCGCCAGCCTTGACCTGCATTGAAGGGATAGTAGCCTTGCGGCCGTTCAGGGTGAAGTGACCATGACGGACCAACTGACGAGATTCAGCACGTGACGAGGCGAAACCAAGGCGATACACCACGTTATCAAGTCTGCGCTCCAGTAATGAAAGCAGGTTGGCGCCGGTTACACCCTTCATACGGTCTGCGCGACCGAAATAGCTGCGGAACTGTTTCTCCAGCAGGCCGTACAAACGCTTAACTTTCTGCTTCTCACGCAGCTGAACACCATAGTCAGAAGTCTTCGAGCGACCTTGACCATGTTGCCCCGGGGGGTAGTTACGGCGCTTCAGGGCGCACTTATCAGTGTAACAGCGGTCCCCTTTCAGGAACAGCTCCATGTTTTCTCTTCTGCACAAACGGCAGGACGGTCCAGTATACCTAGCCAAGGCAACCTCCTCTTACAGTATCAGGCAAAGGGTAGCGTATAAAAGAATTAAACTCTTCTGCGCTTCGGGGGACGGCAGCCGTTGTGGGGGATCGGCGTGACGTCGCGAATGAAACTGATGGAAAAACCGGTTGCCTGCAGTGCACGCAAGGCAGATTCACGGCCGGAGCCGGGACCTTTCACGAACACCTCCAGGTTGCGCATACCATGTTCCTGAGCCTTACGGGCACAATCCTCGGCTGCCACCTGAGCGGCAAACGGGGTGCTCTTGCGGGAACCTTTAAAACCCTTGGCACCGGCAGTGGACCATGCCACCACATTGCCCACCGGGTCGGTGATGGTGATGATGGTATTGTTAAACGTCGCCTGAATATGAGCAACGCCATTGGTGATATTCTTTTTTTCTTTTTTCTTCCTGACTACCTTCTTGGGAGCAGCCATGCTTCCTCCAGATACATTCTGTGGTTAATTACTTCTTCTTACCGGCAACCGTACGGGCCGGTCCCTTGCGGGTACGGGCGTTAGTCTTAGTGCGCTGACCATTGCACGGCAAGCCTTTACGATGACGCAGACCGCGATAGCAACCGAGATCCATCAGTCGCTTGATGTTCATCGACACTTCGCGCCGGAGGTCACCTTCAACCTTGACGTTCTTGTCAATTTCATCACGAAGTTTCGAGACCTCAGCCTCTGTCAGCTTGTCGGTGCGAGTGTTACCGTCTACCTGGGTAGCGGCAAGAATAGTTTGTGCGGTAGTACGCCCAATACCGTAAATATAGGTCAGGGCGATCTCTATGCGCTTGTTTTTTGGTAGGTCAACACCTGCAATACGTGCCACTGCTCGTCCTCCCCTTGGTTAACCTTGACGTTGAGAATGCTTAGGAGTTTCGCAGATGATTCGCACGACTCCCTTACGCTTGATAATCTTGCACTTATCGCAAATTTTTTTGACAGATGCCCGAACTTTCATATGTATTCACCTTTCAACCACACCTTACACAAGGCGTGTCAGTATTTCAGGTCCATGATCCGTCAAAGCGACGGTGTGTTCAAAATGGGCAGACAACGAACCGTCTGCAGTTACCGCTGTCCAGCCATCTTCCAACACCTTGACATCATAACCACCGCAATTCACCATCGGTTCAATCGCCAACACCATGCCAGCCTTGAGCGCAACGCCACGACCGGCGATACCATAGTTGGGGACCTGTGGATCCTCGTGCAGCCTTTTTCCGATACCGTGACCCACGTAATCACGGACTACCGAATAACCGCGGGATTCCACATGTCGCTGTACGGCATGAGAGATATCGTACAATCGACCACCGACAACGGCTTGGTCAATGCCGCAATAGAGCGACTCCTCGGTGGCAGTCAGCAATGCCTGCGCCTTATCGTTAATCTTGCCTACCGGCAAGGTAACGGCTGCATCGCCATAGAACTCATCGTACAGCACACCGAAATCAACGCTCAGGACATCCCCTTCCTTAAGAGGGGTTGCATTGGGCATACCATGGATCACCCAGTTATTCGGTGAGCAGCAAAGAGCGTACGGATACCCTGCATAGCCTTTAAAGGCAGGAATTGCCTTATGTTTTTTTGTTGCAACGAGGGCAGCAGATTCAAGCTCAAGTGTCGTCACACCTGGCACAACCAGCTCCCGCAACTGCTGCAGCACCTCAGCCACAATCCTGCAGGGTGTTTTCATCCTTTCAATCTCACGTGGAGATTTTAGGACAATCATAGTTACTCTGCCAGCGCAGCCGCTATCCGCGACTGTACTTCGGCAATCGGCCCCATGCCGGCAACGGCCCGCAACAATTGCCGGGAGCGATAATACTCTTTTAAAGGGGCGGTCTGCTGTTCATAAACACTCAGACGATTACGCACCGTCTCTTCACGGTCGTCGTCGCGCTGCACCAACGAGGTACCGCATGCATCACACAGACCGGCCTGTTTCGGAGCATCATAGACAACATGATACCCCTTGCCACAGGACGGACACGACCGACGTCCTGAAAGACGTTTGACGATCTCGTCAGTATCCACCTCTAACGAGACCACATGCTCTATGCTGCGTCCAGTACGCTGCAAAATCTGCACTAACGCATCAGCCTGCGGTATGGTACGCGGGAAGCCATCCAGCACAAAACCATTACGACAGTCACCCTGAGCGAGACGTTCTTCTACAATACCAAGCACAATCTCATCCGAGACCAGACCACCCTGCTGCATGATCTCCTGTGCCTTGAGCCCCAACTGGGTCTGATTCTTCACCGCTGCACGCAGCATATCGCCCGTGGATATCTGCGGAATTTTATAGCTATCAACCAGAAACTGCGCCTGTGTCCCTTTACCTGCTCCAGGAGGTCCAAATAAAATCAAGTTCATAACAGTACCCTACCGACGCCCACGAATCCGGACCCCCTTCAAAAACCCTTCATAATTTCGGGTAATCAAATGGGATTCAATTTGTGCCACAGTATCCATACCGACGCCCACGGCGATCAGGAGCGAGGTCCCACCAAAGTAGAAGGGCAGATTCAGCTTGAAACCGCTGATCAAGAGTGTCGGAAACACACAGACAAGCGAAATATAGATTGATCCCGCAAAGGTAAGCTTGGTCAGCACACTATCCATGTATTCAGATGTTTCCTTACCAGGCCGGATTCCTGGGATATAGCCGCCATGCTTCTTGATATTTTCAGCAACGTCAACCGGGTTAAAGGTGACAGCCGTATAGAAATAACAAAAGAATACGATAAAGGCAACATAAAAGAGCGTGTAGAGCCAATGGCCAGGTGCCAACATCTTGGCAAAGCGCTGAACCGCCGGTATGTTGATAAAATTAGCTATCGTTGCAGGAAACATGATGATCGATGAGGCAAAAATAGGCGGGATTACCCCGGCCATATTTACTTTAAGCGGCAAATGCGATGTCTGCGGACTGAAAGTCTTCAGCCCGGTAACCCGTTTTGCATAGTGAATTGGCAGGCGACGCTGACCACGCTCCACAAACACAATGCCAGCAATGGCTGCAACCATCAGCGCAACAACCATGATAATAGAAAACAGTGAGAGATTGCCACTATCCATCAGTTTCCCGGTATTCCCAAGTGCAATAGGGATCCGAGCGACAATACCGGCAAAGATGATCATCGAGATGCCGTTACCGAGGCCGCGCTCGGTCATCTGCTCACCGAGCCACATGATAAAAGCCGTCCCCGCGGTCAGAGTAATCAACGTCATCAAACGAAACGACCAGCCAGGACTCGGCACAACCATCTCGCCAGCCGGACCACGCATACTTTCCAAGCCGATGGCAATACCTGCGCCCTGTATCATACTGAGCAACACGGTCCCGTACCGGGTGTACTGCGTGATCTTTTTGCGTCCGGCCTCGCCTTCTTTGGAAAGCTTCTCGATGGACGGCACGATTACAGTCAGCAACTGGAAGATAATTGAGGAGGAGATATACGGCATGATCCCCAAGGCAAAGACAGACATCCGCTCCAGCGCACCACCAGAAAACATATCAAACAGACCGAGCAGAGTACCCTGGGCCTGTTTGAAAAAATGCGACAGTGCAACCGAATCAATCCCCGGCGTGGGAATATGGCACCCAACCCGGTAGACAGCCAGCATCCCGAGCGTGAACAGCACACGTTTCTTCAGCTCAGGAATGCGGAAGATGTTCTGAAAAGCCTCTAGCATGCGCAGAGTTCCTCTACGCTGCCACCGGCAGCCTTAATTTTATCAATGGCGGCTTTGCTGAACTTGTCTGCCTTGATGGTTAGGGCCTTGCCAATTTCACCATTTGCCAACACCTTGACGGGCAGGCATGATTTTTTTAGCAGGCCTTTGGCATCCATTGCGTCTCGATCAACACAGGCACCAGCCTCGAATACATCAAGTTGGCTCAGGTTGATCAACACGTACTCGGTACGGGTCAACGGACGGAAACCGCGCTTCGGCAGACGGCGCTGCAGCGGCATTTGACCACCCTCAAAACCGGGCTTCACACTGCCACCGGAACGGGCTTTTTGGCCTTTATGGCCCTTGGTGGCAGTCTTACCATGCCCAGAGCCGATACCACGCCCGATGCGCTTTCTATCTTTTGTGGACCCCAGAGCGGGCCGCAGAGTATTCAATTCCATGGGGGTCTCCGTCCTTTACTTAACCTTCAACATATGGCTAATCTTGCCGACCATCCCACGAACCTCGGGGGTATCCTGCAGAGTAACCGTCTGATGCATCTTGCGCAGACCAAGGCCGCGCACCACGGCACATTGTTTTTTAGAAACACTGATGGTGCTTTTTACCAGGGTAATTTCCAGCATATTGCTCATGGCATCTGTTCCTTATTCAAGGGATTCAGCAAACGGCTATTCGGTGATTCCGCGCCGCGCAGTGAGCTCTTCAGGGGTCTTCAGCAGACGCAAACCCTCAAAGGCAGCCTTAACCACGTTATGGGGGTTGTTCGACCCCAGACACTTGGACAGGATATTGTTGACACCTGCCGCTTCAAAGATGGCCCGTGCTGCACCACCGGCAATGACGCCGGTACCCGGCGAGGCAGGCTTCATCAGGATCCGGCCGGCACCGAAACGACCGATGATCTCATACGGTATCGTCTGGCCCTGGTTGACCGGAACCTTGATCAGGTTTTTCTTGGCCTGCTCGACACCCTTGCGGATCGCCTCAGGGACCTCATTGGCCTTGCCCAGACCGTATCCGACATGACCATTGGCATCCCCAACCACCACCAACGCCGAAAAACTGAAACGGCGGCCGCCTTTGACGACTTTGGCAACACGGCTTATGTGGACGACCCGATCAGTCAGGTTTAATTCGTTCGGATTAATCCTGCTCACTACCGACCTCCCTGATTGAGTAAGAACTTAAAATTGCAGACCGGCTTCACGCGCGGCATCTGCGAGAGCCTGAATGCGACCATGATACAGAAATCCGTTACGATCAAAGACCACGGAACGAATATCCTTAGCCAGGGCAGCCTTGGCAATAGCCGTACCCACCGCCGCCGCAGAAGCCCTGTTACCGGTATGAGCGCCTGCAACGGCAATACCTTCAGTCAGTGTGGAGGCTGCGGCCACGGTCACCCCTTTGGTGTCGTCTATCAACTGCGCGTAGATATGGTTGGCGCTCTTGAAGACATTCAGGCGTGGGCGTTCGGCATTACCCCTGATCTTCTTACGGACCCGAACCTGACGCTTGAGACGCGTAACTGTTTTTTGTGATGTCTTTCCCACGGTCTGCTCCTTACCTTACAGGTGACTATTTCTTGCCCGTCTTACCGGCCTTACGCAGGATCGTCTCGGTGGCGTATTTGATACCCTTGCCTTTGTACGGCTCAGGACCACGGAACGAGCGGATTTTGGCAGCAGTATGACCAACCAACTCCTTGTCAATACCTTTGACGGAAAGTTTGGTCATTTTGTCAATCTCAACCGAAATACCTTCCGGCAACGGATAGATCACCGGATGGGAGTATCCCAAGCTCAGGTGCAATTCCTTGCCTTTCAGCTCGGCACGGTAACCGACGCCGTTAATCTCTAAGTCGGTCTGATACCCGTTGGTCACCCCGACCACCATATTGTTGACCAGGGTGCGGGTCAGGCCGTGGGCCGCGCGTGAGGCGATGGTATCATCAGGCCGTTCGACAACGACAGAATTATCCTTTATCACCACAGAAACGGCTGGCATGATCTGACGGCTCAGCTGGCCCTTGGGGCCTTTTACGGTGATGAACGAATCAGCAAGGCTGACCGTAACCCCTTTAGGTACTTCAATCGGCAATTTCCCGATGCGTGACATTGCAGTGGCTCCTTTACAGAACTGTTGCGGTGATTACCAGACGGTGCAGAGCAACTCGCCGCCGATACCGGCCTGGCGAGCAGTGACATCCGTCATGATCCCCTGCGAAGTAGAGAGGATCGCGATCCCCAGACCGTTTTTAACGGTCGGGATGGACTCGGCATTCACATAGGAGCGGCTGCCGGGCTTGCTGATCCGGGTAATCTCGTTGATCACCGGTTCTTTTTCGTCGATGAACTTCAGGTAGACCCTGAGCACTCCCTGACGGTTGTCGGCGATAACCTTGTAATTTTTAATAAACCCTTCCTGCTTCAACACCTGGGCGATGTTCACCTTGACGTTGGAAGAAGGGATATCGACCTTCTGTTGCTTGACCATGTTCGCATTGCGAATCCGGGTCAGCATGTCGGCGATGGGATCAGTCATTGACATCGAGACGCACTCCTTGTGGTATCAGCCTTACCAGCTGGACTTGATAACGCCGGGGATCTGACCGGCAGACGCATATTTGCGCAGACAGATACGGCACATCTGGAACTTCCGGTAATATGCCTTCGGCCGTCCGCAGACCGGGCAGCGGTTGTGCTGGCGGACCTTGAACTTCGGCGTGCGCTGTGATTTGTTGATCATCGAGACCTTTGCCACGAAATCCTCCCGTTGGTTCTCGTTCTACTTAGTTCCTAAAGGGCATCCCGAAATGCTTCAGGAGCGCCTTGCCCTCTTCATCGGTCTTGGCTGAGGTCACAATGGTGACGTTCATGCCCTTGATCTTGTCAATCTGGTCATAACTGATCTCTGGGAAGATCAGTTGTTCCTTGATGCCCAGGGTATAGTTCCCCTGGCCGTCGAAGGCCTTGCCGGACACGCCCTTGAAGTCACGTACCCGGGCCAGTGCCACGTTCATCAGGCGATCGAGAAACTCATACATCCGATCGCGACGCAGGGTTACCATGCAACCGATCGGCATCCCTTCACGCAGCTTGAAACTGGCGATGGATTTCTTGGCCTTGGTGATGACCGCTTTCTGGCCGGTTATGGCGGACAGCTCGACAACTGCCGAATCCAGGATCTTGACATTCTGGATCGCCTCACCCAGCCCCATATTGACGACAATCTTCTCAATACGAGGGACTTCCATCAAATTCTTGTAGTTAAACTCAGCGCGCAGTTTCGGCACGATATCGTTCTGGTAGGTATCTTTCAATCTAGCCATTGGTCTGGTTTCCTCCGCTTATTTCTCCAGAGAGATGCCGCACTTCACGCAGGTACGCTGCTTGTCGCCATTATCCAATATGTTGATCTTGGTGCGTACCGGCTTGGCACACTTAGAGCAGTACAGCTGGACATTGGAGACATGAATGGCTGCCTCTTTTTCAACAATACCGCCAGGCTCGTTCCCGCGGGCACGCACATGGCGTTTGACTACGTTCAGCCCCTCGACAATTACACCGTCTTTCTTGGGCAGAACTTTCTGTACCGTGCCGGTCTTGCTCTTGTCTTTGCCGGCAATGATCATGACCGTGTCGCCCTTGGCTACATGGAACTTTTGAGCTTGCATCTGTATCTCCAGTTAACGTTAAAGTACTTCAGGAGCGAGTGAAATGATCTTCATATACTTCTTGGCCCGCAGCTCCCGTGCCACCGGTCCAAAGATACGGGTGCCGACCGGTTCTTTGGCGTTATTGATCACTACGCCCGAATTATCGTCAAAGCGGATATAGGAACCATCAGGACGGCCCAGTTCTTTGGCGGTTCTCACCACTACCACCTTGACCACGTCACCTTTTTTCACTTTTGAGTTAGGCAGCGCTTCACGAACAGAGCAGACAACAATGTCACCGACCCCTGCGTATTTGCGCTTTGATCCGCCGAGTACTTTGATGCAAAAAAGTTTCTTTGCACCGGAGTTATCAGCAACATCAAGTATAGTTTGCATCTGAATCATGCTCGTATCCTCTCTGGGGGCTGCTAGGCAGCGCTTTCAAGAATCTGGCGCAGCGTCCAGCGCTTATCCTTGCTTAACGGGCGGCACTCTTCAATCTGTACCTTGTCGCCGGTCTTGCAGCTGTTCTGCTCATCGTGCACCTTATACTTCATGCTCCGCTTGATGTACTTGTTGTACAGCGGATGCTTCACCAAGCGGTCAACCTTCACGACCACGGTTTTTTCCATCTTGTCGCTAATGACAACGCCGGTCTGTGTACGTCTGTTCACTTGCTCACCCATGACCGTGCTAACCCCTGCTTTCTGTAAGGATGGTATTAATCCGGGCGATATCGCGACGGATCTCGCCGAGCTTGGCGGTATTCTCGAGACGACCGGTGTTCATCTGGAACTTTAAGTTGAACAGTTCCTGGGTCAGCTCGGCACGCTTCTTCTGCAGCTCAGCACCATTTAGATCACGAATATCATTAGGCTTCATTCTGAGCCTCCCGACTAATAAACTTGGTTGCGAGGGGCAATTTATGAGCCGCCAGACGGAACGCCTCACGGGCGATCTCTTCGGTAACCCCTTCCATCTCATACAGAACCATACCCGGCTTGACCACACAAACCCATGAATCAGGCGATCCCTTACCTTTCCCCATCCGGGTTTCTGCAGGTTTTGCAGTTAAAGGCTTGTCCGGGAACATCCGAATCCAGATCTTGCCGCCCCGTTTGATATAACGGGTCATGGCGATACGGGCAGCCTCAATCTGACGTGAATCGACCCAGCCACATTCAGTAGCCTGCAGGGCGAACTCACCAAAGGCGATACTGATCCTACGACAGGCGGCGCCTGTCATCCGCCCTTTCATCTGTTTTCTATGCTTAACCCTCTTCGGCATTAACATGTGACATGCACCTCAAAGCTTATTGTCCGGGAAGTACTTCACCTTTAAAGATCAGAACTTTGACCCCAATGATGCCGTAGGTCGTCTTGGCCTCGGCAAAACCATAATCAATATCAGCACGCAGGGTGTGCAACGGCACACGTCCTTCGCGGAATCACTCGGTGCGCGACATCTCAGCGCCGCCCAGACGGCCAGAGCAGGTAATCCGGATACCCTTGGCACCAAACTTAAGGGTAGAGGTCACGCTCTTTTTCATGGCGCGACGGAAGGCAATCCGGCGCTCCAGTTGCAGGGCGACATTCTCAGCCACCAGTTGGGCATCAAGTTCGGGCTTGCGCACCTCGTTGATGTTGATGAACACTTCTTTAGTGGTGATGGCAGCCAGATCCTTCTTGAGCTGCTCCACCTCAACACCCTTTTTGCCGATAATCAAGCCTGGACGGGCAGCATGGATGTTGATTTTAGTTTTATTTGCAGCGCGCTCAATCTCAATCTTGGAGATGCCGGCGCTGTACAGACGCTTCTTCAAAAACTGGCGGATCTTGAGGTCCTCGTGGAGGTTTTTGGCATAATCTGCCTCTGCGTACCATTTCGAGTCCCAGGTCTTGATGACGCCGAGTCTGAAACCAATCGGATTTACTTTCTGTCCCAAGACTACACCTCCGCCCTATCGCGTTTTCGTATCTGACAGCACCACGGAAATGTGGCTGGTCGGCTTGCGGATCTTGCTGGCACGTCCCATGGCGCGGGGAACAAACCGCTTCAGTACGGCACCGCCATCCACATAAATTGTTTTGACAAACAGCTTGTCCACATCGCTGACGCCCTTCTGCTCGGCATTTGCCACCGCAGATTTGAGGAGCTTCTGGATGAGCTGGGCCGACGAATTTGGGAGAAAGCCGAGGGTGTTCAGGGCATCCTGAATCCCTTTGCCACGCACCAAGTCGGCAACCAACCTGGCCTTACGTGGAGACAGCCGTGCTAAGGTCAATTTGGCACTGGATTCCATTCCATCACTCCTTTATTACTTCTTAACCTTGCTTTTCTTGTCAGCCGCATGGCCGTGAAAGGTCCGGGTGGGTGAAAACTCACCCAGCTTATGACCAACCATGTTCTCCGTCACAAACACCGGCATGAATTTCTTGCCGTTATGCACAGCAAGGTTCAATCCGATGAAATCCGGGGTGATGGTGGAGCGACGAGACCACGTCTTGATGATTTTTTTCGAGTTAGGGCCTTCGGCCACCACTTTTTTCATCAGGTGCTCATCGACGAAAGGACCTTTTTTAATTGAACGTGCCATAGGGTACGAGCCTCTTTAACAGTGTTTATTTGGTACGCTTCTTCAGAATAAAGCGGTCAGATGTCTTATTGGTACGGGTCTTGTAGCCCTTGGTCGGAATACCCCACGGGGTAACCGGATGGCGACCACCGGAAGTACGACCCTCACCACCACCATGGGGGTGATCCACCGGGTTCATGGCCACACCACGCACCTTGGGACGATTACCCAGCCAACGTGAACGACCCGCTTTGCCAAGGTTTACGTTTTCATGGTCGATGTTACCCACCTGACCGATGGTGGCGTAACAGTCCTGCAGGATCAGACGTACCTCGCCAGAGGGCAGCTTAACCTGGGAGTACTTGCCTTCCTTGGACATCAGCTGGGCGAACGTGCCGGCGCTGCGGGCCAGCTGCGCTCCTTTGCCGATCTTTAGCTCGATATTATGGATGATGGTACCGAGCGGAATCGAACGAAGCGGCAGAGAGTTACCCGGTTTGATATCGGCCTCGGGGCCGCTCAGAACGGTGTCACCGACCTTCAGATCAACCGGTGCAAGGATATAACGCTTCTCGCCATCGATATAGTGCAGCAGGGCGATACGGGCGCTACGGTACGGGTCGTATTCTATGGTGGCAACTTTGGCAGGGATGCCGCGCTTGTCACGACGGAAGTCAATGATCCGATACTTTTGCTTATGACCGCCCCCCTGATGACGGGAAGTAACGCGGCCAAAACTGTTACGACCACCTGTCTTCTTCAGCTTTACCAGCAGGGACTTCTCCGGCGTCGTGGAGGTAACCTCCTCAAACGTCGAACAGGTTTGATGTCTGCGCCCCGCGGATGTGGGCTTATAGCTCTTTATTGCCATACCTGAACCCCAATTCAGTAATGAGTTAGTCCGTTACACTTCGAAAAAGTCGACGGTCTGGCCTTCCTTCAGCGTAATGTAGGCCTTTTTCCAATTCTGCCGTTTGCCGTAGGTACGACCGGAGCGCTTGGTCTTGCCTGCTACGTTTACGGTACGTACACCGGTCACATCAACTTTAAACAGGGTCTCGACCGCCTGCTTGATCTCAATCTTGTTGGCGTCACGATCAACCACCAGGGTAATAGCATTTGCAGCAGCGCTCATGGAGGTTTTCTCAGTCACATGGGGCCGCTTGATGATCGAATAAATTTTCACTGCAGAGCTCCTTCCACGAGACGTACTGCGCTCTCGGTGAGGACGATATGCTTGTACTTGAGCATGTCAAAGATATTGAGCCCATCAGCCTTGAGCAGCTTCACGTACGGCACGTTGCGCGACGAGAGGTGCAGGTTGGCCGAAGGCTCCTCAGTGATGATCAGTGACCGCTCAAGATCAAACTTCTTCATGAAACCGGAAAACTCTTTGGTGGAGATCCGTTCGAAGTCCAGCTTGTCCAGCACGGTGATCCGGTTGCTCTGCAGCTGCATGGAGAGCATAGAACGCAGGGCGACCTTACGGGCCTTCTTGTTGATGCTCAGGGCATAGGTCTTCGGCTGGGGACCAAACACAGTGCCACCGCCGGGATACTGGGGAGCACGTGAACAGCCCTGACGTGCATTGCCGGTACCTTTCTGCTTGAACGGCTTTTTGCCGCCGCCGGAAACCTCACCGCGGGTCTTGGTCTTCACCGTACCCGCGCGACGGTTTGCCAGCTGGATCTTGAGGGCCTGGTGAATAAGAGGCTCTTTCACCTCGGCAGCGAAGACCTGCTCATTCAGCTGCACCTCACCGACCTGCTCACGGTTCATGTTATAGAGTGCTATGGTAGGCATACGTCACTACTCCGGTCTGATTACTTGGTTGCTTTTACGCTGTTCTTGATCACAACGACGTTGTTGGATCCGCCGGGGATCGCCCCTTTGATCATCAGCAGATTTTGGTCGGTATCAACACGTACCACCTGCAGACGCTGCACCGTCACCCGCTCGTTCCCCATCTGGCCAGGCATCTTCTTATTCTTGAAGACCCGCGACGGTGTTGCCGAGCAACCGATGGAGCCCGGTGCACGGTGGAAGCGAGATCCGTGGGAGGCACGGCCACCCTTGAAGTTGTGACGTTTGATAACGCCCTGAAAGCCTTTACCGATGCTGGTACCGGTCACGTCGATCAGGTCGCCGGCCTGGAACTGCTCAACCGTCAACGCATCACCGACGCTCAACTCGGCAGCCTGCTCCAGCTTCAGTTCACGCAGGTGACGGAAGACACCTTGGCCTGCCTTGACGCAATGACCGCGCTCGGCGGCGTTGGCTTTGGCAGCGACAACAGCCTCAAAGCCGACCTGCACGGCGCTGTAGCCGTCAGTAGCTTCGGATTTTTTTTGCAGAATGACACAGGGACCGGCCTGGACTACCGTCACCGGTACACGGGTGCCATCTTCGAGGAAGATCTGGGTCATACCCAGTTTTTTTCCAATAATCCCTTTGTTCATGACAGACAATCCTATCTGGATGTTTTCGGTTACAGCTTGATCTCAACGTCGACGCCGGCAGACAGGTCAAGCTTCATCAGGGCATCAACGGTCTGCTGGGTCGGATCGAGGATGTCGATCAGCCGCTTGTGCGTCCGGATCTCGAACTGATCACGGGACTTCTTGTCAACGTGGGGTCCGCGCAGCACGCAGTACTTGTTGATCACGGTCGGCAGCGGAATTGGGCCGGCAACCCGGGCACCGGTACGCTTGGCGGTGTCAACGATCTCGGTGACGGACACGTCCAGCAACTTGTGGTCATAAGCCTTAAGGCGGATTCTGATCTTCTGGCTCTGCATCGGTTCCTCGCTTGATCCTTACTCGATAATTGCGCTAACGACGCCGGCGCCGACGGTACGGCCACCTTCACGGATCGCGAAACGAAGACCTTCGTCCATCGCAATCGGGGTGATCAGGCTAATCGTCAGGGCTACGTTGTCGCCAGGCATAACCATCTCGGTACCAGCCGCAAGCTCGGCTATGCCGGTCACGTCAGTGGTGCGGAAGTAAAACTGCGGACGATAGCCGTTGAAAAACGGGGTGTGACGACCGCCTTCTTCCTTGGTCAGGATGTAGGCCTCGGCCTTGAACTTGGTGTGCGGGGTGATGCTGCCCGGCTTGGCAAGCACCTGGCCACGCTCCACGTCCTCACGCTTGACACCACGCAAAAGCGCACCGATGTTATCGCCAGCCTGACCTTGATCAAGCAGCTTGCGGAACATCTCAACACCCGTAACGGTGGTCTTCTGCGTAGCCTTGATCCCGACGATCTCAACCTCTTCGCCAACCTTGACCACGCCGCGCTCAACACGACCAGTGGCAACCGTACCACGACCGGAGATGGAGAACACGTCTTCAACCGGCATCAGGAACGGTTTGTCAATGGCACGCTCGGGCTCGGGGATATAGGAGTCGACAGCCTCCATCAACTTCAGGATGGAATCTTCACCCAGCTCACCCTTCTCACCGTTCAGGGCCTGCAGAGCGGAACCCTTGATGATCGGAATGTCGTCACCGGGGAAGTCATAGCTGGACAAAAGCTCACGAATCTCCAGCTCAACCAGCTCCAAGAGCTCGGCGTCATCCACCATGTCGGCCTTGTTCAGGAAGACAACGATATAGGGAACGCCAACCTGACGGGCAAGCAGGATATGCTCGCGGGTCTGGGGCATCGGACCGTCGGCAGCGGACACAACCAGAATGGCGCCGTCCATCTGGGCTGCACCGGTGATCATGTTCTTCACGTAGTCGGCGTGGCCCGGGCAGTCAACGTGGGCGTAGTGACGCTTCTCGGTCTCATATTCAACGTGGGCGGTGGCAATCGTGATACCACGCTCGCGCTCCTCAGGGGCGTTGTCAATCTGGTCGAACGCCTTGAACTCTGCACCGCCACGCTGGGCAAGCACCTTGGTAATAGCTGCCGTCAGGGTGGTCTTACCGTGGTCAACGTGACCGATCGTTCCAATATTTACGTGCGGCTTCGTACGCTCAAATTTCGCCTTGGCCATGGCCTCGGACCTCCT
>JAJXUW010000015.1 GCA_021782545.1 Deltaproteobacteria bacterium | reverse complement strand
CGGCAGGCAATGCCCAACGCCTTGACCTGCTCTTCGATAAACGGGTCCAACTCCTCGACCACAAACAGTTGCTTAACCCGGGTACTGAACTGACGGATCAGGTCATGCGGCAAGGGCCAGACCATACCCAGCTTGAGCACACTGGCCTCGGGCAGCGCCTCACGGACATACTGGTAGGTCACGCCGGCACAGATTACGCCGATCTCGCCGTCCCCAAGCTCCATGCGGTTGATAGCGGCCGTATCGCCATAGGCTGACAGGCTGACCGTACGCTGTTCCACAAACGGATGCCGCACCCGGGCGTTGCCCGGCAGCATCACGAGTTTAGCGGCATCCTTGACCAATCGGGGAGCGGGCAGGTCGGTGCGCCGTTCTCCAAGCTCGACAATCGATTTGCCGTGGGAGATGCGCGTGCAGCTGCGCAGCATGACCGGCGTATCGAACCGCTCCGAGAGCTCAAAGGCCAACCTTGTAAACTCTTTACATTCGTTCGAATCGGCCGGTTCCAGCATCGGCACCTTGGCAAACCGTGCGTAGTTGCGACTATCCTGTTCGTTTTGCGAGGAGTGCATCTCCGGATCGTCGGCCGCCACCAGCACCAGACCGGCCTTCACACCGGTGTACGAGGCGGTGAAGAGCGGATCGGCAGCGACATTGACCCCAACATGTTTCATGCAGGCCAGGGCACGGGCACCGCCGAAGCAGGCACCGATCGCCACCTCAAGGGCCACCTTTTCGTTCGGGGCCCACGATGAATCGATCTCTCGATACATGACCACATTTTCCAGAATCTCGGTGGAGGGGGTGCCGGGATAGGCACTGGCGACCAGACAGCCCGCCTCATAGGCACCACGGGCGATGGCTTCGTTGCCGGATAGTATCTCTCTCATCAGCTAAACCCTTTTCTTCTGTTACGTTAATGAATACAAAAGATATTTTTATACACGTCGAGCCGAAGGGTTGTCAATTCGTTTACTTGGCACGAAAGCCAGGACAGAGCGCTGTTTGTAGAGCGCCGCCGGGGGACGCCACGGTGGTGGCAAGGCGGGATGCGGAGAGTTTTTAACCGGTACTGGGGGTGGACAGGCAACTTGGACTTCCGGAGAGGGGCATCGCCAACCGTGGGGCGCCTTTCAGGCTGTCCCGGCGGGAAGGTGCGAGGTCAACTGCAGTATCGTGCTCAGGTGGTCAGGAGGGTCCGTAGCGCCCCCCACCGATCACCGTTCCAACAGCTTGTGACGCCAGGCATAGGCCCTTTTTTGGCACGCTATCACCGCCTGCGGTGAGACCCCCAGCCGTCCCAGGCAGTCCACCGCCTCTTCCAACTCCAGCCGTTCCATCATCTCGGAGACGCAGAGCAGCGTCCCCAGGTCACCGCCATGGTTTAACAGCGCGTTCTGTATCTCATCGGTGAGGTTCAGGCTGGTAATGATCTCTGTCATGCTGACGTCATAGACATCCTTCAGCATGGAGAGTATGCCCACCATGAACGACTCATCCGGATGGGCGTGACGCAAAAGCTTGCTGTTTTGCAGTTCAAGCCTGGCCAGCTCTTCCATGAAGGCCGCCCTGACAGCCGCCATATCCATGAGCGGACTATGCAGGGACTGGCCGCCCCCCTCTTCGGCAAAGATGGCCAGCTGCACCCAACGCCTGAGGTGCTGCAATCCGACCCGGGTGATGGCATGACGCACCGTATGGATTTTCTCCCGGGAGGCAAAGGCCACCGAGTTGACCAAAAGCAGCAGTTTGTAGGTAAGGGCGGGGCTCTGTTTGAAGGTTTCTTCTATTTCTGTAATTTCGGCGTCGGTGGACAACTGCTGCATCAACCGGAAAAACACACTGGCGGTATTCGCCATGCGCGCCTTTTGCATCACGCTGGGACGGGCGAAAAAATACCCTTGGAACAGCTCAAATCCCATCCTGCGAGAGCGCAAAAAGACATGACGGCTGTCGACCTTTTCGGCCAGTAAGGTGACCGGATACCGTTTGAACCGCTCTATCTCCCGGTACAGTTCCTCCAGCGGCGTGTCGATCAGATCAAGCTTGATGATATCCGCCAGCCCCTCATAGAACACCTCATAGTCAGGCGCATAGCGATGATCGTCCAGGGCCAGCATGAAACCTTTATCTTTCAGTTCCTGACACCGCTTGACGATCTCCGGCGTGATCGCCACGTGTTCAAGCAGCTCAAGGCTGATGATATCGCTGGGGAGCAGTTCCATTGTATCGCTCAAGAGCATCTCGGCGTCTACATTGATAAAACCGCGGTATTCACCCAAAATCTCATGGATGCCGAAGCTGGACAGCGTATCAACGATGACCTGGGAGGTAGCCTGACGATGGCTTTCAAATTCGGCTGAGGTTAACGAACACGGAGACCTAAAGAGGAGCTCATAACCGACAATTTCCTCTAGTCCGTTCAGAATCGGTTGTCTGCCCATGAGATGTTTCACAGTCAACACCCGTTTGTGCCAATTGAATGGATTACTGACCGGGCCTGTCGGCCCGTACTGAAAAAGTGTAGCAGATTTCGAGATATTTTTTGAGGGAAGTTTTGCACAGGAGACGTCTAGCTGCCGAGCAGGTCCGTCACCACCAACCCTTCCAGCAGGCTGTAATCGCTGACCTTCATACGTTCAAAACCGAACCGTTCCATCGTCATGAGGGTAATCAGCGCACCGGCGATAATCAGATCCTCGCGGCCCTGCTCGAGCCCTGGAATTTTCAGACGTTCTAAAGAGGTGAGGGGCAGCAGCAGATCATAGATGCGGCTGATTTCGGAACGTTCCAGCATGAGGTTGTGCACCTTGCGATAATCATAATCTGCCATCTGCAGGCTTATGGCCGCCAGCGTGGTAATCGTCCCGGCGGTACCGACCAACAACGTGCCGGCCGGGTCAATTGCCAGGCCTTCGCGCCCCATCTGCGCTGCAAGCGCATCAAGCTCCCGGCCTATTTTCTCCGCCATGGCCGCAGGCTCGCCCTTGCCCTCCGTCAATCGCACCACTCCCAAGGGCAGGCTCTGGACAAAACGAAGCGTGTTGTCGCAGGCCAGGGTGTATTCCGTGCTGCCCCCGCCGATATCGAATACCAGCAGGTTTTGGGGGTGCGTGCCAAGACCCGCCAAGACCCCTTGCAGGGTAATCGCCCCCTCGGTCGCCCCTTCAATCACCCCCAACCGGATGCCGGTTTCTCGTGCGACGCGGGCCACAAAATCGGGACCGTTGGCAGCATCTCGTACGGCGCTGGTGGCCACCGCCCGCACCGTCTGTACCCCGTGCCGAGCAATCTCTGCGCTGAAGCCATGCAGACAGGCCACCGCACGCTCCATGGCGTCTCCAGCAAGGCCCTCTTCGCGAGAAAAGCCACCGCCCAGCCGGACGATGGCCCTCATCAGTGCAACCTGCTCAAAGCTGCCATCGGGATACCGGTCGGCGATCAAGAGCCGGGCCGTGTTGGTCCCCAAATCAATGGCGGCAATACGTTCAGTCATCACCGTTAATTACCGAATATCCGCTCCTTCAGCTCTTTACCCACCTTGAAAAAAGGCAGCTTCTTGGGGTTCACCTTGATCGGTTCGCCGGTCTTGGGATTACGGCCGGTATAGGCGCCGTACTCTTTGACGACAAAGCTTCCCAACCCACGGATCTCGATCCGCTCACCGTTGATCATCGCCTCGCTCATCGAGTTGAAGATCATGTTGACCACCTCTTCGGCCCGCTTGTGGGAGATATCACGTTGAGCGGCAAAGGATTCGATCAGTTCCGACTTATTCATGGCATACTCCTTCAGGTTATAAATTAATAACGTACGTAAAGTCAGCGTTAGATGCGCGTCAAGCAGGCCACGGTCTCCAGATGGCCGGTCTGGGGAAACATGTCAAGCGGTACGGCCAGCTCCAGCCGATAGCCCCCCTGACCGGTCAGGATCGCCAGATCTCTTGCCAGGGTGCCTGGATCACAGGAGATATACACGATCCGTGACGCCCCCAGGGCCGGAAGGCCCTTCACCACCTCAAGGGCACCGCTGCGCGGCGGGTCCAGCAGCACGGTGTCGAACCGCTCTCCGGCGGTTGTCAGCAGCTGCAGTTCAGCGCCTGCCTCGGCACATCGGAAAGTGCTATTGTTTACACGAACTTGACGGCTGTTGTCAACAGCCGATGCAATCGATGGCTGATACCCCTCGATACCGACCACCGCATCACAGAGGTCCGCCAGCGGCAGGGAAAGATTGCCGTTGCCGCAATAAAGGTCCAGCATCCGGCCGGCCGGCCTCCCTTGGAGCTGCTGCCGCACCAGCCTAATCATGGCCCGGTTCTGCTGACGATTGACCTGCGAGAAGCCGCCTATACCATAGCCCAGCAGCAACTCCCGCTCACCGGCCGGCACCCGATAGGTAATCCGTTCATCGCCGGCCACCGGCGTCAACGTCTCTTTGCGCCCGCTCTGCAGAAAAAGTCCGGCCAACTGCAGCTGTCCGGCATGAGCTGTCAGATGCCGGCCGATCCGTTCATGGTCAGTGCCGATGTAGTGGACGATGACGTGGCACCCGGCCTCCCCTTCCTCGATGCTGACCTGCGGCACGCGGTCGGCATCCGGCAGGCATGCCAGGCAGTGACGCAGTCTCTGCAAGGCGGCATTGACAGGACCGCTCACCACCGGACAACCTGCGGGCAGGTCGATTACAAAACGCGAACCGCGGCGATAAAAACCGGCTTTTAAGCCGTCGATGGCCCGATGAAGCTTGAACTGGGCCCGCGCCCGATAGCCGTAGGGAGACGGCGCGCACACCGTCTCGCCAACAGGCGGGACGGTCAACTTGCCGACCCGTTGTAGGGTTTCCACCAGGATCGAACGCTTGGCCTCGGTCTGTGCCGCATAGCTGATATGCTGCCAATCGCAGCCACCACACCGGCCAAAGACGGGACAGCGAGGAGGTTCACGGTCTGGCGACGGCTCCAGCACCTCGATCAGCTCGGCTTCCAGCCAGGACCGATGTTCCTTCACCACCCTGACGGCCAGCCGGTCGCCCGGTGCGCTGAACGGCACAAAGCAGACCTTGCCGTCAAGCCGCCCCACCCCGTTGCCGCCAAAGGCGAGGCGCTCAATGGTCACTTCCGCAACCGTCATGACAGGCAGGGGATACCGCGGAGCGTACGCTTTACTCGCTGCCGATATTCCTTGGCAAGAAATCTGGCCGCAAAATGGGGATGTTCAAGCAAAGGGAGCATCTGCCCCAACAAACGCTGCTTGAGTCCAGCACGGGAGGATTCAAGCCGTTCCGGAGGGACCGCCATCTGCTCGAGCCTGCGTACAAACGGCACCGGGTCGCCCAACTGACGGCGCATCTCCTCAAGCTGGGCCGGATCGTCAACGCCTGCGGCGGACAACGGCACCAGGCAGCGCGCCTCCATGCGCAGGTGCCAATACCCGCCGAAATAGTGACGGGAGACATCGCACAGTTCCAGCTGCAGGCCGCTTGACGTCTCGTACAGCGTCGGGGCACCGGTCTCAGACATACCGTCCCTCATCCAGCAGACGTACCAACTCCACCACCCTGTCCACCACCAGCTGTTCCAGGAGCGCCCCCTTGGCAACCGTCGCCTTGGAGGGGTCGCCCCAGACTCCGCCGGGCCAGTACTTCCGCTTGTCCCGCACCAGGATACCGACAGGAAAGTCCGGGTACTCCTCGGATGCCGTACCCTGCACCAGGTGGGGGTGACTGTGCATGATGCGCGAGGTTTCGATCTCGCCGGCATGGGCATCGCCTGGGGTTTCCACCAGCCCCCGCCCCTGTTCCTTGGCCAGTTCGTATTCGGTAACCACCGCCATCCGCAGTTCGGACAGCTCCTCCAAAAGCTCCTCACCGGCATCCTGCAGGGCCATACGATGCGCCCCGCCGGCGTGTCCGGTCAGGGCGATGACCTGACGGAACCCCTGCCGGTAAAACGAGCGGACCAGATCCTTGAGCAGAGCGCGCAGCGTGCTGGTGGAGATGGAGATCGTGCCCGGGTGCCGATTCGTTGAGCGGCAGCTGCCATACGGAACCGGCGGTGCCACAAACAGCGGTATCCGCTCGGCGGCGCGCTTGCCCACTTCGTAGGCCTGGAGGGTGTCGGTAGAGAGCGGCAGGTGGCTGCCATGTTCCTCCAGCGAGCCAAACGGGATGTAAACCGTTTTACAGGTTTGCAGCCCCGCCTCCACCTGAGGCATGGTCATCTCCTCAAGGATCACGGGACCTCCAGAAAACGGTGCATCTGTGGCAGGACACGCACATCTGCCAACAGTCTGCTGGCAACGGCCTGAAGCTGCAACAGGCGCTGAGGTGACACGGATACCCGTCCATCCCTGTCGGTAACCGGCTGAATAATAAAAGGTATCTCTTCATCCACACCGGAAACCAGTTTACAGGCGGCGACGAGTTCCTGCTCGACCGTCAATTCGCCAACGATCACCTTGACCGAGACATCCCGCTCATGGGCTGCCTCCAGAAAACGGCGGTGTTCATCCCACAACGCAGGGGTGGCTGCCGCTGTAGGCAGCTTGATATCCATGCTGATAAAATCTACGTGTTCAATCAGGCGCGAGACGGCTGCGGACAGGGTGCCGTTGGTCTCCAGGTGGATAGGCAACAAGATATTCAGCTCGGGCAGCCACTGCGCCAAGAGATCATCATGCAAGAGCGGCTCACCGCCGGTGATGCTGATGGAATGATGCGCGTTGGGCAGCTGTGTGCACCAACGGCGCACAAGGTTCAGCACGGTCTCCAAGGCGACCGGCTGGGCAATCTCTTTAAACTGGCCGCATCCCGGGGACGCCTCCACCCGGCAGACCGACGACGCCTCGATGACGGTGTCACAATAGGCGCAATCCAGGTTGCATCCGGGCAGGCGTATGAAGATCTGACGATAACCGGCCAGCATCCCCTCTCCCTGCAGCGAGGAGAATATCTCTATCAGCGGGATGGAGCTACTCATAATACTCGGCGCAGGCGTTATCCGACTCCCATACCGCGATCTTCTCGATGGTGATATTGCCGTTATTCAGGCGTTCGGCCATCCGGTGAAACAAAAAACAGGCAATGTTTTCAGAAGAAGGGGAAATGTCCCGAAAGAAGGCGTGCTGATTGACATACTTGTGGTCCAGTTCATCCAGAACGGCATTGGTTTCCTTCTTCAACAGTTTAAAGTCGATGGCGAGGCCTGCTGCGTCCAGTTCTCGCGCCGTCACGGTCACCTCCACCTTCCAGTTGTGCCCATGAAGGTTTTCGCAGTCCCCCTGGTAGTTGATCAGGTTGTGGGCGGCGGCAAAGCCGGTCTTGATGGTCAGACGATACATACCGTTCCTTTCTTGTGTGGCCGACCAAGCATCCTACACAAAAAAAAGGGCGACCGCAAGGCCGCCCCTTGGCAGATCGTGCAGGAGCTCCGGGGTCATGCCTCCAGGGCCTGTGCCAGGTCGGCAATAATGTCCTCAACCCCTTCGATCCCCACGGAAAGCCGGATAAAATCGGGGGTGACGCCTGCGGCCCGCTGTTCGTCCTCGGTAAGCTGCTGATGCGTCGTACTGGCTGGATGGATCACCAAGGTCTTGGCATCGCCGATATTGGCCAGGTGCGAGGCGAGTTTGACCCTGTCGATAAAGCGGACTGCGGCATCCATCCCCCCTGCAATGCCAAAACCGATAATGGCCCCGGCGCCGTTCGGCAGATAACGCTGTGCCCGCTGATAGTCCGGGTGCGACGCCAATCCCGGATAGTTGACCCAGGCCACCTGCGGGTGACTTTCCAACCACGTGGCAACACGCTGGGCGTTTTCCACATGGCGTGGCATACGCACATGCAGCGTCTCCAGCCCCTGAAGCAGTTGAAAGGCGTTGAAAGGGGACAGACAGGCCCCCAGATCCCGCAGCAACTGCACCCGCAGCTTGACAACAAAGGAGAGGTTGCCCACCGCCTGCCAGAAGACGGCCCCGTGGTAGGCGGGGTCAGGTTCGGTAAACTCGGGGAATTTACCGTTGTTCCAAGGGAATCTGCCGCTATCCACCACACAGCCCCCGATACTGGTGCCGTGCCCGCCGATGAACTTGGTGAGCGAGTAGACGACGATGTCGGCACCGTGGTCCAGCGGGCGGAACAGCACCGGCGTCGTGACCGTGTTGTCCACCACCAGCGGGATACCTGCCTCATGGGCAATCCGGGCCACGGCCTCAAAATCATCGATATTGTTGTTGGGGTTGCCGATCGCTTCGCAATAGATCAGCCGCGTGTGCTCGTCAATGACGCGGCGGTAGTTTTCCGGGTCGCCACTATCTACGAAACGGGTGGTTATGCCGAAACGCGGCAAGGTATGGTGCAGCAGATTATAGGTCCCGCCGTAGAGGGCGCTGGACGCCACAATATTCTGCCCGGCCCTGGCCAGGGTCATGATGGTGGTGCTGATAGCGGCCTGCCCCGATGCCAGGGCCAGGGCACCCACCCCGCCATCAAGGGCGGCCATCCTTTTTTCCAGGACATCGGTGGTGGGGTTTGTCAGGCGTGTGTAGATATTGCCGAATTCCTTAAGGGCAAACAGGTTGGCCGCATGTTCGCTGCTTTTGAACAGATAGGAACTGGTCTGGTAGATCGGCACGGCCCGGGAAAGGGTGGAATCGGCCAGAGGATCGTGGCCTGCATGCAACGCGAGGGTAGACAATGACGGAGTGGCACCCATGATTTTCTCCTTTTGTATGGGATACGCTCAGCCTACACATTTAATACATTTTAAGTCAAGTTTTATTTTTTGGTATTGTGAGCATTTTGGTGGTATTTCCGTCGAAGCTGCAGACACTGTCTCGACCGCCTTCCTTGGCATCATACATGGCCGCATCTGCCGCCCTGATCAACTCTGTCTTGTTTGCGGCATCTTCGGGATAGGTGGCGACGCCGAAGCTGGCGGTCATAAAGATCGATTCGCCGTTATCAGCACAGAACTGATGGCCGTGCAGCCGTTCCAGCATCTTGGTGGCCATGGCAAGCGCACCATGTTTACCGGTGTTAGGCAACACCACCACATATTCGTCGCCGCCGTAACGGGCAGCCCGGTCGGATGAACGGATATGGCGGCGGATCAGATGCCCAACCTCGGCAATGACATGGCTGCCCACCAGATGGCCATAAGTATCGTTCACCTCTTTGAAGTGATCAAGATCGAGGAACAGAAGCGAGACCTGGCTACCATAGCGTGTGGCGCGGTCCACCTCGTACTCCAGCAGTTCGTGAAAGTGGCGGGCGTTATGCAAGCCGGTCAGGTCATCGGTAATGACCAGTTCGCTTATCCGGTGATAGTTGCGGGCATTATCGATGGCGATAGCGGCGAAGTCAGCGACTGCCCCCAAAAGTGGCATATTATCGGGGTTGAACGGCTCATCGCCCTGAATGCCGATTAGCTCCAGCACCCCCAGCACCCGTTCACGGATCATCAGCGGGACGCAGGCGATGGAAGAGACCGGGTAGTCCACCGCGATGGCCACATGCTTGTCAAACCGGTCGTCCTGCGTGATGTCGGGTATCAACAGCGCCTCGCCGTGCTGCGCCACCCAGCCGGCAATCCCCTCACCCGGTTGCAGGCGCATCCCTTTCAGGTCATCGGAGACCGGGGAGACCGCAATCTCAAAGGTCAGTTCGCCGGTCTCTTCATCCTTCAGCAGAAGAGACCATATCTGAGGTTGCAGGAGCCTCTCCAGTTGCGCCATGATCGCCTTAAGCACATCGCGCAGTTCGAGCGATGATGTCAAGGTCTTGCCGATTTCAAGGAGAGAGCCCAACTCGGCATTCCTGCGCGACAGCAGATCAACCAGCTGCTCATCGTTACGCGACCGTGGCACCATGCCTCCCCTCCTTCGTTACCGCATTACTGACGCATCCAGCTGCTATCCCCGGCCCCCTGTCGCAACAGCTCCATCTGATCGCCCACCATGCTGACAACCGTACTGACATCGGTGGTAAGTCTGCCGCCATCCACCACCAGATCAAGCGCGGCAAAGCGCTGATTGATCTCGTACGGGTCCCCTACCGGCTCCTCTCCGGACAGGTTGGCACTGGTGGTGACGAGAGGCGCCCCCAAGGCGTTGACGATGGCCAGACAAATACGATTATCAGGTATGCGTATCCCGACGGTCTTCTGCCGGGTGGTCAACAGGTCGGGAACTTCCCGGCTGGCCTCAAGCACGAAGGTATACGGGCCGGGGAGATAACGCCTCATGACCTTGAAGGCCATGTTTGACAGGCGGGCATACCGGGAGACCTCGGAGAGATCGTTACAGATAAAGGAAAACGGCTTGCGTTTGTCCCGGTGCTTGACTTGGTAGATACGCTCAAGCCCCTTCTTGTTGAAGATGGAACAGCCAATGCCGTAGGTGGTATCGGTTGGATACGCAATAACCCCGCCGTCCAGAAGGCACTGTGCCACCTGTTCGATCAGCCGGGGCTGCGGATTATCAGGATTGATCTCCAGCAGCATGCTTATTGTTATTGTTCCGGGTTCAAGGCCGCAAGGGCGGGCAGCACAAACCGCCCCCCCTTCTGGATCAGGCGGTCATCAAACCAGATCTCGCCATCCTGCATCAGCCGCACCATGTCCCAGTGCACGGCAGAACGGTTGCCGTTGTCGGCCTCATCGTAGGCCTGCCCCGGGGTAAAGTGGATCGAACCGAATATCTTCTCGTCGAACAGGATATTGCGCATCGGGGTGCGGATAGTGGGGTTGACCCCCAGCGAGAATTCCCCCACAAACCGCGAACCGGCGTCGGTATCGAGGATCTTGTTGAGCGCCGCCGTCATAGCCCCGGCAGTGGCCTTGACAATCTTGCCCTCTTTAAACTCCAGCCGGATGTCGTTAAACTCCTTGCCCTGGTAGATAGTAGGGCAGTTATAGGTAATATGGCCCTGCACCGAATCTTTGACCGGTGCGGTGAACACCTCGCCGTCGGGGATGTTAAACCGGCCGTCGCACTTGATGCTGTTCAGCCCGTTAATACTGAAGGTAAGGTCGGTATCCGGCCCTTTGAGATGCACCCGGTCGGTCTTATCCATCAGCTTCTTAAGCGTCTCCATCTTGCGTGACTCTGCCGCCCAGTCCACATTGCAGGCGCTAAACAGGTAATCCTCGTACTCCTCCAGCGACATCCGGGCCTCCTGGGCCGCACCGTGGGTGGGGTAGCGGGTCACCACCCATTTGGTATGCTTTACGCGCTGGTCAACCAGCGGCCGGGTCAGCTTCTGATAGGCCACCATGGCCTGCTGGCTGCTGGTGGCGTTGACCATCGAGTTGTCGGCGGCCGAGATGCCGATATAGGCGGTCAGGGTCTTGTAAAAATCCAGCTTGTGCTGCGGAAACACCGCAAGCTGTTTTTTGGAGGCCAGGTTGTAGAACTGGCGGTCAATCTCCGGCATCGTAAAGCTGTACTCGACATATTCGGCGCCACGCTTGAGGCAGAGGGCATACAGCTCCGTGACCAGCGGCGCCGCCTCGAAACCGGCAGCGGAAATCAAGACCCGGTCACCTTTATTGATGCGGGTGGAATAGTCGACCAGCACCCTGGCCATCTCGACCACGCGAGAATCACGCATAGACAACTCCTTTTTCCGATTTTACGTTGCAGCCCCTGGCGCTTTAGGTTAAAAACGCCTTTAAATCAGCCTTTAGAAGGGATTTTGTACATGAAATACCGTGAGATTGAAACTAAAATCATGAGCCCGCTGCTGGGTAGTACCATCCCGCTCCCCCGCTATGCCACCAGCGGCTCCGCCGCCCTCGACCTGCACGCCTGCCTGGAAACCGCCATCACCGTGGTGCCGGGGGAGACCGTGACCATCCCCAGCGGCATAGCCATAGGCATTCACGACCCCGGGCTGGTGGCGATCCTGGCCCCCCGTTCAGGGCTGGGCATCAAGCACGGCATCGTGCTGGCCAATACGATCGGCGTGATCGACAGCGACTACCAGGGGGAGATCAAGGTGGGCATTCGTAACCAGGGGGGCGAGCCGTACACAATCGAGCCCGGTGAGAGGATATGCCAGATGCTGTTCATGCCGGTGGTGCGGGCCAGTCTACGGGTGGTGGAACAGTTCAGCGAGGAGAGCGCACGGGGTGCCGGGGGGTTCGGACATACCGGACGGGTCTAGCTCGGCCCGCCCCACTCCCCTACAGCGAGATGAACTGCTTTTTGTCCGTAAAGCAGGACCGATCCACCTTGCCCATCACCTGAATGTTAAGCGAGGCATCCTGAAACAGCCGCCCCGCCAGTTGCTGCAGATCGTCGGAGTCCACCGCATCAAACCCGGCCATGACCTCCTCAAGGGGCTGGTACCGGTCGAAATAGAGATAACTGCGGGCCAACCGGGACATGTAACTGTCGCTCGCTTCAAGCGACATCAGTATCTTGCCCTTGATCTGCTCACGGGCGGCATTCAGCTCGTCCTGATCCACCCGCTCATCGCGCAGCCGGGCCATCTCGGACAGCATGATCTTGACCGTTTCGCAGCTGCGCTGCCGGTCGGTTCCGGCAAAAATGGCCAAGGCGCCGGCATCGGCATAAGAGCTCAGGTAGGAATACACCGAATAGGCCAGACCCCGTTTCTCACGAATCTCTTGGAACAGACGGGAGCTCATCCCCCCCCCCAGAATGGTATTCAGTACCACCAGGGCATACCGGTCGGGATCGTTGTGGGCCAGCCCGTCGGTCCCCAGGCAGATCAGGGTTTGCTCCAGGTCCCGTTCGACGAGCTCCATCACCCGGCCCGTTGCAGGGCGCCGGTACTTTTCCGGCGGCTGCCGCGTTGCGCCGGGGGCAAGCGGTGCAAAGACCCCCGCGAGCAGATCCACCAGCTGGCGATGCTCCACGCCTCCCGCGGCGGCGATCACTATCTCGCCAGGGCGGTACCAGTAGTTTTTATGGGCGATAATGGTATCGCGGCTGATGCCGCTGATGGTTTCGGCGGTGCCAAGGATCGGCCGCCCCAGTTGATGCCCCTGCCAAAAGCTTAGGTGAAAACGGTCGTGTATCGCCTCCTCCGGGGTATCGTCCCGCATCTTGATCTCCTGGAGCACCACGCTGCGTTCCTTTTCGAGCTCTTCAGCCGGGAACGCGGAGTTGATGAACATATCACTCAGGATATCGACGACCTGCGGCAGGAAACGGCTCAACGACTTGGCGTAATAGCAGACGTATTCGTGGCCGGTGAAGGCGTTCAGCACCCCCCCCAACGAATCGATCTCCTGTGAGATCTGTTTGGCGGTACGCCGGTCGGTCCCCTTGAAAAGCAGATGTTCGATAAAGTGGGCCACCCCGTTAGTGGCCGACTCCTCCTGTCGGGCACCGTTGGCGACCCAAATCCCCAACGAGATGGTATGCATGCCCTGCACCTGCTGGGTCACCACCCGGACGCCGTTATCAAAGGTTGTTTGCTGCACCATGCTGGATAGCGTACCGTAGTTTTCCACTTTTTCCACTCCTCACATCAGTTTCTTGCAGCTGCCCTGCATAATCTGTTACACACCATCCATCCCATCACCCTTCGAGGTACTCCTTGATGAGCCAACGCAGCGACAGTGCCTGGTTGCTCCTGCTCTGCATCAGCCAGCTGTTCATCATGCTGGTTTTCATAAACTATTCCGCAATTCTGCCGCTGCTCAAGGTGGAATGGGGGATGAACAACACCCAGGCCGGCATTATCTTCTCAGTCTATCAACTAGGCTACATCGCCTCCGGTGTACTGCTTTCAGCACTTTCCGACCGG
The DNA here is from genome assembly GCA_021782545.1 of Deltaproteobacteria bacterium. Classification (GTDB taxonomy): domain Bacteria; phylum Desulfobacterota; class Desulfuromonadia; order Geobacterales; family Pseudopelobacteraceae; genus Trichlorobacter. The sequence continues at coordinate 15,813 of JAJXUW010000015.1, read as the reverse complement.
ATCAGCATCCGCAACATCTTTATCGCCTCCGCACTCTGGTCGGGGCTTGCCAACCTGCTGTTCGGCCTGTTCGCGCACGATTTTACCAGCGGTCTCGTCCTGCGCGGCCTGACCGGCATCGGCATGGGCGGCACCTACATGCCTGGACTTAAGCTGGTGGCGGAACGGTTTGAAAGCCACCAACGGGGAAGGGGCATCGGTATCTACGTAGGAGCACTGGTGCTGGGGGCCTCTCTGTCACTGCTGGTGCCGGGCATCATCGCCGCCCGCTGGGGTTGGCGTACCGCCATGCTGGCCTGTTCAGCCGGGGTGTTTGTGGGTATTACCATAGCGTTGGCCGTTTTTCGCGGCTATCGCCCTGCACCGGTACGACACAGCCCCCGGGGATTCTCGGGGGAGATCCTTACCAACCGGCCCGCGCTGCTGATCATTCTGGGATATGCCAGCCACATGTGGGAGATGTACGGCATGCGCAGCTGGCTGGCACCGTTTTTTACCGCCGCACTCACCGGCTGGGGGGTTGCCGCCGGCAAGGCCACCGCAACAGCAGCGGCCATCGCCGCTGCCCTGATCGGTATCGGTGCTTTTTCCACCGCCATTACCGGCAGCCTGTCCGACCGCTTCGGACGCACCGTCACCATCACCCTGGTCATGCTGGCCAGCGCCTGCTGTTCCTTTCTGTTCGGTTGGCTGATCAACACCAACCTCTGGCTCACCGTGGGTATCGGCATCCTCTACGGCTGGCTGATTGTGGCTGAATCTCCGGTTTTTTCAACCGGCCTGACCGAACTGGTGGCACCAGGCTACCTGGGAACCGCCATGGGGATGCAGTCACTGATCGGCTACACCATGGGGATGATTTCCCCCACCGTCTTTGGCTGGACCCTGGACCGTTTTCAGGGGTGGCAACCATGGCCCGGAATCGACGGCGCCTGGGGTGTCGCCTTTGCCAGCGTAGGCCTGGGGGCCCTGTTCGGCCCACTTTGCATGTGGCTGTTACGCCGAGAGCCGGCCAGCAGCAAGATGGCGCATGGCAAGCGATAATCATCGTTTCCTGCCGGCACCATCAGCCGGTTTTCCGGCAGGCGCCTGCGGTCTCTGTTTCACACCGGTTTGAGTGAACTGTGACGGAAATGCCGATACAGGAAGGCCAGACAAAACTGGGCAAGCGACAGCAGGATGATGGTGGCACCGGTAGGCAGATTCAAACCGAATGAGAGCATACTGCCGCCGGTCACCGCCACCACCGCCGTCACCATCGACAGTATGACCGCCACCCTGAAACCACGGGCCACCTGCAGGGCAGTGGAAGCGGGCAGGATCAGCAAGGCAGAGATAAGCATCACCCCCACCAGCTTCATGGCCAATACGACGGTCAATGCCGTCAGAACCGCCAGAAGTCCCTTCAACAACCGGGTACGGATGCCGGTCACACGGGCAAGCTCCTCGTTGAAGGTCAACGCCACGAGATCGTGGTACCAGTAGAGCAGCAGACCCAGCACCACCACCGACAGCACCACCGCCACAATGATCTCGGCCTTGCTGATGGCCAGGATGCTGCCAAACAACACGCTGAACAGATCGACGTTAAACCCACCTCCCAACCCGGCCAGCACCACCCCCAGCGAGACCCCCAACGATGAGACGATGCCGATGGCGGCATCCCCCCCCAAGCGTCCCCGCTCCGAAAGTCGCATGATCCCAAGCGACGAGAAAAGCACTACCGGGAGGGTCACCGTCAGCATGCTGACCCCCTGCAGACCAAAAAACAGCGCCAGGGCCACCGAACCGAAGGTGACGTGGGACAGGCCGTCACCGATCAACGACAATCGGCGCAAGACTAGAAACATCCCCAGCACCGCACACAAAAGCGCGATCAGGATGCCCGCCAGCAAGGCCCGCTGGATGAATCCGTAGTAAAACATATCCGTCAGATGCATTGCGAGACACTCATGTTAATGCCTGTGGCAGATCAGGTGTTGGGAATGTTCACCAAAAAAGGCCGCCATCTCGGGTGAATGGCAAAAATCGTCAAAACTGCCACAAAACAGCAGCTTTTTATCCAGGTACAGCATTCGTGACGCATGTGAGCCGATAACCCCGGTATCATGGGTCACCAGCAACACGGTTACCCCCTGTTGGCGATTTACCTGCCCCACCAGTTCATAAAAACGATCCCGTATCTCGGGGTCCAGTGCCGCGGTAGGCTCGTCCATCACCAACAACTCGGGCCTGTTTACCAAGGCACGGGCCAACATAACCCGCTGCTGCTGACCGCCGGACAACTCGCCGATCAGGCGACGCTGCAAATGGTCGATCCCCAGCAACCCCAGGGTCTCTTCAGCCTGTCGGCGGTCAGCCCTGGTGATACGCCGCGGTGTCTTTTTACCCGCAAGCAGCCCCAGTTGGACCACCTCGGCTACCGTTGCAGGAAAAGACTGATTGAGCGGCCCCATGTTCTGCGGCAGATAGCCGATCCGCTGCCAGTCGTTAAACATCGACAACGGCCGGCCGAGAAGCGTCACCATGCCGCTCCGGCAGGGGGTAAGTCCCAGCAAAGCCCGCACCAGCGTGCTTTTACCTGAACCGTTCGGTCCGACAATCCCCAGATAGTCGCCGGCGGCTACCTCGAAGGTGATGCCTTCAAGCGCCGCCACCTCCCCATGGGAACAGCACAGTTCGTGCGCAGACACCACTATCGACATCCCAGCCCCTGCCGCAGATTGTGCAAGTTCTGCTCCATCAGATCGAAAAAGGTCACTCCCCGCTCAAACTGGTCTTTGGTGAGGTTATGGGCGCCGTTCAACCGTAGCACCCGGACACCGGTCTCTGCAGCCAGGGAATCAGCCAGACGAGGTGACACCAACTCCTCGCTGAACACCGCCCCTAGCCTGTTGCTTCTGATCTGCTGCACCAGTTCGGCCAGCTGACGGGGGGATGGTTCGTTGTCGGCCGACACCCCTTCGGCGGCCAGATAGGTCAAATGGTAGCGTCTTGCCAGATAGCCGAAGGCGTAATGCCCCCCATGAAGCACCACACGGCTCGTGCAGTTGGCTAACCCCTGGGTGAAGCGGCGGTCAAGATCGGCCAGACGATGCTGCAAGGCGGTGGCATTGGCCCGGTATTCACCGGCATGGCCAGGGTCAACGGCGACAATGCCGGCCAGCATCTCATCGACCATCTGTTGTGCGTTGCCAAAATCGAGCCAGACATGCGGATCCTGACGATGGCCCGAGACGGACTGTGGCAGATCATGCGCGTCGTCATCTTGTTCTTTCTGCCCGATCTCCCGCAGCCGGACATGGGCTGCCGCCTGGACGACCCGTAACCGTCGCTGATCAAGACCGGCCAGAAGGCGTGCAGCCCAAGGTTCCATGGCTGGCGAGGTATAGATAAACAGCGCCGCACGCTGGATTGTTACGATATCTTCAGGACGGGGTTCAAAATGATGCGGTTCGACACCCGGCGGCAGCAACAACTTCACTTCCATCCGGCTGCCCACGATGGACCGTGCAAAATCATACAGGGGGAAGAGGGTTGTCACCACAACCGGTCGCGTAGCGTGCTCCGGGGTCGGTTCGTGGCGGTCGCAGCCGCCGCAGACTACCACACTGAATACCAACCAGAGCAAGATGACCATCTTTTTCATGCGTACATTCTCCTGACAGCACAACGCATCATACTCCGTCGAGCCATTACTTGCAATTCCCCTCTTCTTGGCTATAGTAGACGCCATACCTACATACATGCACGGAGGGGACCCAATGGGACTGTTTGGTGGCATACCAAAGCAACAACTGCTTGAAAAGGAACTGGAAATAAAAAAACTCATGCAGATGCTGGATAATGTGGACAATATCGTCATGCTGTGTGACACCACCCCGGAAAACAAGATTTTTTATCAAAACCGCCGTGCCAAAGAGCTGCTGCAGCAGCATCGCAACGAACTGAACGCCGGTCTGCGGGGCGCCGACGTAGGTGCAGCCTTCGGTAATTCCATCCATCAGTACCACAAGGACCCCGGCCGCATACGGCGTATCTTCAGCGATCCACGTACCGCCATGCCCCACAGCGCCGACATTCCGATCGGTGCCGTTACCCTGCGGACCACGGCCTACCCGATCTGGGACAGCACCGATTCATCGCAAGTACTCTGTTTTATGGCCTGCTGGAGCGATATCACCGCTGAAAGGCAGGTTGAGGAGCAGCAACGGCGTGAGATAGAACGCAAAAACTATCTTGAGGAACGGGTCCATCAGATAGCCACCGCCATGGAAGAGATGAGCATGACCGTCAATGAGGTGGCGCGCAATACCTCCCAGGCCGCCGATTCAGCCATTCAGGTGGCGGACAACGCCCACCAGGGGCAGAACGTGGTGAACCAGGCGGTGAAGGGGATGCAGCAGGTGGCCGAGGTGGTCCGCTCATCGGCACAGATCGTGGGCAATCTGGGGGCAACTTCCGAAAAGATCGGCGAAATCGTCAATGTCATCAACGAGATCGCCGACCAAACAAACCTGTTGGCACTAAACGCTGCCATCGAGGCGGCCCGTGCCGGCGAGATGGGACGCGGCTTCGCGGTGGTGGCCGACGAGGTGCGCCGTCTGGCCGAGCGCACCATGGCCTCCACCAAACAGATCGGCTCCATGGTGGCCGAAATCCAGTCCGGCACCCAGAAGGCGGTTCAGTCAATCGAAAGTGGCAAGGATGAGGCAGAAAAGGGCGAACAGCTCTCCCATCAGGCCGAGGCCTCGCTGATTGCAATAGTTGAATCCATCGAAAGTATCAAAAACGTGATTTCCCAAATCGCCACCGCCTCCGAGGAACAGGCTGCCACCGCAACGGTGATCGCCGGCAATCTGGAAGAAATATCCCGTTCCCACTAGCGTGGCAGCGGCACCAGACACACAGAAAGGCCGGGTGATTACCCGGCCTTTCTGTGTGTCTGTACCATTAACAACGCCCTGAATGGGCGGTCTATTCCGCCACGCTCGTGAAGAACTCCCGTTCCTCCTGGGAAAACATCCGATCCACATCCATGATGATCAGCAGCCGGTCGGCATGATTGAACACCCCGGTGATGAACTCCTGGTCGATGTTGCCGGAAACCATGGTGGGCGGGGGCTGGATCTCGCTGGACTGGATCCTGATCACCTCAGAGACGGCATCAACGATGAAACCGGTCAAACCACCTACGACGTCCATAACCATAATCCGGGTATGGCTGTCATGGTCGATCTCCGGCAAGCCGAACCGCTTGCGCATCGAGATGATCGGGATCACTTTGCCCCGCAGATTGATGATGCCTTCAACATACTCCGGTGTGTTGGGCATCTTGGTGATTCCGGGCATCCTGATGATCTCACGGACCTTCAACACCTCTACCCCGTACTCTTCATTGCTCAGCATGAAGCTTACCAGCTGGATCAGTTGTTCACCACCACCGATTGCGGCAGCGTGATCGCCTGATTTCACTAACGCCGTTGTGCTCATCAAAAGCCTCCCTGGGGTAACTAAGTATGCTGTGCGTAAAAATCATAGCATATTTTTAAAAAACGCAAAGTGAATCTCGCCGGCAATCGATCAGAAAAGCCCCGCCAGCGGCCCGCCGGTAACCGCCAACGCCTCCAGACGCCGTACCACGGCCGGATCTGATTCCAATACGGGCGCATGAAACGGCTTAATGTGGGCATCGATCACCAACGGACCGCTGCACCCCCAATGCTGGCCCCGTCTCGTGGCGCCCACACCATACAGGTCGTCTGCCGGATTGGAGCGGGTAAAGGTGACCCACAGCAGATTATCAAGGGTGCGGGCGCAGAATTCACTGTCATCGCACACGACCACCAACGGCACCCCCGGCGGTGGAGGGGAATGCTCCCAAAAACGACACAACTGATCAACCGCAGGGTCGCCGCTGCCGCGCTGTTGCGCAGAGGCGGAGCCCTGCAGCGCCATGATGCCGGGAAACGCCAACCGGGGCGACGACCAGCCGGCCGGCAGGGCAACCTCTGACGGCAACTCGGTTGCCAGCCTGCGTTGCTGCGGACCGGCAGCGGCGATGATCAGCTTGGAGCCACGGTTGAGCCCGTCGCCCGAATAATCCAGGGTATCCATGGTGGTAGCGGTCTGGAAATGTAAGTCCCGCCGCCAGTCCACCCGTTCCAGCAGATGACGTAACACCGCGCCGGTATCGTAAATGTCGAGGTACGGGTTATCCTCTTCGGCAACCATCAGCAGATACTTGGCCAAGGAGAGCTGCCCCTGCCCTAAAATGGCATTGGCCTGGGTCAGAAGCTCCATCGGACGGCGCACTTCTTCCCAGGGGGTATAGCGCTCGCTGCCGATTGCCAGCAGCAGCGGATGGACACCCGCCGCATCCACGGCATGCACCGCCTTTACGCCCGGCAGCACCGTAGGGATAAGGCCACCGGTCAGTTCGTGGATAAAGGCGCCAAACGAGGTATCCTCCTGGGGAGGCCGCCCCACGGTGGTGAACGGCCAGATGGCGTCGGGTCGGTGATAGACCGCCTCGACCTCGACAAAGGGAAACTCGTGGCACAGGCTGTAATACCCCAGGTGGTCGCCAAACGGCCCCTCAGGCAACGTCGCATGAGGATCGATGGAGCCGACGATACAAAAATCGGCCTGGGCCGCAACCGGCAGTCTGCCTGGACCCGCAGCCATCTCAATACGATGACCGGCCAGCAGCCCGGCAAAGGCCAGCTCGGGCATGCCCTCCGGCAGAGGCATCACCGCCGCTACCGTCATGGCAGGAGTCCCCCCCACAAAGATATTCACCGGCAGACGTTCCCCCCGGTTAACCGCCTCGCGATGATGGACGCCGATCCCTCGATGGATCTGATAATGCAAGCCCACCTGCCGGTCTTGCTGATACCGGTTACCGGCCAGCTGCACCCGGTACATGCCAAGGTTCGATCCACCGAAACCCGGCTTGGAAGGGCGTTCGGTATAGACCTGCGGCAGGGTAACAAACGGACCGCCGTCCAATGGCCAGGAGATTACCTTGGGCAGCTCGGACAGGGTGGTTGTGCACCTAAGGGCCGGGGCGTATGAACCGGCGACCCGTTTGGGGAGCAGATGCAGGGCGGCACCGGGCAACGTCAGCGTCCCCAGCGGATCTTTACGCAACGACAGCGGATTGACCTTGGCTGCCACCAACCGCTCAATGGTACGCAGGGTATCGCGAAAGATGAAGCGGGTGCGTTCCAGTGAGCCGAACAGATTGCCCAACAGCGGAAAACGACAGTCCGCCGGCCGGGTAAACAGCAACGCCGGCCCACCTGCCTGATAGACACGACGCTGCAGCTCGCCGATTTCAAGGCAGGGATCAAGCGGCACCTCAATGCGCCGGAGCATACCGTGACGCTCAAGATCCTGCACACAGTGTTGTAGGCTGCGGTAGCCCATCAGCACGCCTCGTTTCCTGATAGAATTTGGTCATGGATACGGTATCATCCAGCATACAACTCTGGCAACCTGTTCCTGACAATCGGCGCCGTTTGGGTAGCCCCTCTGGTCCATGCATGTTTGGACGGCCTCTGGGCACCCCTTTAATTTCACACCAACAAACCGGACTATTGTGGTGTATAGTTACTACCTCAGTACAGAAAACGGATAATAGGGCACCGGCACGCCATGACCAGACCGTTAACGAGCGTAAAGATATTCCTCCAGCAATTCCTGACCCTTGCCTTTGTCATTACGCTGCTGGCGGGCGGATTCATGCTCGTAGAACAGTACGGCCACCAGCAGCTCCTGGCCGGCACCGGCATCGCCATCCCTCCAGAACAGACCAGGCAACTGCTTGCACATTTCAACAGTCACCAGATCGAATCTATTGGGGTCGTCACTCTTATTGCACTCCTGGCCGCGCTGCTTATCTCCTGGTATGGCACCAAGGTGCGGTTATGCCAGCTGTCAAGCGAACACGAAAACCGGCAGCAACTCCGCAAGATCGAACTGTTGTTAAACTCAACAGCAGAGGGGATCTACGCCGTCGACCAGACCGGACGCTGCATCATGGCCAACCGCTCCTGTGCGCAGCTGTTGGGGTACGACAGCCCCGATCAACTACTCAACCGCCAGATACATGAGCTGGTCCACCATACCCGCGCCGATGGCTCACCGTATCCACTGCACGAATGCAAAGTACACCAGATTATGGAAACGGGTACCGCCATCAGCGCGTTTGACGAAATCTTCTGGCGTCGCGATGGCACATCACTGCCGGTGGCCTATACGGCCCATCCGATCTGGGACGATGAGCGGATCATCGGGATGGTCTGCACCTTTTTCGATGTGACCAAACAGCAAGAATCCAAGGCGCAGATGATGCTTTTGGAGGAACAGTTGCATCAGGCCCAGAAGATGGAGGCCATCGGACAACTCGCCAGCGGGATTGCGCATGATTTCAACAATATCCTCCAGGTAATCACCGGTAACGCACAACTGCTCCAGTTGACCGCCGACACCGACCAGGGGGTACAGCGCAGGCTGGCCGAGATTGTCAAAGCGGTTGACCGCGGGGTAAAGCTGACCCGCTCCATGTTGGCCTTTGGCCGCCGTCAGACGATCACCTTACGTCTTCTCGAACTGAACCAGCTGCTTGTGGAGACCGAACCACTGGCCCGCAACCTGCTCCATAAAAGACAGCTGCTTGCGCTGGAGCTGTATCCCCTCCCCTTATGGGTGACAGCCGATGCCACACTGCTGCAACAGGTACTGTTTAATCTGGTCACCAACTCCAGGGACGCCATGCCCGACGGCGGGACGGTCACCGTCGGCACCGGCTATGTCGACCGGCTACCCGAGCAGGCAATCGGCGCAGGACCAGCACCCAGCGGGCCCTTTGCCGTACTCTGGGTGCGGGATACCGGTCATGGTGTCCGTGACGAGATCCGTAACAAGCTATTCGAGCCGTTTTTCACGACCAAAGAGACAGGAAAGGGTACCGGCCTGGGACTTGCCATGATTTACGGTACCATCAAGCAACATAACGGATTCATCGACCTCGAATCAGAACCTGGCAACGGCTGTACGGTCAGGGTATACCTGCCAAGCAGCTCATCCTGAACACCCCGGGGAAGGAAATGACGTATGGCCCGCATCCTGCTGATAGATGACGACCTAGCTGTTACCCAGGTCCTGGAAGGTTTCCTCACCCATGACGGACACCAGGTATGCAACGCAGCAAACGGCAAAGAGGCCCGCAACCTGCTGCGCGAGCAATCATTCGATCTGGTGCTGACCGACATCGTCATGCCCGAACAGGACGGCTTTGAACTCATCATGCACCTGATGTCTCAGCCCGATCGTCCCCGTATCGTTGCCATATCAGGCGGTTCCAAGGCGCTCTCTCAGCAGATGCTGCTGACTCTGGCCGCACGGATGCCGATTGAACGGGTACTTTCCAAGCCGATCAGCTATGAACAGCTGTCTCTCGCGGTACAAGAGGTTTTGGCAACGCCGCTGAAACCAACTGCGCCAACAACCGGGTAACACAAAAATGCCGAACTGGCATCCCTGCCCGTAGTACGACCGCCCTCCCCTTACCCACGCCGAACGTCGTTCAACCACCGCTTTATTGAATTGCTGAACCTAATCGGGCGGACTGCTGCCCCTTGGGTACAACATCTATACACCGGCCATCGATTTCCGTTGATTGATAAAACATTATTTTGGTATATACTTCCTATCCAAGGCCGGTACATCTTTCTGCAAAGGGGGAACATGTCGTATGCTCAAGAAAATCACCGCTGTCACCCTGGCTATCATCCTGACTCTACCGCTTTCAGCACTGGCAACCCAGAAGGTCAAGATAGGGTTTGTCAACTCCATCACCGGCCCTGAAGCCCCGATTGGCGAGAATCTTTCAAACGGCGTCACATTAGCGTTGGAAGATCTCAAAAAGCAGGGGATCGAGGTCGAGCTTGTCAAAGAAGATGACACCGGCAAGCCGCAGATTTCAATGAGCGCCATGGAGAAGCTTGCCACCCGCGACAAGGTGATCGGTGTGGTGGGCCCGTACTCCTCGGCCTGCGCCAACGCCATCGCCAAGGTGGCGGAGAAATACCAGGTGCCGCTGCTGGTACCGGTGGCTTCCAAGGACGAGATCTCCATGCAGAACCTCAAATGGCTCTTCCGCCTCAGCGCCACCACCACCGATTACGCCGACATCCTGATCAACATGGCCACCAAGCTGGGCAAGCAGCACACCATGGCCATCATCAATGAGAACACCGATTTTGGCACCTCGGCAGCTCAGGCAGCCCGTAAGGTGGCGGCCAAAAAGGGAATCAAGGTGGTGTTCCAAGAGTCCTACTCCAAGGGCTCTCCCGACTATCGCTCCACCCTGACCAAGATCAAGGCCCTCAAGCCTGACCTGGTCTTCATGGTCTCCTACGTCGCCGATGCCATCCTGCTGATGCGGCAATCCCGTGAGATCGGCCTGCAGCCCCACGCCTTCCTAGGGGCCGGTGCCGGCTTCTCCGTGGCACAATTCGCCAAGGAAAAGGCCATCTCAAACAACGTCTTCTCCAGCACCCAGTGGACCCCCGATGTCAACTGGCCCGGTGCCAAAGAATTCGGTAAACGCTACAAGGCCCGTTTTGGCAAAGAGCCGACCTATCATGCCTCGACCGCCTATGAATCCATGATGATCATGGCTGAGACCGCCGCCAAGGCAGGCGGCAGCCGTGAAAAAGTGCGCGAACTGCTCAAGACCGGCAAGTGGAACGGTATTATGGGCCAGGTCCAGTTCATCAATTACAACGGCTACTACAACCAAAACCGGCACCAGATGCTGGTAGAACAGATCCAAAACGGCAAGCATGAAACCGTCTATCCGCCACAGTTTACCTCGAAAAAACCGGTCTACCCCTTCCCACGCTGGAAGTAAGACCGACATAACGGCATAGCCCCGGCGGGGGGAGGCTGCCTACAGCCCTCCCCGCCGGCACAAGGACCGACAGGTGGGCGGTCATCAACCCCCGGAGATAAACGACAATGACCATCTTTCTGCAATCTCTCGTCAGCGGGGTGCTGGTCGGTGGCGTCTATGCACTGATCGGCATCGGCCTGACCATCATCTTCGGTGTGATGCGGATCATCAACTTTGCCCACGGCGACATCCTGATGCTCGGCATGTACCTCGCCTACTACCTGTTCACCCTGGGACACATCGATCCCTTTGTCTCCGTGCTGCTCATCATCCCGCTCATGTTCCTGTTCGGCGGTTTCCTGCAGAAGCTCTTCATCAACCGGGTGCTGGATGCCCTGCCCCAGAATCAGATCCTGCTCACTATCGGGCTGGGGCTGATCATGAGCAATACCATGATGTTGGTCTTTACCTCCGACTACAAGATACTGACCACCAAGTATTCGTCGGCCAGCTTCCAGGCCCTTACCACCATCGTCAACCCCGACAAGTACGAACGGCGCTACAATCGGGGCAACGCCCTATTGGAGAAGGCGCAAAAAGCCCAGGTTGCCGATAGGGCAAACCTTTACATCAGGGCGAGTGCGCGATTTGCCGAGGCAGCCGCGATCCACCCCGAACAGTACCGCGCCCTCAACAACTGGGGAATTGCCCTAGACGGCCAGGCAGGTCTGCAAAAGGGAGCTGCGGCGGACAGGCTGTTTGAACAGGCCTATGCCAAATTTGCCGAAGCGGACAGGTTGAGCCCTGATGACTTCGACATCAAGTATAACTGGGCACGGGCCCTGCTGCATCAATCCACTCAGAGACAAGGGGCCGAGGCACAAAAACTTTTAGAAGAGGCTGCGAAAAAGCTGGATGCGGGGCTGGAAGGCAACTCCGACAGCGTTGCCGGCCTGAACAGTTCGGCCCTGCTGCATTACCTGCTGGCCACACGTCAAAGTGGTCCGGCAGCCGACGCCCAGTATAAAAAGGCCTTGGAACAGTACGGCGCCGCCATTGCCGCCGCCTCCACCAGCGATGACAGCACCGCCCCGGATTTCTCAAACACCGGCAGTGCCGAGGCCCATACCCTGCTGGCCAAGGCCTACAATAACTACCAGCCGCCGTTCAAGTCCAAACCCGACAAGCGGGGTGCCGGGATATCGGTCTCCACACCGCTGGCCATTTCCTTTGTGATCACCTGCGTGATCACCCTGCTGCTCTACTGGTTCCTGATGAAAACCAATACCGGCCAGGCGATCCGGGCCACGGCGCAAGACCGCGAGGCGGCCCAGTTGATGGGGATCAACGTCAAACGGATGTCGATCATCGCCTTCGGACTCGGCTCCTCCCTGGCCGCCGCGGCCGGGGCGCTTATCTCCCCCACCTACTACATCTTCCCGCAGGTGGGCAGCACCTTTACCCTCAAGGCCTTTGTCATCACCGTGCTGGGGGGTATGGGCAGCATTGTCGGCGCCACGCTTGGCGGCATCATCATTGGGGTTGCCGAGTCAATGGGGGCGGTCTACATCTCATCGGGATGGAAGGATGTGGTGGTGTTCGTCCTGTTCCTGCTGGTGCTGCTATTCAAACCTTCCGGCCTGATGGGCAAATCCAGGATGTAATGGGGACCGAACGCAATGAGCACACTCAAAAAACTTTCAGCTGACATCTCAGGCTCTTCAGCGGTCACCGTCGTCGCCGGGCTGGCAGTATGCGCCGGACTGTGCATCGTGCCGTTCTTCGTCCAGAACCCCTACCTGCTGCATATCATGATCCTGATCTTCCTCAGCACCATCATGGGAGAGAGCTGGAATATCCTGGGCGGTTACACCGGCCAGTATTCGGTGGGGCACGCCGCCTATTTCGGCACCGGCGCCTACGCCACCATGATGATGCTGCAATTTCGGCAAGTGGCCCCCTGGTACGGTGTCTGGGTAGGCCTGGCGGCGGCCCTGGTGGTGGCCCTGGTGATCGGCTCGATCTGCTTCCGGCTCCGGGGTCCCTACTTTGTGCTGGCCTCCATCGCCGTAGCCGAGATCCTGCGGCTCTGCACCCTGAACCTGCCGTCCCTTACCAACGGCGCCGAGGGCATCCTCGCCACCGGGCTGCCCCCCTTCACCATCGGCGGCACCGTGATCACCGATTTCAGCACCAAGATCCCCTTCTACTATATCGGTCTGGCCCTTGCCCCGCTGACCATCCTGGTTACCTGGCTGGTGCAACATTCCAAGCTGGGCTACTTCTTCCAGGCCATCCGCGAGGATCAGGATGCCGCCCATTCCCTGGGGATCAGCCTGACCCTGTACAAAAACATCGCCCTCGTCATATCGGCCATGCTCACCTCGTTGGCCGGCAGCTTTTACGCCATTTACGTCGGCTTTGTGGACCCCCCCACGGTGATGGCCCTCGACATCTCGGTGCAGATCGTGCTGATCTGCATCATCGGCGGCATCGGCACCATCTTCGGGCCGGTCATCGGTTCCCTGGTCCTGGTGCCGCTCTCCGAGGCGTTACGGAGCAACCTGATCGCCTCACTCATCTTCAAAACAGGTCTCGTCTCGCCTGATTCCAAGTTCGGCGGTTTTCTCAACGACAACCTGGCCCATGCCCACGCCCTCATCTACGGTATTCTGGTGGTGATCGTAATCCTGTTCATGCCGGAGGGGGTGTTGGGATTCCTTAAGAAACTTGCCGTAAAGCGCAAAGGGGGTGAGGCCTGATGGCGATCCTGGAGATCAAGCATGTCAGCAAATTTTTCGGCGGCCTGGCGGCCAACGCCGATGTCTCCTTCGAACTGGAGCAGGGGATGATCATGGGCCTGATCGGTCCCAACGGCGCCGGCAAGACCACCCTGTTCAACTGCATCACCGGCTATTACCCCCCGTCAAAAGGGGAGGTGATCTTCAACGGCCGCCGAATGAACGGCCTGCAACCGGACAAGGTCTGTAAACTCGGCATGGCCCGCACTTGGCAAAAAGTCCGCCCCCTGGCCAAGCTGTCGGTACTGGACAATGTGATGGTGGGGGCGCTGTGCCGCACCAACTCACTCAAGACCGCCAGCGACCTGGCCATGGAACAGCTCAAGGTCGTCCGTATGGAGGACAAGGCCCGATTCCTGGCCGGAGGGCTGCCGATCGGCGAACGGAAAAAACTGGAGGTGGCCCGGGTACTGGCAACCCAACCGCAGATGTTGCTGCTGGACGAGGTGATGGGAGGACTGAACCCTGCCGAGAGCGATGAGATCATCCAGCTGATATTGGATATCAAGGGGCGCGGCATCACCCAGATGGTGATCGAACACGACATGAAGGCGATCATGCGGATATCAGACCGGATCGTGGTGCTCAACTCAGGCGAAAAACTGGCGGAGGGCAACCCGCAGGAGATCGTCAGCAACCCCGAGGTCATAGCGGCCTATCTGGGCCAGGATTAAGCGTACCTACATCGAAAGAGGCCGCAATGCTTACCATCGACAAACTCAACTTCAGCTACGGCGACCTGAAGGTCCTGTGGGACATCGACCTGGAGGTCCATCAGGGAGAGATCGTCTCCGTGGTCGGCGCCAACGGGGCCGGTAAATCAACCACCCTCAAAAACATTTCGCGCCTAGTACGGCCTGCCTCCGGCACCACCACCTTTCTGGGAGAAAATCTGGCCTCCCTGGCATCGCATCAGGTGGTGGAGCGCGGGATCGTCCAGGTACCGGAGGGACGCAAGATATTCCCGGAGATGACGGTGATGGAAAATCTGCTGATGGGGTCCTACCTCAAAAGCACCCGCAAGGACCGCAAAGGCAACCTGGAACGGGTCTTCACGCTGTTTCCCCGCCTGAAGGAACGTGAAAAACAACTGGGGGGTACCATGTCCGGCGGTGAGCAGCAGATGCTGGCCATTGCCCGGGGGCTGATGGCCAACCCCAAACTGCTCCTCTTGGACGAACCCTCCTTGGGGCTTTCGCCTCTGTTCGTCAAGATCATCTTCGAGATCATTCAGGAGATCAACCGCCAGGGGGTAACCATCCTGCTGGTTGAGCAAAACGTCTACCAGTCGCTTAAAATCGCCAATCGCGCCTATGTGCTGGAGACCGGGCGGGTGGTGTTGGCCGGTGGCGGACAGGAACTGTTGGGCAATGAACATGTCAAGAAAGCATTCCTGGGAATGTAGAAAGGACCGGCCATGTACACGGTTTCAGACTGGATGACCCCCAACCCAATCACCATCGAAGCGAACGCCTCCATCATCGAGGCGATCCATCTGATGAAAGAGAACAACATTCGCCGCCTGCCGGTAACCCGTAATGGGGCCTACTGCGGACTGTTGACCGAACGGATGATCATGGAATACACACCCGGCAAATCCACTCCGCTGGACACCTGGGAAGTGCACTATGTCCTTTCCAAGGCCAGGGTGGCCGATGCCATGAACCCCAACCCCCATACCATCAGGCCCGATGCGCCGCTGTGTGAAGCGGTAAAAGAGATGCATGACAACAAACTGAACGGCATCTGCGTTACCGACAGTGCAGGCCAGTTGGTGGGACTGGTGACCACCACGAATCTGATGAAGGCCTTAATGGCCCTTTGTCAGCGTTAGCGTTCCTCCTTTTTTGCAACCAGACGAAAAGGCCACCCGTTCCGAGCTAGCCGTTTCACAAAGGTATTGAAAAATGGGTTTGGCTTAAAGAATAAGAAGTCAGTCGGTTGATCTGTAGAAAAGCTCCCATCATCTAAATACTGGTGGGTGATCTTGCCCGCTCAGAGTAGACACACCGTTAAGCGGCTTGTTGAATCTCAAATGCTTCTGGGCTGATGCAACCATTTGCACTATGGCGTCGGTTGCGATTATAGTCCACTTCGATGTATTCGAAA
>JAJXUW010000103.1 GCA_021782545.1 Deltaproteobacteria bacterium | reverse complement strand
AGTTCTGACTTGGCGATGCGGGCCTTGTGCTCACCCTCGCGGATGGCCCGGATCGCCTTGGAAAGCTCGGTGGATTTGAAACCCGATTCCTGCTCCACCTTGATCAGCTTGCGGGCACCGTTGCGCAGTCGTTTCTCGACCTTCTGGAAATCCTCCTCGTTCAGCTTGAGCGGCTTGAGCGCGGCCAGTCCCTTGGCTTCGTCGACCCTGAATTTTTCCATGATTTCGTTCAGCTTGTCCAGCGGCACTATGTTCTGCACTTCGGCCAGTTCGTGCTTGACCCGGGTGACTTTGCTGGAAAGCTCCTTCAGACGGTCTGCAACCCTGGTGATATGGCGGTCTTTCAGGCGTAGCGAGGTCAGCAGTTCGGCCTGATGCCCCTTGGCCTCCTTGAACTGCCGCTCCAGCTCCTTTTTCTTGGTGGCACCTTTGGCAACCTCCAGTGCGGCGGCAAACTCGACGACCTGCTGGTTGTTGGCGGCAATGGCATCGATGATCTCCAACAGGCGGGTTGTATGAATGTCTTCTTCGCCCTCGTCGACGTCGACCTCGGCGTCTTCCTCGATATCCTTGCTGATCTCGGAGGGGGTGATCTGGAATTTGCGCAGCTTTTCGCCCAGGAGCAGGACCTCTTTGATGGTGATCGGCGTATTCAGGATGATCTCGGCGACTTCACGATCACCGTCCTCGATACGTTTGGCTATCTCCACCTCGCCCTCGCGGGTCAAGAGCGAGACCGAACCCATCTCACGCAGGTACATCCGCACCGGATCGCTGGTGCGGCCGATGGCGCCTGGTTCAAATTCCACCTCTTCCGCTTCGCCTTCCGCCTCCTCCTCGCCTTCCTCAAGATCGATCTTGATCTTGGGGAGCTTCACCTTCTGGGCGGTTTCGACTATTTCGATGTCCATCTCGCCGAACATCCCCATCACATCGTCAATCTGCTCAGTGGCGATGTCGGGGGGCAGTATGTCGTTGACCTCGTCAAAGGTGAGGAATCCCTTTTCCTTGCCGAGATCGATCAGTTGCTTGACTTCATCCATGTTTTTTTTCGCCATAGATACCAACCTTTGCAGGATATCTTTGCAACGTCAGCTGCCTTGTTACTGTAATCCCGATTTTTGTTTTCTCAACTCGTTGGCCCGCTCCAGCAGCTGCCGGTAGTCGGGGTGGTCGCTCGTCAGGGTGGCCAGCCGGCTGGCCACCTGCTTCAACTCTTTGATACCGGTCTGCTGCAGACGGTGCTGGCAATCGGCAAAAGCCGGTCGCCAATCTTCCATGCCGGCGAGATGTTGATCCGCCAGCTGTACCCGCACTCCCAACTCCTTGTGGAGCGGGTCTTCCATCTGCGCAAAGGCCCGTTGCCAGAGTGTATCCTGGTCTTGGTCACTGCCGGCCGCTTTCAATAACGCCTCGGCCAGGGGCCGGTGGTAGGGGTCGAGCAGATCGAGCAGGCCGCAACGGACAGCCTCTTCGCGGGCGCCGGCATAATGTCCCAGCAGTACCAGCACGCTCTCCTGGAGACGATCTCGTTGCCGCGCGGGCAACGTAGCCGCCGCCGGTGTTGGCCCTTGCGGCTGGTTAGTGGAACGCGTCGTGCTGCGTTCAACGGCAAGGCGTTTGCGGAACGCCTGCAGGTCGACCCCCATGAGACGGCAGACCTCCTGCTCGTACAGGTCGCGCTCCACCGGGTCGGCAATCCGTTTGAACCGAGGCGCAATCTCATCCATCAGCCGTACTTTGCGATCGACGCTGTCCGGCGGTGTCTTGGTGAGCAGCCAGGTCAGGTATTGCTCAAAGGCCGGTTTGGCGGCCTCAATCCGTTTTTGAAAGGCCTCTGCACCCTGCTGTTGCAGGAAACTGTCCGGGTCCTCACCCTGAGGCAGGGTGATCACATAGGCTGGCAGCTTCTGTTCCAGGCAGAGTTCCATGGCCCGTACCGTGGCCTTGCGGCCGGCGGCGTCGCCGTCGAAGAGCAGGTAAAGCCGTTCAGCATGTTTTTTGAGCAGATGCAGGTGACCATCGGTCAGGGCGGTGCCACAGGTGGCCACGACGTTGCGCACTCCGGCGCGATACAGGGCCAGGTGGTCGAAATATCCCTCCACTACTATCACTGACGAAGCCAAGCGGATTTCCCGCAGGGCCAGATCCAGCCCGAACAATACGTTGCTTTTGTGATAGACCGGCGATTCCGGTGAATTGATATACTTGGGAAGTCCGCCGTCCAGCACCCGCCCGGCAAAGGCGATCGGCTGTCCCTGGCCGTCCCTGATCGGAAAGATCAGACGGCTGTGCAGCAGGTCATACCAGGTGCCGCGCTCACCGTTGCGCACCAGCCCGAGCACCGCTGCCATCTTCAGCGAGTGGCCGGCCCCTTTGAGGGCCTGCACCAGGGTGTCGCGCCGTTCCGGGGCGTAGCCCATGCCGTAGGCAGCGGCCGTTTCAGAATTCACCGCGCGTTTTTGCAGATAGCTGCGTCCCGCAGCCCCTTCCGGTCGCCGTGTCAGTATCTCGCGGTAGTGGCGGGCTGTCAGGTCCAAAATCGCCCGTTGCTCTTCCCGCTCCTCCTTGGCCCTCAATTCGGCCGGAGTCAACGGGCGCTCTTCGATAGTCACACCGGCCCGCTGGGCCAGCTTACGCACCGCCTCGGGAAAGCTGATTCCCTCCAGTCGCATCACAAAGGCGAAGACATCGCCGCCTGCACCGCAACCAAAACAGTGAAAGATCTCCCGCGCCGGGTTGACGTTGAAGGAAGGGGTCTTCTCCCCATGAAACGGGCACAGCCCGGTAAAATTTGCACCGCTGCGCCTGAGGCTGACGTACTCGCCGATCACGTCCACGATCGAGACCCGCTCAGCTACCTCGCGGACCTTGTCGGCGGCAATCATCGTGCAACCGGACGCAGCGCCTTGGCCCGATCCAGCATGGCACCGCCAAAGGCCGCCAAGGGGGCGGCTATGGTATGTCTTTTGATGGTCTCCTTAAGCTGCAACGGAAAGGGGATCGCCACGATGGCATAGAAGACCATTCCCAGGATCAAGGCGCCTTCGAGTACCCCAACCGCTACACCGCCCAGCCGGTTGACCCATCCCAGCAACGCCAGCCTTACCAGACCGGTCAGCAGATTGCCCAGCAGATGGGCCCCCAGTCCCACTAGCACAAGTAACAGGACAAAGGCCAGCACTTCGGCCGCTGGTGCCGGCATCAGCACCTTGAACGGAACCGCCACGGCGCTATGGAAACGGTAGGCCAGCCAACCGCCCAGGATCAGCGCCGTCAGTGCCGCCACCTCCTTGATAAGTCCACGCAGCAGTCCGCGCAGGCCCATCAGAGCCAGTACTGTCATGATGGCGATATCAAGTAGGCTCATTGGAAAGGTCCAGAAGGTGGAGTGAAGACAGCGAAAGGGCTTTCTTGCGAAAGCCCTGCTCAAACAAATAACGCCAGACCGGCAACGCAAATCACGTCGGCCGGTCTGGCGTTGGACAGGCTTAGTCCATCATTTTGCGCTGTTTTTTCAGTGCGCGTTTGCGGGCGGCGATGGCCTTTTTCTTCCGTTTGATACTGGGCTTCTCGTAATGCTCGCGCTTGCGAACCTCGGAGAGAATCCCTGCCTTTTCGCACTGTTTTTTGAACTTCTTCAGGGCGAGGTCAAATGGTTCGTTTTCCCGAATCCGTACTCCCGGCATCCATGATCCCTCCCTCCATCGTAAGATACGTAACGCTGACAGCTCTAGATGCTGCCGCGAATGCCAAGGCGTATTTTTTTGTGAGTTTCACATACTAGCAGCAGTTGGCCAGATGTCAATCAAATAAATAACCGGTTCTTATGAACCGGCTCGCGAGGCCTTCTCGGCGATGCCGGAGGTGCCGAAACGACGTTCAAGCTCCTTCCATACCGCATCTGCGGGGATGTCACGGGCCGCCAGCAACACCAGCAGATGGTAGCAGAGGTCGGCAGATTCGTAGGTCAACTCCTCATTCGTGCCGCCTTTGCCGGCGATTACCGTCTCAGTGGCCTCTTCGCCCAGTTTCTTGAGAATCTTGTCGATCCCCTTGGTGAGCAGTGAGGCGGTGTAGGAACTGTCCGGCGAGGCTCCTTTGCGGGACAGGATCACGTGGTACAGCTGGTCGAGGATATGCTGGTCGGTTGTCATGTCACACCATTCTGACTGGGACGCCGCGTCCCTGCAGGTACTGTTTTGCCTCTGTCACGGTATACTGGCGGAAGTGAAAGATCGAGGCGGCCAGGCAGGCCGAGGCCCCGGCCGTGGTAAAACCATCGTAGAGGTGCTCCAGGGTGCCTACCCCGCCGGAGGCGATGACCGGAATCGAGACAGCGTCCACCACGGCGCGGGTCAGGGCCAGGTCGTAGCCATCCTTGGTGCCGTCCCGGTCCATGCTGGTCAACAGGATCTCGCCGGCCCCAAAGCGCTCCATCCGGGCGGCCCACTCAACCACGTCGATGCCGGTCGGCTTGCGGCCGCCGTGGGTATAGATCTCCCAGCGTTCTTCCCCCAGTTTCTTCCGGGCATCGATCGCCACCACCGTGCACTGCGAGCCGAACCGCTCGGCCGCTTCGCGGACAAATTCGGGCCGGTTGACCGCTGCAGTGTTGATCGAGACCTTGTCGGCACCGGCATTCAGCATGCGGCGGATATCCTCCACCACCCGGATGCCGCCCCCGACGGTGAGCGGCATGAAGACCCGCTCGGCGGTACGTCGCACCACGTCAACCATGGTGTCGCGCTCGTCGCTGGAGGCGGTGATGTCCAGAAAGGTCAGCTCATCTGCTCCCTGTTTGTCGTATGCCTCGGCGATCTCCACCGGGTCACCGGCGTCGCGCAGCTCCAGAAACTGGACCCCCTTGACCACCCGGCCGCCGGTTACGTCCAGGCAGGGGATGATGCGGCGGGTCAGCATTGGCGGCCCCGCTTGGTAAGGCTAATCGCCTCACGCAGATCGATGGCGCCGGTATAGATCGCCTTGCCGATGATGGCACCGTTGATGCCGCTCAGTTCAATGGCCATCAGGTTGTCGATATCCTTGAGCGATGAAACGCCACCCGAAGCGATCACCGGGATGGTGATCGCCTCTGCCAAGGCCTTGGTCGCCTCGAGGTTGGGGCCGGCCATCATGCCGTCGCGGCTGATATCGGTGTAGATGATGGCCGTAACGCCGCAGTCTTCGAACTTTCTGGCCAGATCAACGGCGGTGATATCGCTCACCTCGGCCCAACCCTGTACCGCCACCATGCCGTTCTTGGCGTCAATCCCCACCACGATCTGCCCAGGGAATTTTTGACAGGCCTCGATCACCAGTTCGGGGTTGCGCTGGGCGGCGGTGCCGATGATCACCTTGGACAGGCCCAGTGCAAGATAGGCCTCGATGGTGGCCAGGTCGCGGATGCCGCCCCCCAACTGGGCTGGGATGGTGATGGCCTTGAGGATCGACTCGATGGCGGCCTTGTTTTTTGGTTGGCCGGCAAAGGCGCCGTCCAGGTCCACCAAGTGCAGCAGCTCGGCACCGGCCTGCTGCCATTGCAGGGCCTGTTCAGCCGGGTTGTCGGAAAAGACGGTGTCGCGGTGCATCTCGCCCTGCTCCAGGCGGACACATCTGCCTTCTTTCAGGTCAATGGCGGGTATGACGATCATGCTAGCCTTTCATCTCGGCAAAGTTCTTCAACATCGTAAGGCCCACGGCCTGGGACTTCTCGGGGTGGAACTGGGTGGCCACCAGGTTGTCCCTGCGGATGGCGGCGCAGAACTCAAGCCCGTAGCTGCAGGTGGCGGCCACCATGGCCGGGTCATCCGGTTTGACATAGTAGGAGTGCACAAAATAGACGTTGCTCTGGTCGGCAACGCCGCTGAAGAGCGGTGGGTCACCCCGCAGGCTGATCTGGTTCCAGCCCATGTGCGGCACCGGCAGTTTCTCGCCGGCCTCGATCATCCCGTCGGGAAAGCGGACCACCCGGCCGGGGATTACCCCTAAGCCTTTGTGCAGGCCAAACTCCTCGCTCTCGTTGAAAAGCAGTTGCAGGCCAAGACAGATGCCGAGGAACGGGCGGCCCTCGGCGATGACCGTGAGGATCGGCTCCACAAAGCCGCCCTGTTCCAGGTTGCGGATGCAGTCGCGAAAGGCGCCCACGCCGGGCAGCACGACCCGGTCTGCCTGCAGTACCTGCCGCGGATCACTGGTGACCAGCGCCTCAAAGCCTACCCGCTCGAACGCCTTCTGGACCGAGCGCAGGTTGCCCATGCCGTAGTCGATGATGGCGATCATTTAATGCCGTGCTTCTTGAGATGGG
>JAJXUW010000014.1 GCA_021782545.1 Deltaproteobacteria bacterium | reverse complement strand
ACATCCCGCCGGCCATGCGGCAACTCTTCGTGGCGAAAGATGGCCGTCTGCTGCTGCAGATCGTGCCGAAACAGGAGATCTTCGACAAGGCCCCCCTGGCGGCCTTTGTCTCCCAGATCAAAAGCGTAGTCCCCCACGCCACTGGCGAACCGGTCAGCGTCTATGAATCGTTCCGCATCCTGCAGGATTCCTACCTGAAGGCCTTTTTGTACGCCTTTGCCGGCATCGTCCTCATCCTGCTCGTGGCCTTCCGCAGCCTGAAACTGGTGGTACTGGGCATCCTGCCGCTCCTCGTGGGGCTGTTGCTGATGGTGGGGGGGATGGGACTATTCGGGCTGAAGTTCAACGTGGCCAACGTGATCGTCATGCCACTTTTGCTGGGGGTGGGGATCGATTCGGCCATCTACATCCTGGCCCGTTACCGCCGCGAAGGGGAGACACCGCTCCAGGTGGTGACCAGCAGCGCCGGCGTGGGGGTTTTCCTGAACGCACTCACCATCCTATGCAGCTTTGGGGCCCTCATGGTGGCCCGTCATCAGGGGGTGTTCAGTATCGGTGCGGTGATGTCGCTGGGGATGACCGCCATCGTGCTGGCCTTCCTGATCTTCCTGCCGGCGCTGCTGCTACTGCGCGAGAAAGGACGCTCATAGCCGCAGCCTTGTTTCTGCCTTCAACCGATGAGCCATTGCGACACAAAAGCCGCGGGAAACTCCCCCGCGGCCTTTGTGTGCCCAGCATACTGCCTCTATACCAGCAAGTTTACTTCTTGGCCCTCTTCGAGAACCGACCGCCGATCAGCATCGGGTCGCCTTTGTAGCCCAGGGCCTTCCAATCCATCCGGCCACCCATATAGCATTCGCCACAGGCAAGCGCCTGTTGTTTGGGTGCAACCTGGTGAGTGACAAGGATGTAGTTCGCCGTCTTGACAGACTGGAACTTGCCGCTGTAGGGCAGGCGTAACCTTCAGCGTCACGCTTGAGTGCCTTATCCCCATTGTAATCGGTTTGCACTGGACCACGCAGTTTCACGACCATTTTAGGCAGCAGCTACTGCTGCTTGACCGTCATCGACAGCCAGATCCCGGACAAGACAAAGATCAGATTCCCCCCCCATGCCGCGACAATGGGAGGCAATACGCCGCCACGGCCATAGGACTGCACGGCGGTATTGACGATGAAATAGACAAATCCAAGCGCGACACCTATCGCTATCCCCTTGGCCACCCCGGCGGTACGCCCCGTCCTGAGGGCGAACGGGATGCCGAGCACCACCATCACCAACGCGCCAAAGGGCAAGGCCAGCTTGCTATGCATCATGGTCAGATACCGGTCGGCATTGTAGCCCCCGTTTTGCAAACTGCGGGCATACGCATGCAACTCCTTGAAGCTCAGGTTGTCTGCCTTGTTGTCAAGTATTCGCAGGTCATCCACCTTCAGCTTGAGCGCTATGGGCAGCCGCTCAACCTGCTGCACCGTCATGCCGCCGGCGGTAAAAGAACGGATCTTTACATGTTCCAAATGCCATCCCGACAGATCATAGACGGCCCGTTCCGCATCCATCCTCCGGACCGGTTCCATGAGCCGCGACAGCTCCCAAACCGTCACCCCTTTTAGCACCAGCGTATTCGGGTCAAACACCTTGGCCTGCAGCATCAGGTCGTTGGAGCGGAACCAGATATTATTCAACCGGAAGACGGCAATGCGCTGTTGTTTTCTGATTAATACCTTGTCAACATACTCCATCCGCTTGTAACACTGCGGAATCACCAGTTCGGTATTGAGCAGCAGGAGGAAGCTGCAAAGCAACCCCAGCCAGACCAGCGGCGCTACGATACGAGCGATGCTCAAGCCGCAGCTGCGTAAGGCGGTCAACTCACTATTGCGGGAGAACATCCCTAAGGTCAGCAGGGTTGCCAGCAAGACGGCAAACGGCATGGTCTGCCCCACCATCTCCGGTATTTTGTACAGATAAAACTGTAACAGTGCCCCCGCTGAGGCGCCGGCCTTCATAAAACGCCCGAACTTTTCCATGAAATCGAGCACCAGATAGACCACGGCAAAGCCCGCCTGGCACAAAAGCAGCATCCGCAGCCAGGCCTTGGCAACATAGCGGCTGACAATCATCATCGGTGGCCCCTCCGGCGCGGCATCACCAGGTCCCGCACAGACCGTTCCTGTACCGCCAGCACGAAAAGCCCCAGTCCCACAGCAAAGAACAACAGATTTGGCAGCCACAACGCCAGCCCGGGGGGAAGACTCCCCTTTTCGGCAACGGTCCGCAGAAACGAAAGCAAGACATAGTAGACCAATAAGACCAGGATGCTGGCGGTAAAACCCGCCCCTTTACCGGAGCGCCGGTTTGATATGCCCAAAGGCAGTGCCAGAAGACCAAACACCAGGGCGGCGGCGGGGAAGGCAAAACGGCTGTGCAGCTCGGCCAGGGCTTTATTGCGGGCCGGCAATGGCGCCTGCGGGTTCCGGGCGATCTGCAGCAGCTCACCCACCCCCAGGTCAAGTTCAGTCCGCACCAACGCACCGGTCTTGCCCATATCTATCGTCAGCAGATAGTCGCCAAACGCGACAACTCGGTAGCCCCCTCCCTTGCTGTCCATGATGTGGATACTACCGTTACGCAGGAGTATCCGCATGGTTCCAGTAGCCTCATCTGAGCTGATGATCCCGTTACGGGCGAAAATGGTCAGCGGACGGCTCGGATCGCGTTCATCCTGGATCATGACCCGTTGCATCTGGTGACTGTGCTCGTCGTAGTGTTCGACATACATCACCATGCCAGGCAGGTCATCACGGAAGATGCGGTCCTGGATGGCGGAGGCGGAATATTTGCGGGCCAGCTCCATGGTAAACTGCTTAAAACCGGTGTTCCCCCACGGGACCGCCACCAGGCTGACAAACAGGGTCATGAGACCCGCTACCACCGAACAGACCAACACCGGCGGCAGCAGGGCCACCAGGCTTAAGCCGCTGGATTTCATCACCGTGATTTCGTTATCGGCGGAAAGCCGACCAAAGGCCAGCAGTACCGCCAGCAGCAAGGCCATCGGAATGGTCAGCACCAGAAAGGACGGGAGCAGGTAGCCGATCAGCCGCACCACATCGGCCGGCGAAACCCCGTTGGCTACCACCATCTCCATCAACTTCACCAGGCGCCCCATCAACAGCACCAGCGTAAAGATGCTGAGCGCCAGCAGGAAGATGCTGGCAATCTCCCGCATAAGATAGTTACTGATAATCCGGTTTTTCATGGGCGACATGATACATGAGAGCCGCATACCTGTAAAGACGGGCCGAACCACCGCTACCGCTTCAGGCTTGCAATAGCACAAGGTTTAATTATAATTGTTTCTTTACACAGACTCTTGCCGTATGGACCACCAGACACCTATGTTTCTGCTTAGGGATGACTGGATGAGAAGGAGACACCTACCATGAAAACGTATCGTGACTGGAGCATCTTTGCCAAAATAATGGCCCTTTCGCTGGCCACCTGGCTGATACTGGTCGTCGTGGCCTACACCTTGCTGGTCCCGTTCATCCGCAACCTGATCATGGATGAAAAGCAAGGTGCCACCCAGGCGCTGGTGCAACAGGCAACCAGCATGCTGGCATCGTACCAGAAACAGATCGACAGCGGCTCTCTCAGCAAAGACGAGGCACAAAAGCGTGCGGCAGAGAGGATCAGCAGCATCCGCTACGATAACAACACGAACTACCTCTGGATCAACGACCTCACCCCCCGGATGATCATGCACCCGTTGAAGCCCGAGCTGAACGGCATTGACCTGACGAACGACAAAGACCCTAACGGTAAGGCGATGTTTGTGGAGATGGCAAAGGTCTGCCAGGAGAAGGGCAAAGGGTTTGTCGAGTACGCCTGGCCCAAGGCCGACAGCAGCAAACCGGTACCCAAACTCTCCTACGTCGAGCTGTTCCAGCCCTGGGGCTGGGTGGTCGGTACCGGCATCTATACCGACGACGTCGTGGCCCATGTCCACCATATCCAGCTTACCATCGGCGCGGTGATGGTCATCCTGCTGGCCCTATCGGTGTTTCTGGCGTGGCTGGTGGCCCGTTCGGTGACCATCCCGGTCAAGGAGGTGGTTGACAGCATCAAGGACATCGCCCAGGGCGAGGGCGACCTGACCAAACGGCTGCCGATCCACGGCAAAAACGAGGTCGGCGAGCTCAGCGAGTGTTTCAACACCTTTATACACAAGCTGCACAGCATCATCTCCCAGGTTTCCGGCAACGCGATGCAACTGGCCGCGGCGGCGACCCAACTGCAGGCCACCTCCAAGGAGATGAACCAGAGCGTTAACCACCTCTCCTCCCAGTCCACGACCCTGGCAACCGCCGGCGAAGAGATGGCGGCCACCAGCAGCGATATCGCCAACAACTGCCACATGGCGGCCGGCGGTGCCCAGCAGGCGGCCGATACCACACGCCAGGGCTTTGAGGTAGTGGCCCGGACCGTTGAAGGGATTCGCTACCGGGGCCAGAAGACCAAAGAGAACGCACAGATCGTTGAATCGCTGGGACAGCGTTCGGACCAGATCGGGGAGATTGTCGCCACCATCGAGGATATTGCCGACCAGACCAATCTGCTGGCCCTAAATGCCGCCATTGAGGCGGCCAGGGCCGGCGAACAGGGCAGAGGTTTCGCCGTGGTGGCCGATGAGGTGCGGGCACTGGCAGAACGGACCACTCGTGCCACCAAGGAGATAAGTGACATGATCCGTGGCATCCAGCAAGAGACCAAAACCGCCATCAACTCCATGGAGGAAGGGGTCAAGGGGACTGAACGGGGCGCCGCCGAGGCGGCCCAGCTGGAAACGTCGCTGCAGGCTATCCTGGAACAAGTCAGCGCAGTCACCGACCAGATCAACCAGATAGCCACGGCGGCCGAGGAGCAGACCTCGACCACCCGTGAGATCAGCCACAATGTCCTGAACTTAAATGATCTGGCCCACCAGAACAGCCACGGCATCAACGAAACCGCGCTGGCTGCGAACAACGTCTCGACCCAGGCCGAGGAGCTGCAACGGCTGGTGGGACAATTCAGACTGTAACGCCACGCTGCCAGGGAGACTCGGCCAGATGATGCGGACACTCACCAGATCGATATACTGCATCCTGGCCGTTTGCTGCGGTCTTCTCCTTGCCGGGCCGCCACCGGCCCTCTGTGCCCCGGTTACCCTGCGCATGGGTCTGGAACAGAGCCCGCCCTTGACCGGCATCTCCCCCGCCTGCAAGGCCGAAGGGCTGTTTGTCGATGTGATGGATGAGGTGGCCCGGCGTGAGGGGTGGCAGATCGACTATGTCTCCTGCCCCCAGGCCGCCTGCCTGAATATGCTGAAAAAACACCAGCTTGACCTGATGGCACCGCTCGCCTGGTCACCGGAACGGGCCCGGCAATTTCTGTTTTCTACCGACGATATCGTCACCAACTGGGGGGTGATCTATTCCAGCCCCGGCAAAAACATCAACTCCTTCCTCGATCTGCAGGGGTGTTCGGTGGGAGGAGTCCCCAACGACATCCACTTCCTGCGGCTCCGCGAACAGTTAAAAAAATTCGGCATCACCGCCACCTACCGCGAATACCCTGATTTTGACAAGGTGTTCAGTGCATTAGAAAAGCGGCAACTGGATGCAGGGGTCGCCGGTCGTTTTTTCGCCATGAAACGAGCCGGTGCCTATCACATCGAGACGACACCGATCATCTTCAATCCGGTGCATGTCCACCTGGCAATGACCCCGTCCCTCGATCCACGGCTCGTTTCCGCCATCAACAAACGGATCGCCGAGATGAAAAACCAGCCTGGTTCAGCCTACTACCAGGCGCTGGCCCGCTGGCTCCATCCCCGCAACGAATCCAGCATGCCGTTCTGGCTAAAGATCTCCACGGCGACGCTGGCCGGCATCCTGGTGCTCTTGGTGCTGTTCAACCTGTTGCTCCGCCACAGCGTGGAACGGAAAACCCTCAAGCTGCGGGCTGCCGAATCGGCGTTGCAGGAAAAAAATGCCTTTTTGGAGACCATCCTCAACAGCATACCGTTTGATCTCTGGGTGCGCGACCGCGACAATCGCCTGCTGATGCAGAACGACCTTAATGCCGCGCACTACCAGGTCACTATCGGCCACACCCCCGAGGAGGATGGCATACCTCCCGCAACGGCACAGCTCTGGTCACTTTACTGCGAACAGGCCTTAGACGGTGAGCCGGTTGATATGGAGGTCCGCGAGGGGAACAGCATCTTCCGCAGGATTGTGGCCCCCATCCGCTACGCAGACAAGGTCACCGCCCTGTTCGGCCTGAACATCGACATCACGGCGAATGTCAGCGCCATGGAGGCACTGCACGCCAGCGAGCGGCGCTTCAAGATCATCTTCGACGAGAGCCCGGTAGCCATTGCGCTCTGTACGCTTGACAGCGGTATCTATGTCGATATGAACCGGCAGTTCTCTGAACTGACCGGCCGCAGCCGGGACGAGATGCTGGGCAAGACCACCCAGGAACTGGGGATGTTAAGCAACGAGCTGCATGATCGGCTGCAGACGCTGCTGATGGGACAGGGCAGGCTCGACTGCGAAGAGATCCAGATTAATGCGGCAGACGGGCCGGTACGGACCGGCCTGTTGTCGGTGAGGGTGGTAATGATCGGCAGACGCCCCCATGCCGTCTACCTGTTTCAGGATATTACGGATCTCAAGAAGGCCGAGGCGGCCTTACAGGATACCGAAGGGCAGCTCTTGCGATTAATCGACAGGGCCCCCATGGGGATCGCCATGACCGATGGGGGGACGATCCGCTACGCCAACGAGGCGTTTGCCCTGATGTCAGGTCATGAAAATGCGCAGGAGGTTCTGGGCAGGTCCATAATCGACTACTTTGCCCCCGACTGGCAGGCGGTGGCCCGGGACCGTGCCGCCCGTAGAATTCGGGGGGAAGAGGTCCCTGCCAGCTACGAGGCCGAGGGGATGCGGCTTGATGGCTCCCTGTTCCCGATGCAGATCTCGGTGGTCAAACTGTTCACCCAGGGTGAGCAACGGCTGTTGATCTTCTTTCAGGATCTGACCGAGCAGAAACGACAGCACGAGGTACTGATCCAAAACGAGAAGATGGTGATGATTGGCGGTCTGGCCGCCGGCATGGCCCACGAGATCAACAATCCGCTGGGGATCATCGCCCAGGACCTGCAAAACATCCAACGCAGACTCTCGCCCGAGCTGCCAGCCAACCACCTGGTGGCCGACCAGCTGGGCATCGATCTGGTGGCACTACAACACTACCTCAGACAACGTGAGATAACCGATTACCTGGCCGGCATGCGCGAGGCGGTCCGCCGGACCTCCCGCATCATCGAAAACATGTTGCAATTCAGCCGCCAAGGCGGCCCCAAGCACCAGCTTGCGCCGCTGGACGAGGTGATCGATCATGCCCTCGAACTGGCAGCAAGTGACTATGCGCTGCGCAAGGACTGCGATTTTGCCGGCATCGCCGTGGAACGCTGCTATGCCCCCGACCTGCCGCCGATACCGATCAACGTCACCGAGATCGAGCAGGTACTGATCAACCTGCTGAAGAACGCCGCCCAGGCCATGGCGGGCCAACAGTCGGAACGCCGTATCACGGTCAGCACCCAGCGTGATGGCGACTGCGCCATGCTGACCCTGTGCGACACCGGCCCCGGCATGACGGAGGAGGTCCGCCTGCGGATTTTCGAACCGTTCTTCACCACCAAACCGGTCGGTTCGGGCACCGGTCTCGGCCTGTCGGTTTCGCACGCCATCCTTGTCAAAAACCACCACGGCTCGATTACCGCTGCATCGTCACCGGCCAAGGGCAGTTGTTTTACCATCCGACTCCCGCTTACAGAGAATGGACACCATGCCGAAACCTAGCGAACAATCCATACTGGTGATCGACGACGATGACGCCCTGCGCCGCAGTATTGTCGCCTATCTGCAAGATTCCGGTTTTCAGGTCTACGAGGCCTCGGGAGGGCAGGAGGGGCTTACCCTGTTCGAGCGGCTCCGGCCCGATCTGGTGCTGACCGACCTGATGATGCCAGAACTGGACGGGCTGGGGGTGGTAACCGCCATCCGGCATCGCTCGCCGGACACTCCGGTCGTGATTATTTCAGGAAACGGATCGGTCAGTTATGCCATTGAGACGGTCCGTCAGGGGGCCTGGGATTACATTACCAAACCGATCCATGACTTTGCCGCCCTCGAGCAGGTGATAGCAAAGATAAACGACCGGCTTCTTGATATTGCCACCACGCGACGCCAACAGGCGCTGCTGGAACAGAGCGTAGCCGACCACGCCCGCAGACTGCAGCAACTGGGGTCGCTCGATCCCTTGACCGGGCTGCCGATGCGCCAGCAGTTACGCCAGCAGTTTGACACCATTGTCGCCCATGCCAACCGTCCCAAGGACCTGTTTGTCATGTTGCTGGATCTGGACCACTTAAAGGCGGTGAACAAGGCGCTCGGGCATGAATGTGGCGATCAGCTGCTGGTAGAGACCGCCAACCGCCTCAAAGAGCACAAGCCGGCAACCGCGACGGTAGGACGCCTAGGTGCCGACCAATTTGTGGTCATGATAACCGACTGCAATGAGGTCCATGGCTGCATCCAGAACGTCCGCAAGGTGCTCGCCCCCCCCTTCCACCTGCAGGGCAGCGAACTGTTTATTACCGCCTGTCTGGGCATTGCGGTTTTTCCGCACGACGGGGAGTCGCTGGACACCCTGCTGCAGCATGCCAATGCGGCACTCTCCCAGGCAAAACTGCTGGGGGTAAACAAGTATGCGTTCTACTCCGCCGAGCTCGGTGAACGTCTCCGGGAACGGATGTCCCGGGAATCTGGTCTGCACCGCGCCTTGGAACGCAACGAATTTTTTCTGGAGTACCAACCCAAGGTCAAGGCCGATAGCGGCGCCATCTGCGGCGCTGAGGCACTTTTACGCTGGAAACCGTTGCACCATGCCGGTCTTATTCCGCCGATCGAATTCATTCCGATCCTGGAAGAGACCGGCATGATCGTCGAGGTCGGCAGATGGGTGCTGGAGACTGCCTGCAGGCAGCTGATTTCCTGGCAGATCCCGGACAGTCTCCCTCTGCAGGTTTCAGTCAACATCTCAGCAGTCCAATTCCATACCGGCGACCTCCCCAGCATGGTTGCTGACGTTCTCGCAGCCACCGGCATCGCCCCGCACTGTCTCTGCCTGGAACTGACCGAAAGCATCATCATGCAGGACAGCGCCCAGACAATTGCCACCCTGCAAAAGTTACGTGACCTGGGGGTACAGCTCTCACTCGACGACTTCGGCACCGGGTATGCCTCGCTCAACTACCTCCAGCGGATGCCGCTCAGTGAACTGAAGATCGACCGGTCTTTCGTCAAGGACCTGCCCGATGACAAAAATGCCGTGGCCATCGTTAAATCGGTACTGTCGCTGGCGGAAAGCCTGTCGCTTACCGTAGTGGCCGAGGGCGTAGAAAACCGTGAGCAGGCGATCCTGCTGGCAGAACAAGGATGCCACCAGTTGCAGGGCTTCCACTTCAGCAGGCCGCTTTCTGCGGATCACTTTCAAGACCTGCTGCAGCGTACCACCTGAACGCACAAGCCCCCTGGAGCAAAGATATCCAGGGGGCTTGAAAAGACACTACCCAAATCTATAGCGGGTGTGTATCTGCCTACGCCTTCCAGTGGCCGTGCAGGTTACAGTATGCGCGAGCCGACACCTGCTCTGCCGTGATACAAAACGTCGCCTGCGGGGCCTGGCCTGGCTGCAGAAACTGACGGTAGACCATGCCATCGGCGATCAGTTCGATCCATTGGATGTAATGCTTCTCCTCCATCGGATGTGCTACCGCACCTACCTTGACGGTGATGCTGCCGCTTCCCTTCTCAATAACCGGGACATGCTTCTCTTTGGCCGCATCCACCGTATTTTCATCCTGCAGTTGCATATCTTCACCACAGCAGACGATATTGGCACCACCGCCAACGAGCACTTCAACAATATTGCCGCAATGCTGACACTTGTACACTTCGAGACGCTTGGGCATGGGGGGTCCTCCTAGGATTGATGAGGCGTAACGCCTAGTTGTTACCATACCTCACTTCTGCGACAATGCAAGAAAAAAGATAAAACAACTCCTATTTGTCCCGACTAAGATGATTTGATCCGGCTGAATGCATCAAGGGCTGCCTCATATGCATCCCGGACAGCATCAGGGGCAAGCTTGAGAACATGCAGCAAGTCGTTGTCAACACCGTGCTCCCCGCCTGACTGGACCGTCTGATCGGCGATCTGGATGACCGTGTGTGTCGGGTTGACCATACCGCCCAGGTTACGTGTATGGTGATAGCGTATAAGATGCTGTATCGCCTCAGGGTAGTTCCATTTCCCGGCGATCAGCGCCCCTAACTCGGCATGCCGGACGTGCATCAACTCGTCGAGCAGCTCCTGCTCGATGCTGTAGTCCTGCGCAAGCGTCAGTATCACGGTCTTCCCGAGATCGAGCAGCAGCCCCCCCAAAAAGGCCTCGTCAGGGTCGAGACGGCATTGCCGGGCAAGCCCGCTGGCAACGAAGGCGGTCTTCAAGGCGTCGTCCAGCAGCGCCTGCAAGCGTTCCTGGGGCAGGTTACCATACTGCATGCTGTTCAGCTTGATGCCGGTCACAATGGTCATGATCTCACGCATGCCAAGCCGGACAATGGCAAAATGAATTGAATCGACCTGCCCGCTGCCACCATATACGGGAGAATTTGCGATCTTGAGTATCCGTGAAATCAGCACCTGATCGGTCATGATCACCCGGGCCATATCCTGAAAGGTTGTGGCGTCATCCTCCATAAGAGAGATCAGCTGCATCAGGATCGACGGCAACACCGGAAGCTGGAAATCCTCGTCGGAAAGCCGTTTGTTCAACAACGTACGGGCTTCATGGCGCTGTTTATCCGTATCACGCGTCCGTTCGTCAAAAAGCCTGACCGCATCGAGCAGGACACGCCCCACATCAAGCTTGAGCGACCCGCCCAGCACCGCAGCGGGTGCCGGTGCCACCACCGCCACACTGCCGGATTTACTGGCAAACAGTTCGAGGAACAGTTCCAGCAGGAACTGCCTGAAAAGATTGGCCAGAGTAGTGGACGACAACAGCCCTTGTTCGATCAGGTAACGGGTAAGTGAGACACCGGCTGCCCGACTCTCTGCCAGGGCGTGCACCACCATCGGCTCTTTTAAGGCACCGGTCCTGATCAACAGTTCACTCAGGCTTAAGCCCCTCCTGCGCGAGGTGGCAAAGACGATCTTGCCCTGTTCCAGGTACAGCACCATTTCACGCTCCACCTTCAGCGTGATGTTGACCACGCACGAGAGGCGATTCATCTCAATCCACTGCAACACATCATGGATTGACATGAACTCGAGGGAAGCCTGAAACAGCATCTGGTCCACACTACCTCCCATCCCCTGTCACCTGAACCGTACCACACGGTAATATCATGAAATGGTTAAAAGAAGAAGCCGAACTGTTAGGGAGGGATCACGGACGGCAGATACAAAACCGCCCGGCGCACAGCGGCGTCGGGCGGCAAGATTAAACAGCTGGACACGGGCCGACCGGCTAGACGTTAAAGCGGAAATGCATTACGTCACCGTCTTTTACGACATACTCCTTCCCCTCCAGCCGCATCAGCCCCTTTTCCTTGGCACCGGACTCACCGTTGCAGGCGATATAGTCGTTAAAACCGATCACTTCGGCCCTGATGAACCCCTTTTCAAAGTCGGAATGGATCACCCCGGCAGCCTGCGGGGCCTTGGTACCCCTCGTGATTGTCCAGGCCCGCACCTCTTTCACCCCGGCGGTGAAGTAGGTGATCAGGCCAAGCAGGTCATAACCGGCCTGAATCAACCGATCAAGCCCTGATTCAGCAAGCCCCATCTCCTGCAGAAAGGCCTGCTTTTCATCACCATCCAGCTCGGCGATCTCAGACTCGATCTTACCGCAGATCACCACGACGCCGGCACCTTCAACCGCCGCGATCTGGCGTACCTGCCCCACCGCGGGGTGGTTCCCCTCCAAGTCGTCTTCGGATACATTGGCCACATACAGCACCGGCTTTGCGCTCAGAAGGTGCAGATCCCGCAACCAGAGCCGCTCATCCTCGTTCTCGGCACAGTCCCGCACCTTTTTGCCCTGTTCCAAAAGCACTTTGATCCGTCCATACAGCGCCATCTCGTCCTTGGCCTTCTTGTCGCCGCTGCGTGCCAGTTTTTCGGCGCGTATCAGCTTTTTCTCCAGCGTATCGAGATCTGCCAGGGCCAGTTCCGTGTTGATGATCTCAATGTCATCCGCCGGCGAGACCTTGCCCGCCACGTGCACCACATTGTCATCATCAAAACAGCGCACCACATGCACCACGGCATCCACCGAACGGATATGTCCCAGAAACTGGTTACCCAGCCCCTCACCAGCACTGGCCCCCTTGACCAGACCGGCGATGTCGACAAACTCGATGGTGGTATGTTGACACTTCTGGGGGTTGACTATGGCTGAAAGTTGATCAATGCGGGTATCCGGTACTTGGACAATCCCCACGTTGGGATCGATGGTACAGAAGGGATAGTTGGCCGACTCGGCTCCGGCGCAGGTGATGGCGTTGAAGATGGTGGACTTGCCTACGTTGGGCAGGCCGACAATACCGCAATTAAACCCCATGATCCGTCATCCTTCCAGAAAATTTCGGTTGTTGTAGAGGCTCATCGCCTTAGGCACCCCCTCATCAAGGGCCGTTTCCAACATCTCCAGGGCACCATCCAGTACCCTGGCAAACCCCTCCATCTCGCCGGGCGTAAACGTACCCAGCACATGATCTGTCACATCACCATGCACAGGGCGCCCGATCCCCAACCGCAGGCGCAGAAAATCACCCCGTCCCAGCTGTTCCATGATAGACCGCAGGCCGTTCTGGCCGCCGTGCCCCCCACCCTGCTTAAGGCGGGCCGTCCCGAACGGAAGATCAATCTCATCGTGGATCACGATCAGCCGGTCAGGTTTGAGTTTATAGAACTGCAACGCCTGCACAACCGAACGGCCTGAAAGGTTCATGAAGGTCTGCGGCTTCAGTAAGACGAGACGCGTGCCCTTGCGTTCCCAGTCGGCGGTCACCCCGCCAAACTGCTTGCGGGCAAGGGCAAGCCCTTCCAGATGGGCCAGACGGTCAAGAAACAGAAAACCCGCGTTATGGCGGGTCCATTGGTACTTGGGGCCGGGATTTCCCAGGCCTGCGATAAGTATTGTCTCCATGGTGTTACAACGCATCTGGGCCGTAGAGGTACCACGGCCCAGATGCGAACCTTTTCTTAGGCTTCAGCTGCCGGAGTTTCAGATGCCTCTCCCTCTTCAGCCTGCTTGCCGAGCACCCCGACCACCTGGGTCTTGGGATTTTCCAGACACTTGACGCCGACCGGGAGGCTAAGCTCTTGCACATGGATCGAATGACCGATCTTAAGCTCGGTAATGTCCACTTCAATGTTTTCGGGGATCCCCCCGGGCAGACACTCGATATGCAACGTGTGGTGGGCAAAGTCCAGCAGACCGCCTTCTTTTACGCCGTTAGCGCTGCCCTTAAGCAGCACCGGCACAGTCACACGAACCTTTTCGTTCATATTGACCCGGTGCAAGTCGACATGCTCGGCATTGCCTTTCAGCGGATCAATCTGGATATCGGCAACGATCACCACGGTCTGATCAAGGCTGCCGCCACCCTGCAGGGTAATCAGGTTATTTATCCCCCCCTCACCGGCAATGGCTGCGGACAGCGCCTTCGGCTCGAGGCTGACCGGTACCGGCTCCATGCCGCGGCCGTATACAACGCCGGGAATACGACCAGCGGCGCGCAGTTTGCGGCTGATACCTTTACCGGTACTGGTACGGGCTTCAATTTTCATCTGGGTCTGTTGCATGGGTCTCCTCCAAGCGTGGGCAACTGGAACATCATGCCGCACGAAGTTTTAGTTACGGTACCTCGAGATCAGACAACAAATAGTGAGCTGACCGACTCATCATCGTGGATTCTACGAATCGCCTCTGCCAACAGCCCGGCAACACTCAACACTTTTATCTTGCTGGTCCGTTTGGTATTTTCTCCCAACGGGATGGTATCGGTCAGCAGTATCTCTTCTATCACCGAGCCGTTTATCCGATCAATGGCCGGCCCGGACAGGACACCATGGGTTGCCGCGGCATAGATGGCGGCGGCGCCGTTCTGTTTAAGGGCACCGGCTGCCTGGGTCAATGTGCCGGCCGTGTCGATCATGTCGTCAAGGATAATGGCGACCTTATCCCGCACATCGCCAATCAGGTGCATCACCTCGGCCACATTAGGGCCAGTACGACGTTTGTCGATCAGCGCCATAGGGCATTCCAGACGTTTGGCGTAGGCGCGGGCCCGCTCCGTGCCGCCGGCGTCCGGCGTCACCATTACCAGGTTTTGCCCGGCAAAGCGCTCCTTGATATGGCTCAAAATCACCGGAGCAGCGTACAGATTGTCCACGGGGATATTGAAAAAACCTTGAATCTGGGCGGCATGCAGATCAATGGTTACCACCCGGTCAACCCCGGCGGTGGTCACCAGATCGGCCACCAGCTTGGCTGAAATAGGGGTGCGAGGCGCGGCTTTGCGGTCCTGACGGGCATACCCGTAATAGGGGATAACAGCGGTAATCGTAGCGGCGGAGGCCCGCTTGAGGGCATCCGTCATCACCAGCAGTTCCATCAGGTTATTGTTAGTGGGGGCGCAGGTGGACTGCACCACATAGACGTCTCGCCCCCGGACGTTCTCACCAATCTCAACCATTACCTCGCCATCAGAGAAGGTCTTTACCCGGGCCTTTCCCAGTGGCACTCCCAACCCTTCGCAAATATTCTGTGCCAAAACGGGGTTCGAGTTGCCGGTAAAGACCCTGATCTTGTCATACATGGCGTGTACTACCTTTCAAACAGTGATTAACAACCGTATCAAAACCTGCTGGTTTTATACGGTCTCCACTACGGCGACAAACCAGTCCCGCTGTCTCTCCAACACGGCACCGGCCTGCCGTGCCGTGGTTTCGTCCAAAAACAGGCCGAACACGGTCGGACCGCTGCCCGACATAAGGGCACCGGCCGCACCAAGCCCAACCAGTGAGCGCTTGATCTCATCGATCACCGGAAAGGCGGGAATGGTAACGGTTTCCAGATCATTGCCGAGAATGGCGCACAGCTCGGCCACCGTCTCAAAAGAGTTAGGAAGTGTAGCCAGCCGTTCCCGCTGTGTCAACTGCAAATTT
The DNA here is from genome assembly GCA_021782545.1 of Deltaproteobacteria bacterium. Taxonomy (GTDB): domain Bacteria; phylum Desulfobacterota; class Desulfuromonadia; order Geobacterales; family Pseudopelobacteraceae; genus Trichlorobacter. Next base: position 14,401 of record JAJXUW010000014.1, on the reverse strand, counting down.
TGGTAGACCCAGGCGGTTGACACCGGCAGATTGGGATTGACCAGCACCAACCAGGCAGACGGGACCTTGACCAGCGGGGTCAGCCGTTCGCCAATTCCTTCGGCCAGTGCGGTCTGTCCGAAGACAAAAAACGGCACATCGGCCCCCAGCTTGACGCCGACCTCCATCAACTGCTCCACCGAGAGCCCTAGCCCCAGCAACTCGTTCAACCCCAGCAAGACGGCGGCGCAATCACTACTGCCGCCCCCCAGTCCTGCCGCCACCGGAATGTTCTTTACAATCCCGATCTCGACCCCCTGATCGCCGGCAGTGCGTTCCAGCAGCGCCCGTGCCGCCTTCCAAGCGATATTCCCCTCCCCTTCAGGCACGCCATCACGACCGCAGGCAACCTTGATGCCCGGCCGCGCAACGAGGCGCATGGTAACCTCATCGCAGAGGTTCACCCGCTGCATGATCATTCGTAAATCGTGATAGCCATTGGGACGCCGACCAACCACATCAAGACGATAGTTCACCTTGGCAGGGGCTTGCACAGTAATGGACTGCAGCATACCTATCTTCTCCGCTCGTTTATCTACAGCATCTCGTAAGTTGCACAAGTGAATTCTGTCTTACCCAAAGAGCTGCCGAAAAGCAAGGCCAAAGGCCTTGCGACAGGGTAGATTCGAGGCTATACTTTACACGCTTCGCACTACCGCCATACCTTGGGAAGGAATCGATTCTGATGTCGCTGGCAATTCGTCTCCCAGCCGAGTGGGAACAGCAGGACGGCGTTCTTCTGGCCTGGCCCCACGCAACAACCGACTGGGCCCCCCTGCTGTCCGATATCCGTCAGGTCTACGCCGACCTGATCAGTGCCATCGTCCGCTTTGAGGCGGTCCTGCTGGCGGCGCCTGTCCCCGAAGAGGCCCGTTCATGGTTACGTCAGGCCGGCATCCCGCTTGAGCGGGTGACCATCGCAGCCGCCGACACCAACGACACCTGGACCCGAGACAGCGGCCCGATCACCGTTTTGGTCAATAACCGTCCAGTACTGCTTGATTTCGGTTTCAACGGCTGGGGACTCAAATTTGCCGCCAACCATGACAACCTGCTGACACGCACGCTCAAACACCAGGGGGTGCTCACGCCAAAGGTCAATACGATAGGCCTGATCCTGGAAGGAGGCAGCATCGAGAGCGACGGCAACGGCACCATCCTTACCACCAGCCAGTGCCTGCTTTCACCGAACCGCAATCCCCAGCTAGACCGCAACGAACTCGAAGGAGCGCTGCGCTCGCTTTTGGGGGCTCGCCAGGTGCACTGGCTGGAGCATGGACACCTGGCCGGTGACGATACCGACGCCCATATCGATACCCTAGCCCGGCTGTGCCCCGACGATACCATCGTGTACGCGGCCTGTGACAACCCCGCAGATGAGCATTACCAGCCGCTCAAGCAGATGGAGGCCGAACTGCAGGCGTTACGCAGCCCCGAGGGGCGCCCCTACCGCCTGCTGGCCCTGCCCTGGCCCACTGCCTGCTTTGATGACGAGGGGCATCGCCTGCCCGCCACCTATGCAAACTTCCTGGTGATCAACGGTGCGGTACTGGTGCCCACCTATGGCAAGCCCACCGACAACGGGGCCCTGGCCATGATCGGCCTGGCCTTTCCCGGCCGCGAAGTTATCGGCATTAACTGCCTGCCCCTGATTGAACAGCATGGCTCACTGCACTGCATCACCATGCAACTGCCCACGGGAGTCTTGTCATGAGCACGCTGACTGCAGCCTTGATTCAACAGACCTGTAGCACCGATTACAGCGCCACACTATCAAAAACATGTGACAAGATACGTCATGCAGTCGCCCGTGGGGCACGCCTGGTGGCGTTGCAGGAGCTGCATACCGGCCCCTATTTCTGCCAGACCGAGGACACGGCCCAATTCGATCGGGCCGAGTCGATACCGGGCCCCACGACTGACCGCCTGGGGGCGTTGGCCAACGAGCTGGGAATCGTGCTGGTGGCCTCTCTGTTTGAGCGCCGCGCGGCCGGATTGTACCACAATACGGCGGTGGTCTTCGAGACCGACGGCAGCATTGCCGGTATGTACCGCAAGATGCATATCCCCGATGATCCCGGTTTCTACGAAAAATTCTACTTCACCCCGGGAGACCTGGGATTCAGGCCGATCAAGACCTCCATCGGCTGCCTGGGAGTACTGGTCTGCTGGGATCAGTGGTACCCGGAGGCGGCCCGCTTGATGGCCCTGGCCGGAGCCGACCTGCTGATCTATCCCACCGCCATCGGCTGGGACCCCCATGACACCCCCGAGGAGCAGGAACGGCAGCGGGCAGCTTGGGAGACGGTCCAACGGGGCCACGCTGTGGCCAACGGTCTACCGTTACTGGCCATCAACCGGGTCGGTTTCGAGGCCTCGCCCGATCCGGCTGCACGCGGCATCCGGTTCTGGGGCCACAGCTTTGCGGCAGGGCCGCAAGGAGAACTGCTGGCACAGGCCTCGGGCGATCACGAGGAGATCATCATCGCCGAACTGGACTTTGCCAGAAGTGAACAGGTGCGCAGGATCTGGCCTTTTCTGCGGGATCGCAGGATTGACGCCTACCAGGACCTGGTGAGACGATTTCGCGACTGACGGCAGCAGGTAACTAACGGCAAAGGTACCATGGCATGCGATTTCTCGACCTTGCCTATCTTCATGAAAACTACGTACAGGTTGGGTTCGGCGATGTGCTGCGCGATGTCTTGCAAACCTTCGACAAGCAGGCGAGGCAGAATCTGCAGACCATCCAAACGGCATACAGCACCTCCGACCTGAATGCCGTGTCGGAAGTTGCCCATACCCTTAAAGGCTCTGCCGGCTCGGTGGGTGCGCTCCGGCTGGCTGCCGTCGCGGAGGCGCTCGAAAAAAGCGCCGGAAACGGCGACATGGCAGCAGCGACCCACCTGACCAGCGAGCTGACCGCCCTCACGGAGGGGACCCTTGCCGAGGTCGCCATCATCCTGACACAGCCGTTAGATGATCGCTGGCCAACCCCGTGGTAATATAAAATTTTGACGCCTGCCCCTCAGAAAATCTCTAGCGGATCGTCTGCCTGGCCAGCCGTTCCCAGGCCGGTAGGCTGCGTTCGATCATCCCCTGATCGACGCAATAGGCGATCCTGAAGTACCCCGGAGCACCGAAGCCCGAACCAGGCACTAGCAGTATGCGCTCCTGCTGGGCCTGACGGACAAACGCGACATCGTCTGTGAGCGGTGACTGCGGGAACAGGTAAAAGGCGCCGTCAGGCTTGACCATCTTGAAGCCGAAGCCGGTCAGGCTGTTGTACAACAGATCCCGCTTTTGTCGGTACCCATCCGTCCCGATTGAACTCTCCTGAAGACCCGTTACCAGCCGCTGCATCAGCGCCGGCGCATTGACAAAACCGAGGGTACGGTTACAGAACACCGCCCCCTCGACAAACTGGGCCACATTGGCCATACGCGGATTGGCGGCCAGATAACCGATCCGCTCGCCAGGCAGGGCCAGATCCTTGCTGTGTGAGGTAACGATCACACTGGTCTCGATCAGCGGGAATACGTTGGGGACCTGCTGCCCGTCATAGGACAGCCGCGCATACGGTTCGTCAGAAATCACGTAGATTTGATGACTGCTACGCTGCTGCGCACGCTTCACCAACTCTCCCAACGCTGCCAATTCATCGGCGCGGTAGATGACCCCGGTGGGATTGTTGGGGGTATTGATGATGATAGCGCGGGTCTTGGTCGTAATGGCAGCCTCTATGGCCGCCAGATCCAGATGGAAGGTCTCCCGGTCGGTCCAGACCTCCACCGGCACCCCGCCGTGATTGTCGATGTAAAATTTATATTCGACAAAGTACGGGGCCAGAATAATGACCTCCTCCCCGGGGTTGAGGATGGTCTTTAGTACCACGTTCAAGGCAGCGCCGGCGCCACAGGTCATCACCACCTGATCGGCCGTCACCGTAAGCCCCGCATCCTTTGTCAGACGGGCGGCAACGGCAGCCCGGGTCTCCGGATAGCCGGCGTTGTTCATATAGCGGTGCATCCCCGGCAGCGGATGGTTCGCCAGCTGCCGCAGCGCCTCGCCAAAGGCGGCGGGCGGTTCTACATCCGGGTTCCCCAGGGTGAAGTCGTAGACATTGTCATTACCGTACTGTTCCCGCAGCCGCTCTCCCTCCTCAAACATCTTGCGGATCCAGGACGAACGGGAAATATGACCGGCGATCTTGTTTGCAATAGCCATGCAGTGCTCCTCATCACACTATTTGAGATACTTCACCAGATCCGCCGTGGCGTCTTTCATGACAGCCCCCAAGGCCTTCTGCAACAGTTGCCTGTGCAGCTGTTCACGATCCCTGACGGCGAAGTCGGAGACATTCTTGCCATAGGTCAACCGACGCACCAAGGCCCCCTTCTTCCACAGTTCCAGGGAGAGATTCACCTTGCAGTCGGCCTCTATCTTCACCAGCGAGCTGACCTCATCAAGCGTAACGGTCGCTGCAGTCAGCACCACCCCCTGCTCAACGCCGGCAGGCAAGGCCTGCGCCACCTGCACCGTATAGCCGGCTTTGAGCAGTTCCATCTGCAGGGCGTCTCGCACCACGGCGGTGGGAGAGGTTTGACTGACCACACTTCCCATCACCTTGCCGTCGGTATCCTTAACCTCGCCATAGACGAACTGAACCCGTTCGGCGCCGCCATGTCCGGCCGGCGTCTCCAAGGCAGAGGCCACCACCAACGGACCGCCTGCGCCTTTGCTCTCGCCGATGGGCTGGTAACTGGGCCTAATGACCAGATCTGACGGGGCGCAGGCCGCAAGCAGCGTCGAAACGGCCAGCACGACAAACAGCAGTATATATCTGAGGGTTACTTTCATGACGGCATCTCCTTTTGTTCTTGTTATCCAGTTCGCGTTCAACTCACGACGGTAGGCTATCAGTAGGTCTTCATCTCCAGGCTGTCAACAAATTCTGAAGACCTGCAAAATATGCTTGCAATTTCAAAGCAGTTCTCCTATACAGATCGTTCACACACGTGGCCAGTCGGCCACCAACTCCTTGCTCCGGCCAGACCGGGGCTACCAAATCCGTGAGGAGGATTCATATCATGAGGAAGTACGAAACCATCTTCATCCTCCAGCCGGACCTTGGCGAAGATGATGTCAAGACCATCACCGACAAGGTTCAGGAAGTAGTAGCATCCTATCAGGGTGCCTTCCACCGGCTGGACGACTGGGGGGCCCGCAAACTGGCCTACCCGATCCAAAAATTTCCCCGTGGGCGCTATTTTTACCTGCGCTTCGATGGCGGGGCCGAGCTGGTTGCAGAACTGGAGCGTCGCCTGCGGCTCAATGAGAAGGTGTTGCGCTACTTAAGCGTCAACATCACCGACGAACCGGAGAAAAAGGTGGTTGAGCGCAAGCCGGCCGCCGAGACGACCGAAGCTGCTGAGCCTGCAGCTGACTAACGTTCCAGGAGGATACCAACCAATGAGTGAAATCACAACGACCACTACAACACCTGAAAACAACCGTCCTTCCGGCCCTCGTCCTTCCGGCCCTCGTCCCGACCGCGGACCTGGCGGCCCACGCAAGAAGCGTCCGTTCCAGCGCCGCAAGGTGTGCCGTTTCTGCGCCGAGAAAGAAATGACCATCGATTATAAAGATCCCCGCACCCTGCGCTACTACATCACCGAGCGGGGCAAGATCGTACCGCGTCGGATTTCGGGCAACTGTTCAAAACACCAACGCGAGATCACCGAGGCGGTCAAGCGGGCCCGCAACCTGGCCCTGCTGCCTTTGGCAGCTGGTCACGCGCTGCCTTAGCACCGCCACTTGAACACGTTTGACGAGCCACGACCGGGCGTCTGGCACTACCTGCGCACGGTATTGCTGGGCGCGGCCGGCTCAGGCCTCCTGTTTTCGGCAAGCCTGGCAGTACCGTTCATCGGGTTTGTTGCCGGCTTTCTGGCCGCCGTGCCGTTGTGCTACACACGTCTGTCCAGTGGCCGCCGCGCTGCACTGCTTGCCACGCTGATCGCCGCGCTGATGCTCGGAGGAGGTTTCAGACCACCGATCGGTATCTGGTACCTGCTCCAGTGTGGTCTCGTTGGTCTGTTGCTGCCTGAACTGATCTTACGCGGCATGACCGCCCTCCGCGCATTGCTCTGGACAACCGCCATAGCCGTAACGGCCTCGGCCTTGATGGCCTTTGGCATGGCACTGTCGGCAGGGCAGGATCTGTTCACCATGGCCCAGCAGGAGATCACCACCGGCATGGCCCAGGCGATGAAGCTGTATGAACAGCAGCAAGGCCTGAGTCCCCAAGACCTGGAGACGATCCGGCAGGGGATGCAGACCGTTGCCACCACGCTGATCCGCATCTTTCCCGCCTTGGCCAGCTTGAATCTGCTCCTGATCGGTGCCCTAAGCCTGCTGTTTCTGCGCAGGATGGCGCAGAAACGGGAAATGGCGCTCTCGATAACCCCCTTCTGTGATTTCCGGGTGCCCGAGGGAGTGATCTGGTTCCTGATCGTGGCCGGCTTCAGCCTGCTGGCGCCCTCAACGCTGCTCACCACGCCGGCGTTGAATATTATCGTGATACTTGCCGTGCTATACTTCTGTCAGGGGCTGGCGGTGCTGGTCACCCTTGCGGGGCGCACCACCTACGCCGGCATGTTAAAGGTGATGCTGACCCTCGTATTGCTGTTGCAACCCTACCTGTTACCGGTGGTTGCCATTCTCGGCATATTTGATCTGTGGGGCGACTTCCGGACCCCACGACCTAAGCAGGAAGAAAACCTGTAAAACAGGCTTGAAAGGAGAAGCACCCAGATGAAAGTGATTCTGCAGGAAAACATTGAGACCCTGGGCCAGATCGGCGATATCGTCAAGGTGGCCCCCGGCTATGCCCGCAACTACCTGCTCCCCAAAGGGTTTGCCATTGAGGCTACAGAAAAAAATGCCAAGGCCCTGGAACATGCCAAACGGCAACTGGCATACAAGAAGAACAAGGCCCTTGAAGCAGCCAAGCTGCTGGCCGGCAAACTGGAGGCGGTAACCGTAACCCTCGTCCACCAGGCTGGCGAGGAAGGCAAGCTGTTCGGCTCCGTTACCACCATGGAGATCGCCGCGTTTCTCAAGGAACAAGGTTTTGACATCGACCGCAAGAAGATGGCCCTGGCGGAACCGATCAAGCAACTGGGTGAGTATAGTGTACCGGTAAAGTTCCACCCCGAGGTGACCGCCAACCTGAAGGTGCTGGTAAACGCCGCCTGATCAGGTTTCCCTGCCGATCCCAACCCGCCCCATTCGTGTGGCGGGTTTTTTTGTACCGCGCACCGGTGTGTAGTTGACATCCCGGCGACCTCGGGTGAAAATGCCGCTATCATGGATACCGTAACACTTGAGGTGATAGCCATCCTGGTGATGATCGGGCTGAATGGCCTCTTCTCCATGGCCGAATTCGCCATCATCTCCATCCGCAAGGGGCGTGTCGCCCAGCTGGTGGACGAGGGTGATGAACGGGCGCAGATAGTGGAGCAGTTCCAGCGAGACCCGCACCCGTTGTTGGCCGTTATCCAGATCGGCATGACCGTGGCGGGTTCAGCCGCCTCAACGGTGGGCGGCATCATCGCCATCCAGCACCTGCAACCGGTAATCGCCGCCCTCCCCTGGCCGCTGCTGCGCCAGGCCGCCGGCCCGGTTTCTGCGGCAATCGTGGTGGCGCTGGTCTCCTATCTCACCCTGATCATCGGTGAACTTGTCCCCAAGGCGATCGGCCTGCAATACGCCGACCAGATCGCCCTGCGTCTGGCGGCACCGATGCAGCTGGGTGCCCGGACGGCGACACCGCTGGTGGTGCTTCTGACCTCATCCAGCAGGGCGGTGCTACGGCTCCTCGGCCTAAAGGGCGGCCATGACTCCTTCATCACCCGCGAAGAGGTGCAGCACCTCGTTGCCGAAGGCCAGGAGAGCGGCGTTTTCAGCGAGGACGAACACGAATATATCCGTAACATCTTCGAATTCACCCACACCTGTGTCAGGGAAGTCATGGTGCCCCGCACCCGGATGATTGCCCTCGAACTTTCAACATCCCGCGAGGATATCCTGCGGATCGTGCTGGAATCCCAATACTCCCGCTACCCGGTCTACCGTGACAGCATTGAGGAAATCGTCGGGGTGGTGCATGGCAAAGACCTGCTCGCCCGCCTGGTACGCGGAAAACCGGTTGTGCTGGATGAAGTGCTGCGCCCCCCCGTCTTTGTGCCTGAAGGGAAAAAGATCAACGATCTGCTGAAAGAGATGCAGCTCACCCGTAACCACATGGCCCTGGTGGTCGATGAATACGGCGGCCTGGCCGGTTTGGTCACCACCGAGGATCTGCTTGAAGAGCTGGTCGGCGAAATCGAGGATGAACACGACGCCGGGGAGCCGTCAAAACTGCAGCAGTTGACCGACGGCACCTGGCTGGTGGACGGCATGCTGCCGATCTTTGACCTTAACGAGCTGCTGGGGGTCAAGCAGGAGGGCGATCTGCCCTACGACACCCTGGCGGGGCTGGTACTGCATGAACTGGGACACCTGCCGATACAGGGAGAATCTGTCGTCTGGCATGGCTACCGCCTGGTCTGTGAAGAGGTTACCCGTACTGCAGTACTGCAGGTGCGAATCTTGCCGCTGCCGACCACGGGCAGCGAACAGGCCCAGCCATGAATATCAGGCACTGGTACCTCAAACTGATCGGCCTGCTGCTTATCTTCGGCGCGATCCTGTTTCTGGTGATCGGCCCGCTGCTGCCTCGGCTTGTGGACATCAGCACCTATCAACAGCAGATCATTGCCATGCTGGAAGATTCGCTGCACCGCAAGATCAGCCTGGGCGACATCCGTTTCATCTGGCGGTTCGGTCCCGAGTTCGTGATTGACGACCTGCACCTCCGCGAACGCACCTCAACCGATGAGTTCTTAAGCGCCCGCAAGATCACCATCCACCTGGGGCTGTTGCCGTTATTGCGGCACCAGCTTGCATTGCGTACGGTCGTGGTCGACGGACTGCAGGCCACCATCAGCCGCGATACAAAGGGCATCCTGAATATCGCCGATCTGCTTGAATCACGCCCTGACGCCATCAGCCTCAAGATGCAGGCCATCAAACTGCATCAGGGAACCATCACCTGGATCGACAACGCCTGTGCGGATGGCGTGCAACGCCTAACGCTGGCCAACATCGACCTGTACCTGGACCATCTGAGCCGGGGCAAAAAATGTTCCTATAAGCTGGCGGCAACGCTGGACAAGGGGAACATCAGCGGCTCCGGGTCGATCAAGCTGCCGAAGGCCGGTGCCCCTATCTCCACAGACCTGCAGGTAAACGGCACCCTTAACCTGACACAGCTGGATTACAGCAGACTCTGGCCGTATTACGGCCACTACCTGCCCTTTGCGGCCCCTGGCGGGACCCTCGACATGGAGATACGGCTAAAGGGTGCCTCGGCCAGTTTTACCGCCAGCGGCATGGTGCGCTTGCAGAACGCCAAGGTGGTCTGGCCCACAGTGTTCCATGGCCCGGTGGCCCCCAGACAGGCACAGGTCCGCTTCGACCTGCAGCGCACCCCTGCAACCCTCAACCTGTCATCCTTCCAACTACAAACGGATGGTTTTGCATTTCAGGGCGCACTCAGACTGTCGGATCTTCAGACCAGCGACCCTTACCTGGCGGTCAAGGGCAGTACCGAACCGTTTGAGTATCAGAATATCCGTTCCTATATCCCCTTCGGCATCATTGCCGATGATGCTGCCGACTTTATCGAGCACAAGATCAAGGCCGGCCGTTTTAAGCTGGATAACGGTACACTCGCCGGCCGCTTCTCCCAACTGCGGCATTTTACCGAGGGGAACAATGCCAACGCCCTGTTCATAAACGGCACCGCCGAGCAGGCGGTGGTGAGTTACGGCCCTCAACTGCCCAATTTCAACAACATCCGCGGGACATTGGAGCTCAAGGGACGCGATTTCAACCTAAGACGGATGAGCGGGGCATTCGGCGGATCGCCCTTTACCCTCGACGGCAGCATCACCGACTATTCCACCAAGGGCGTCGTGTCGGAGTACCCGTTTCAGATGCAGATCACCCCCAGGCCGGCAGAGGTCATCTGGCTGGCGCGCCTGGCCGGTATGGACAAACTCTCTATTACCGGGGATTCGACCTTGCGTCTCAACGGAGAAGGCCCCATCAAGGCCTACCGTTTGTCAGGGGACTGGCAGCTGGCGCGAGCGGCCTATACATTGCCGGCGGTGATCCGCAAACCGGCCGGCATGCAAAACTCCTTAAGCTTCAGCAGCGTGCTCACCAAACGGGAAACCCATCTGACCGCGCTGTCCTATAACCTCGCGCCCCTTAAGCTCTCTGCGCTGGCCACCTTCAGGCACGGCACCGTCCCGCCGCACCTCTCTTTTGAGCTGCAAAGCAACACCTTTAGCCTGTCGCCCAATCTACCGATCATGACCGACTGGCAGCAGTACCATCCCAAAGGGACGCTGCAGGCGCATATCATCGGCAGCGGTGATCCGCATGACTTCAGCGCCATGCAGTACCGCGGGAGCATTCGGCTGAACGGCTTTTCCATCAAGCCGCTTGCGACCCATCCGCCCCTCACCGCGATAAACGGGCTGATTGCCTTCAAGGGCAACAGCCTCGAGACCAGCCGGATTGAGATCCGTTACGGCAAAACGCCGCTGGAACTGCGCGGCCGCGTAGCCTCCCTGAAAAATCCCGAGGCAGAGCTCTTTGTCACCTCTCCAGAGCTCCACACCTCTGACTTTGGCCTCCAAACCGCCGAGGCCCCCATCATCCAGAAGTTCACCGCAGACCTCGGGTTCCGCAGCGGTCTGTACACAGTCCGTTCAATCTCTGGTCGTCTGAAAAAGACTATCTTCAGTGCTGCCGGCACTATCCGGCCATCCCCGGAACCTGACCTCAACCTGAGGGTGGCGGCCACCTACCTGGACCTTGACGAGCTGCTCCCGCTGATAGCCCCCCAGCAACCGGCCGTACCGGCGAACGCGACCACGCCACACCCGGAGATGGTCCGGCCGTTTCAACTGCACGGACAACTGCTTGCCGAGAATGGGGCCTACCATGAGCTGCCGTTTAGCAGGCTCAAGGCGCAATTTTTAAACGATGGCGGCCTGCTGCGGCTCGAAGAGCTGCAAGCCAACATGTTCGGCGGCCAACTCCACGCCAAGGGACAGTTGGAACGGTTCACTGACAAGCCCTCCAAATGGGCGCTCAACCTGGCGCTTGACCGGATGAAATCTGACGAGCTGCTGCATCACCTGGGAATTAGCCGCGAGACCAAGGGGCTCATGACCGTCACCGGTGACCTGCGAGCCCAGGGAGACTCGCTGGAGGCGCTAAAGCGGAGTTCAACCGGCAACCTTTCACTCATGATCGAGCGAGGCCAGCTACGACGTTTCAACACCCTCGCAAAGGTCTTTTCACTGCTGAACGTCTCCCAGCTACTCACCTTGCACCTGCCTGACATGGTGAACGAAGGGATGCCGTTCAACCAGATCACCGCCACGGTCGGCGTGAAAGATGGCGTCCTGACCAGCCAGGATTTCTTCATCGACAGCAACGCCATGCATATTTCCATGGTGGGAACGGTCAACATCGTTAAAGAGGATCTGAATCTGTTGATTGGGGTGCAGCCGTTACAGACCGTGGACAAGGTCATCAGCAGGATACCGGTGGTGGGCTGGATACTGACCGGTGGTGACGGCAGTCTGATCACCACCTACTTCGAGGCGAAGGGGAACTGGGCCGATCCTCACGTTACCGCCATCCCGGTCAAATCCATGGCAAGCGGCACCCTGAATATCTTCAGGAGGATTTTCGAACTGCCGGTGCGCCTGTTTACCGATAGCGGAGAGGTGCTGCTGGGAAATCAGAAGGAACGACCCAAGGCCAAAAAAGAATAGCCTGGCAGGTTCAATAAATCTGGTAATTGGCCGGGTCGCTGAAAAGTTGACGCAGCACGAGATTATTCAGTTGATGGCCGGTCTTATGGGCCTCAACCTTACCCAGGACGCGGTAACCGCTGGTATAGAGGTCACCGATCAGGTCCAGAATCTTGTGGTTAACCAGTTCCTTACGGTACCGCAGCCCCTGCGGATTCAGGATTTCATCCTCACCCACCACCACGGCGTTGTCGAGGGAGCCGCCCTTGGCAAGTCCCATCTTCTTGATCGCCTCAATCTCTTCCAACATGGTAAACGTGCGCGAATTAAGGATGGAAAAGGCGTTTTCCACATCGGAAACCCGCCGGCGCTGCAGCCCTACCGGCTGACGGAATTCGATGGTCATGGTGATATCCAGCGTATTGAGCGGCTTGATCCTGATCCAGGCATCTCCCTGCCTGGCCTCCACGGTCTTCACAACCTTCAGGTGGACCTGGTCTTCCGCAAATTCATACACGCCGGCCTTCCACATCCCCTGATAAAACTCCCAGGCCGAACCGTCCAGAATCGGCACCTCGGGACCGTCGATATAGACCAGGCAGTTGGTGATGCCGGCGAAATAAAAGGCGGCCATCAGATGTTCGATGGTGGACACCGCGGCGCCATCCTTCGCTATCAGGGTGGAGAGCCGGGTATCGGCCACCTGGTCGTACCGGGCCGGAATCTGTATCCCGTTCAGCACAAAGGCGATCCCCTGCTCACGCCGGGGCATGAACTCGAGGTGCACCTCGTGTCCTGAATGAAGACCGATGCCGGATAGCTTAAAGATACGGTTGATGGTGGTCTGCCGTTTGATCATGGCTGGTTTTATCTCACGATTTGGTGGTGCCGTCAACGACCCGCTGTTTCAACTGTTCATGCTCCGCAGCCAGCGCCTCATACTTCTGCTCCAGGGCGCGCAGCTGATCGAACAGACAGGCGATGGCGGTGGCCGACGGATCGGGCAATCTGCCGTGTTCCAGGTCAGGACGCCCCTCCCGGGCCGATTCAGGCGCCATGACCACCTTGCCCGGTATCCCGACCACCGTGGCATTGGGGGGCACCTCCTTCACCACCACCGAATTGGAGCCGATCCTGGCGCCCCGACCGACCGTAAACGGCCCCAGCACCTTGGCACCGGAACCGACCACCACCTTGTCCTCCAGGGTGGGATGGCGCTTCACCTTGTCCCAGGTAACACCACCCAGCGTGACACCATGATAGAGGGTCACATCGTCGCCGATCTCGGCGGTCTCGCCGATCACCACCCCCATGCCGTGATCGATGAAAAACCGTTTGCCGATCCTGGCGCCGGGGTGGATCTCGATGCCGGTCAAGAATCGCCCCAGATGGGAGATCAGGCGGCCGATGAAATAGAGGCCATGAGTCCAGCACCAGTGGGCGACCCGATGAAACCAGACCGCATGCAGCCCCGGATAGCAGAACAGCACCTCCAGCGCACTGCGAGCCGCTGGGTCGCGGTCGAACACTGAACTGATATCGTCGCGTATCTGTCTGAACATGATGTTCTCCTGCCATCTGGTATCAACGGAAGCGCAACAAAACTACCATACCCCAGCAATTACGTCAAATTAGGCGGCTATAACTTAGCACTCGACAAGCCCTGCTGTTTTGCATACTATGCCTAGTATTTGTGTATACACTACCGGACGTTGTTCCGAACCATGTTGCGAAAGGAGTTTTGCAGATGTCGACCAAACCCTTTGTGTACCAGGAGCCGTTTCCCCTTGGCAAAGACCAGACCAACTACCGTAAAATAGAAGGGTCGGAGCAGTATGTGACCGTTGAGTCATTTGCCGGCAAGGATGTGCTGCGGGTCTGCCCCGAGGCACTGACTATCCTGGCCAATGAGGCGATGCGCGACGTCTCCTTCCTGCTGCGACCCGAGCACAACGAATCGGTGGCCAAGATCCTGCGCGACCCGGAAGCCTCCATGAACGACAAGGGCGTGGCCATGGCCTTTCTGCGGAACGCCGAGATCAGCGCCAACTTTGAGCTCCCGCTCTGCCAAGACACCGGCACCGCCACCATCGTGGCCAAGAAGGGTCAGGCCATCTGGACCGGCGGCAGAGACGAGGAGTACCTCGCCAAGGGGGTCTACAAGACCTACACCGAGGAGAACCTGCGCTACTCCCAGACCGTGGCCCTGGACATGTACAAGGAGATCAACACCGGCACCAACCTGCCGGCCCAGATCGACATCCAGGCCGTTGACGGCGATTACTACAAGTTCCTGTTCATGGCCAAGGGGGGCGGTTCCGCCAACAAGACCATGCTGTACCAAGAGACCAAGGCGCTGCTCACCCCCGAAACGCTGGTCAAATTCCTGGTGGCCAAGATGAAATACCTGGGCACCGCCG
>JAJXUW010000102.1 GCA_021782545.1 Deltaproteobacteria bacterium | reverse complement strand
CCGGCTTGGCCCACTTCAGGTTTTCCGGGTTCAGGCCGAAATAGCGGGAATACTCGCGAGTAGTGGGCATCAGGGTCTTGCCTTGGCGTTCCTGCTGGATGCGCAGCATGATGACCACGTCGGCGTCGGAAATCGCTTCCTTCATGGTGCCACAGACCGTGACGTTGCCCAGTCGTTCGACGCCGGGGGGCATCATGGTGGGCGGACCGGCCAGATAGATGGAAGAGCCCATTTTTGTCAGCCCCTGGATATCAGAACGGGCCACCCGACTGTGGGTGATGTCGCCGACGATCGCCACCTTCAAGCCATCCAGACGACCGTAGCGGTCCTTGATGGTCAGCATGTCCAGCAGCCCCTGAGAGGGGTGCTCATGGGCACCGTCACCGGCGTTTACCACCGAGCAGCCGACCTTTTGAGAGAGGTAGTAATGAGCACCCGATACGGCGTGACGCATCACAATGATGTCCGGCTTCATGGCCAGCAGATTGAGGGCCGTGTCGGCAAGGGTCTCGCCCTTGGTGGCCGAGCTGCTGGAAGGGGTGATATTGACGGTATCGGCCGAAAGCCGCTTACCGGCGATCTCGAAAGAGGTGCGGGTGCGGGTGGAGGCCTCGTAAAAGAGGTTGATGATAGTCTTGCCCCGCAGGGTCGGCACCTTCTTGATGTCGCGGCTGTTGACCTCCCGCATGCTTTCAGCAGTACTGATGAGGAGTTCGATCTCGGCCTTGCTCAGGTCCCTGAGCGCGATGATGTCCTTGTGCTTGAACTCGGTTGTCACGTTGGTCTCCCCTCCCCTTTTATTTTTCCAGCACCACTTCAATCGGTTGATGTTGGGCATCAAAGATGACTTCTACGTTTTCCTTCAGGCTGGTGGGGACGTTGCGTCCCACAAAATCGGCCCTGATCGGCAGTTCGCGATGCCCCCGGTCCACCAGCACCGCCAGCTGGATGCAGCACGGCCGGCCATGGTCCATCAGGGCATCCAGAGCGGCCCGGATGGTGCGGCCGGTGAACAGCACGTCATCCACCAGCACCACCCGCCTGCCCTCCAACGAAAAGGCGATATCTGTCTTACCGACCCCCCGATGGGGCGACTGATTTTTGATGTCGTCCCGATAGAGGGTGATGTCTATGGAGCCGACCGGCACCCGCTCCCCCTCGATGACCTCCATGCAGCTGGATATCTCATGGGCAAGATGGGCGCCGCCAGACTGAATCCCCACCAACACCACGTCAGAGAGACCCTTGTTCTTTTCCAGTATCTCGTGTGAGATACGGGTCAACGCCCGACGAATACCACTGTTGTCGAGGATAACGGTCTTAAGCACATCAGCTGCCATAGAGCCCCCTTTCGCGGATAAAAAAATGGGCCTCTTTGCGCAGGCGCAAAAAGACCCATTCAGTATGTGTCTGATTTTGTTGCACCTTTGTTAACCTCGCAGGGTTAGTTTAAAAGGTTACATACTGTCTACATAAGTGATGCGGTACTCTACCACCCCTGCAGAGAAATGGTCAAGGGGAAGAAAAATTAAAATCTCCTAGCGCTTTTCGCACTTGGCAACCGGCATATGAACCGCCTTGATAAAGCTGGCGTCGGTGGCCTGTTTGATCTCCGCAAGCACCTCCGGGGACACGGCCGAGTCCAACGACAGGATGACCATCGCTTCTCCCTTTTTCTCGCGACGCCCCAGGTTCATGGAACCGATATTGATGTCATGGCGGCCCAGCAGTGTGCCGATCTTGCCGATAATGCCGGGACGGTCGACGTAATTGAGCAGCAGCATATGCTCATCCGGGGCAAAATCCATGGCATAGTCGCGCAGTCGAACGATGCGGGGCGTCCCCTCGAACAAGGTGCCTGCAATGGTACGTCGCTTGCCGTCGCCCTCGACCATAAGGGTAATCAGGTTGGAAAATGCGTCGGCCGAGGTGCTCTTGGCCTCCTCCACCACGATCCCCTTCTGCTCGGCGATCAGTGAGGCGTTGACCATATTGACCTCCTGGTCCACCACCCGGCTAAGCAGGGCGGCCAGACCGCAGACCGTCAGCGGAGAACAGTCGTAATGGGCGATGTTACCGGCATAGCTGAAGGTGATCTTTTCAGGGTGACTGTCCAAAAGCTGGATGTCAAACTCGGCCATGACGTTAACCAGATTCAAAAACGGCCGCATCTGGTCCATCAGGGCCATATCAAAACGGGGGATGTTGACCGCATTTTCCAGGGGCTTTTCATCGAGATAATTGAGAATTTCCTTTGAGACATCCACCGCCACATTGATCTGGGCCTCATGGGTATTGGCACCCAAATGGGGGGTAACGGTGACCTTGGGATGACCGATCAACGCCTTCAGGGTCTCGGTATTGGGGGGTTCCTTGCTCCAGACATCCACGCCGGCCAGGGCAACCTTGCCGCTCTCCAACGCAGCCAACAGTGAGGGTTCATCTATAATGCCGCCCCGTGCCACGTTCATGACGATGACACCGTCTTTCATCATGGCCAGTTCACGGGCGTCGATCATCCCCTTGGTCTCATCGGTCAGCGGGGTATGCACGGTGATGATGTCGCAGTTCTTGTAGATCTCGTCGTGGGATACCAGCTTGACCCCCAGGTCATGCCCACGCTTGACCGCAATGTATGGGTCGCAGGCCAGCACCTCACACTCAAAGGCCTTCAAACGGGTGGCCACCCGGCCGCCCACCTTACCCAGCCCGATCACGCCGGCCACCTTGCCCTTCAACTCCACCCCGGTAAAGGGTGCCCGTTTCCACTCACCGCTTTTGAGCGAGCCATTCGCCACGGTCACATTACGACAGACCGCAAGAAGCAGCGCCATGGTATGCTCGGCCGCGCTGTTGGTATTGCCGAAGGGGGCGTTGACCACGATCACCCCTTTGGAGCTGGCATAGTCCAGATCGACGTTGTCTATCCCCACGCCTGCCCGGGCCACCATCTTGAGACGTTTGCCGGCATCCAGCAGGGCCTTGTCAACCGTGGTGCCGCTGCGGGTGATAATAACCTCGTACTCGCCGATAATCGCAAGCAGCTCTTCCTTTTTCAGGCCCAGCTTCACATCCATGGTCACGCGGGGGTCCTGCTGTAAAAGTGCCAGTCCTTCAGCGGCAACCTCGTCGGTCACAATGATTTTCATATCTATCCCCTCATCTGGTCTGGATATTCAGGATTTTGCATACTAGACCCGCAGGACAAAAAATGCAAGCTGACCACAACGGCCTTGTGGTATACACACCCCATGCGCACGATGACAGCACGGTTCAACATTGTCCTGGTGGAGCCCGAAATACCGCCAAATACCGGCAATATTGCCAGATTATGCGCTGCGACCGGCTCCCGCCTCCATCTGGTAGGCACGCTGGGATTTTCCATCGATGATCGCCATCTGAAACGGGCCGGCCTGGACTACTGGGACAAGGTGGAGGTACGGCAGTGGGGTTCGCTTGAGGAGTTGCAGGACGCCTTTCCTGATGGCCGTTTCTGGTATTTAAGTACCAAGGTGGCGCATAACTGTTACGGACCGGAGATTTACCGGCCAGGAGACTTTCTGGTGTTCGGCAAGGAGACCGCCGGCCTGCCGGACGCTCTGTTGGCCGCCAATGCCGCGCGTTGCCTGACCATCCCGATGCCGGGCAAGGTCCGCAGCCTGAACCTCTCCAACGCCGTGGCAGTGGTGCTTTACGAGGCGCTGCGCCAGACCGGGCAGTTGCACGAGTAAGTTGCCACCCCCAAAGAAAGAGCCGGGGTCTCCCGGCTCTTTCTTTGTCAGCAACAAATACCGCTAGAACTCATCCTGATCAGGCCCCCAGCTATCCTTGAAGGTGATCCGCTTGACACGGTTTTCACTCAGAACCTCATCGGTGATCAGATTGGTTTCTTCCTCCGAGAGCCCAACGCGCGGGCGGACCGACATCCAATGGGTGGCGACGGCTGAAGGATTATCCAAGGGACGCGGCAGGGGGGGACCCGGCTTGTACTGTCTGTTCAGGAACAGGGCTGCCTCGTACTGATTCTTGTGCAGGACCAACACGACATCGACCTGATAAATTCCGTTACCTACCGTCTTGCTAAGGATGATCTTCTCAAACACCATCCCATCCGGCATCTGGAGTGTTTCAGACATGGACGTGACCTCGAACGTGGTGGTAATGACTACACGAGCCCTGCTGCCTTCTGGGCCGCCTCGACAATGGCATTTCTGGCCGGGAAGAAGGTCTGCCACGGCTGGGCAGAATAGCTGAATTCGGCCAACTGGTCCACCGTCATTTTTTGCTGCAGTGCAAGGGTCAGCAGGTCAACACGCTCGGCAACAGCCTCGCTCCCCCAGACCTGGCCGCCCAGCAGCCGCCGAGTCCCCACCTCAACCACAAGCTTGACCCGCACGGCGGTCGCCCCCGGCATCATCGGAAAACGGCTGGTTGTATCGCCAAAGGTGCTGTACACCTCAAACCCCCGTTGCCTGGCAACCCGCTCAGAAAAACCGGTACCACCCACCCGCAACCTGCCGACGACGGTTGCCGCACCGTTAAAAAATCCGGGATATCCGGCCTGTTTCCCCAGGATGTCGAGGGCGGCCACCTTGGCCATCGGCACGGCGTTTGTCGCCAATTTTCCGCCTATCGGTTGGCCATCAATGCCCGACACAAACTGGCAGCAATCGCCGGCGGCCCAGACACCAGGGATTGAGGTGCGCATCTGGGCATCCACCACAACGCCGTCACGTCCCAATTGCAGGTCGGACCCCTGGAATACGTCGACACAGGGACGCATGCCAACCGCCATGACCACAAAATCGCGTCCGGCATCCAGCTCTATCCTGCTGCCATCGCTGAGCCTCACCGCCGCAACAGCGTCGGCACCTTCAAACTCCTCGACCGAAACACCAACATGGAGATGAATACCCGCTTCCCGCAGGGCGTCATGCACCGGTTGGGCCATATCCTCATCCAGCATCTGCGGCAGTACCCCGCTCTGCATCTCCACCAGATGGACCTCCATCCCCTGGACGCGATAGGCGGTGGCCTGTTCCATGCCGATAGCCCCGGCACCAACCACCACCACCTTTTTGGGGCCCTCGGGACCGCATTTTACCACCTCATGGTCCCTGCAGTTCCCGCCGGTGAGGGCAGAGATGATCCGTTGGGCGTCTTCCTGGGTTTTAACGGTGAAGATATTGGCTAATCCGGCACCGGGGACCGACGGGCAGACCGGCTCGGCACCGGTTACGATCAACAGCTTGTTGTAGGTTACCACACCACCCGATTCAAGCGTGATACACCGGTCGGTAAAATCGACCGCCACGGCCTTGCCTCTGATCAGGCGGGCCCCGCAATCGGTCAGCATGGCATCTTTTTTATACGTTGTCGTCAGCGGAAAGAGCCCTTCCAGTGCATAGGGGATCGCACAGTAGATCATGGAATGCTGTTCAGGCCTGATAAGTGTTACCGTCAGCTCTTTATTATGACGACGCAGCAGATTGGCGGCCTGGATGCCTGCCGGGCCGCCACCGAGAATTAGGACATCTGTTGTAACGAACGAATCAGCCATCTTGGAACATTCCATGTCTACAACTCCCACACGTAGAGATATGTGCTACCGGTTATGTGCATAAACACATAACCGGTATAATGCACACAGCACCTGTGCAAGTCAAATGAATTTGCGCGAGCCGGCCTACGCCACCCCGGCAAGCTCCAGCCGGGTACCCCAGCGCCGCAGCAGTTCCTCCTTAATCCGCCGGCCTTCAGCCGACGTCAATGCCGCATCCTGTTCCAGTAACCTGCAGGCGGCATCACGGGCCTGCTCCAGAATGGCACCGTCCCGCAGAATGCTGGCCACCCGAAAGTCGGGCATGCCGGACTGACGAGTGCCCAGGAAATCACCGGGGCCGCGGATCTCGAGATCGGCCTCGGCAATCCGAAACCCGTCGGTGGTAGTCTCCATCACCCGCAGACGCCGTTCACCATCCTCGGACAACTTGCCCGGGGTCAGCAGGATACAACGGGAACGGTGTGCCCCCCGTCCCACCCTACCCCGCAACTGGTGCAACTGCGACAGACCGAACCGCTCACTGTGCTCGATCACCATCAGCGTGGCGTTCGCTACGTCGATCCCCACCTCGATCACGGTGGTGGCCACCAGGATGTCCAGCTCACGTTTTTTGAAGGCC
Organism: Deltaproteobacteria bacterium; assembly: GCA_021782545.1. GTDB lineage: Bacteria > Desulfobacterota > Desulfuromonadia > Geobacterales > Pseudopelobacteraceae > Trichlorobacter. The sequence continues at coordinate 324 of JAJXUW010000102.1, read as the reverse complement.
AGCATTACCGCTTCCTTCTCCTCCGGTTTCATCCGACCATGCAGCAGCCCCACCTTGAAACCGGTAAACACCTCGGCCTGCAGATGCTCGGCCATCTGGGTGGCGGCCTTCAGGTCGCTCTTCTCCGACTCCTCCACCAGCGGGTAGATCACGTAGGCCTGACGCCCCTGCCCCACCTCCCCACGAATCAGCTCGTACACCTGGTTACGGCGGTTTTCGAAGTAGATCCTGGTCTCGATCGGGGTGCGGCCCGGCGGCAGCTCATCAATCACCGACAGAGACAGGTCGCCAAACAGGGTCATGGCCAGGGTGCGGGGAATGGGG
>JAJXUW010000101.1 GCA_021782545.1 Deltaproteobacteria bacterium | reverse complement strand
GGCGATCTCGTTCTCCATCCGCATCCGCAGGCGGTGGATCTCCCGCCGCCCCTCTTCGTCGATGGAGCTGCCAAAGGCCGATTGTCGCACAACGGCGCCTATATGTTCAGCCAGGACCGGCTCGCCGAACACTACCCGTGCCTTGGCCAGGGCCTGCCGTTCCCAAATTTGGGCCTCGCTGCGGTGATAGGCCAGAAACGACTCCAGCGAGGTAACCAGCGGGCCGGCGTTGCCGGAGGGACGCAAGCGGGTGTCCAGCTTGTAGACGTACCCCTCACGAGTCTGGGTGGCGAGGATCGAGATCAGCTTCTGGGCCAGCTTGGCAAAATACTCGTGGTTGCTGATCTGCTTGTCGCCGTCGGTCATCCCCTGGTGGTCGTAGATGAAGATGATGTCCAGGTCGGAGTGGTAGTTCAGTTCACGGCCGCCCAGTTTGCCCATGCCGATGATGGCCAGGTTCGAGCGGTGAGGCGCGCCGTTATCCCGCCAGGTGGGCTGTCCGAAGCGCGGCAACTCCGCAGTGGCGATGGCATAGGCCTCCTCCAGACAGATCTCGGCCAGATCGGTCAGCTGGCTGGCAATGCTGCCCTGGCCGACCTTGCCGTGGATATCGTTCAGGCCGATCCGCAGGAACTCCTCATTGCGGTAGCGCCGCAGCACATCCAAAAGCTCCTCGAAATCCTCGGCCTGCGACAGCAGGCTCGACAGCTCCTCCTTCATCACCTCGCGCGGCTTCTCCATCGAGGCGTAGGTACGGGCCACCATGCTCTCCAGCAGTTCAGGATGGCCGATCAGGATCTTGGACAAAAACGCCGAGGTTCCGAACAGCGTGGCCAGCAACTTCAGGGTCTCCCGGTTCTCCGCCAGCAGGGCGTAGAATGAGGAGCGGCCGGCCACCACCCCCAGGAACCGTTCGGCATTGGCCAGGGCCATATCCGGGTCCGGGGCCTCCAACAGGTGTTGCAGCAAGGGAGGGGCGATCTGGGCCAGCACCCGGCGGCTGCGCTCGGTGATGTTACCCCGCACCCTGCCGCCCCGCAGCAGGTTCAGGTTGTCAAAGGCGCGATCCACATCCTCCAGCCGCCGCTCGGCCAGCAGGTCCTTCACCAGATCGGGATCGGCCTTGGCATCCAACAGGCAGAGGATCTCAGGCTGCACCGCCTGCTGCAGCTTCTCGTCACGGCTGTGGAACAGGCCGTTATAGATGGTGGCAACCCGTTGCCGGTGCTCTGCCAGGGTCTCGGTGAAGCGCTCCACCCCATGCTCCCGCAGATAACCGCACCGGCGGGCCAGGGCCTTCATCTCGGCGCTGCTGGTCGGCAGGCTGTGGGTCTGGCGCTCCTGCACCACCTGAATACGGTGCTCCACCGTGCGCAGAAAACGATAGGCCTCGCTCAACTGCCGGCTCTCCTCGTCGCTTATGAGACGGGCCTCGGCCAGCAGTTGCAAGGCCACAAGTGAGTTGCGCTCCCTAAGCCTCGGGGTCTTGCCGGCATAGACCAGTTGCAGGGCCTGGATGAAAAATTCGATCTCACGGATACCACCCCGCCCCAGTTTGAGGTTGGTTTCACCCTCGCGGTTGCGGGCCAGCGAGGCGTCGATCTTCTGCTTCATCAGCTTCATATCCTCAATCAGGGTGTAATCGAGGTATTTGCGATAGACAAAGGGGGACAAGAGCTTCAGCAGCTGTTCACCCAACTCCCGAGAGCCGGCCACCGGCCGTGCCTTCAGCATGGCGGTCCGTTCCCAGGACTGCCCCCAGGATTCATAATATATCTCGGCCGAGCGGAGCGAGACCGCCATATCGCCCGACTTACCCTCGGGGCGCAGGCCCACGTCCACCCGAAAGACGAAGCCATCCTCGGTCACCTGATGAAGCGCGCGGGTGGCCTGTTCGGCCAGCTTGTTGAAAAAGGTGTGCAGCGAGACCACGCCGGTGCGACCGCCATGGCCATCATCAATGCCGCTGGTCTCCCCCCGGTCCGACTCGTAGAAGTAGATGACGTCGATGTCGGACGAGAAGTTCAGCTCCCTCCCGCCGAGCTTGCCCATGCCGATAATGGTCATCTCGGCTTCGCGGCTGCCGTTATCGGTCTGCATACGCGGCATGCCGTACTCACGCTGTAGCAGCCGATGGCAGGTCTCATAGGCGACCTGCAGCGTAACCGCCGCCAGATCGGACAGCTCACGGGTCGTCTCCTCCAGTGAAGCCAGGCCGCACAGATCACGTGCCGCGATCCTCAAGATCTCAGCCCGTTTGAAGCAGCGCAGGGTTTTCTGCAGGGCTGCCATATCCGCGTTCTCGGGCAGTGCCTGCCGCACGGCACTCAACTGATCGGGATACCTCTTGGCCTGGTCCAGTTCCTGTTCGAGCAGGAGTCGGCCAAACAGCGCCGGTGTCTTATAGATGAGGTTGGTCAGAAAAGGGGACGAACCGCAGAGTAACAAGGCCTGGCCCAGTCGTTTATGGTCCTTCAGCACTGCCGCCAGAGTCTCGCGTGCCACCACCCCCACCAATCGTTCAAAGCCGTTCAATGCCAGATCGGGTGACGGGGTGTGCAAGGCCGTCAGGCTGATCTTGAGCAGGGTCTCTACCGAAAAACTCGACTGGAGCAGTAGCAGGTTGGTGGCCGAGCGGCTCCCGTAGGCAAAACCGGAGGCCTCCAGCAGGTCGGCCAGCGCCTGTTCGCGGGCGGGTTCGTCCTCAAGGGCCAACAACCAGGAAAAACGATGTTCGAAACGTGCCGGCATACCAGGCCCCCCTACAGCGCCGCCAGCCCCTGCCGGTAGTTTCCCTGCACCAGCCCCCGTTCGGTGATGATGGCTGTAATGTACCTAGCCGGGGTGACGTCGAAGGCAGGGTTGCGGACCTGCACCCCCTCCGGCGCAATAGCCTGACCCCGGATATGGGTGACCTCCGTGGAAGGCCGTTCCTCAATCGGGATCTGGGAACCGGTATCCAGGGTAAGATCGAGGGTGGAACAGGGGGCCGCCACGTAGAACGGGATGCCGTGTTCCTTCGCCAGCACCGCCACACCGTAGGTGCCGATCTTGTTGGCGGTGTCGCCGTTGGCGGCGATCCGGTCAGCCCCCACCACACAGCAGGTGATCTCGCCCTGGGCCATGAAGAAGCCGGCCATGTTGTCGGTGATCAGGGTCACCGGAATGGCATCCTTCATCAGCTCCCAGGTGGTCAGGCGGGCGCCCTGCAGCCACGGGCGGGTCTCGTCGGCGACCACCCGAACCTGTTTGCCGGCCTCGTGGGCGGCCCGGATAACCCCCAGGGCGGTGCCATAGCCGGCGGTGGCCAGGCCGCCTGCGTTGCAGTGTGTCAGCACCGTGGCCCCCTGCGGGATCAACGCGGCACCGTTACGTCCGATCGCCTTGCAGATTGCAAGGTCTTCCTGTTCGATGGCGATCGCCTCGGCCTGCAGACCGGCACAGATGGCATCCAACGGTTGGCCTTTCAGCTCACCGGCCCGGCGTTTCATCCGCTCAATGGCCCAAAACAGGTTTACCGCCGTAGGCCGGGTACGGGCCAGCACGTCGCAGACGTTTTCCAGCTGCTGAAAGAACGACTCCTGGGTGTCGGCGATGATCCCCCGGGCACCGAGGGCCACGCCCATGGCCGCCGCCACGCCGATGGCCGGCGCACCACGGACGACCATCCCCTTGATCGCCTCGGCCACCGAACGGTAGTCGCTGTAACTCGTGTAGCGTTCCTCGACCGGCAGCCTGGTCTGATCGAGCATAATGACGGCGTTGTCCCGCCACTCAATGGTACGGAAAGACATGGGTCAACTCCCTGATGGCAAGCAACTGTAAGTAATTCTTATAACGTCCGTGGGCCACCGATTCAAGCTGAAATAGTCACGCACGAGCGGTTGACTTTTGAGATCAAGACCATTATTATCTTCTTAAGCAAACTCCATCGGAAAGGAGAACCCGCCATGTGGACTGCACACTTTAGAATCCGTCCGGTATCCCACTGCAAGGAGGGGTGCCGAGGCTAGCCTGCCGCTCACCCGGCAGGCCGAACAAACCAGGCCCCGTGTCGATTGACACGGGGCTTTTTTCTGCGTACTGTGTACCCGCATGAAAAAGCTCGTCATTTCAATCATAGTCGGCCTGATTGTGATCGCTTCGTCGCTCTGGCTCTGGCTGGGGCGCTCGCCGGTCGTAAGCTACCGGTTTGCCACGCTTGAACGCGGCACCATCGTCTCCACCATCTCCGCAACCGGCACGGTCAATGCCGTCACCACGGTTTCGGTTGGTTCGCAGGTCTCCGGGACCATCCAGAAACTGTACGTCGACTACAACTCCCGCGTAAGGAGAGGCCAGATCATCGCGGAGATCGATCCGGCCCTGTTTGTGGCCCAGGTTGAACAGGCCCGCGGCAACTGGCAAAACGCCCAGGCCGGCCTGCAGAAGGCCCGGGTAACCTTGGCCGACACCAAACGGACCCTGGAACGGAACCGGCAGCTGCTTACCCAGGGAATTGTGGCCCAGAGCGATTTCGATGCCGCCCAGACCGCCTATGAGGCGGCTCAAGCAGGCATAAAAAGCGCCGAAGCAGGCCTCACCCAGACGAAAGGCGCCCTGCTGCAGGCCGAGACCAACCTCAAAAACTCGGTCATCCGTTCGCCGGTGGACGGCGTAGTCATCTCCCGCAGCATCGATGTGGGGCAGACCGTGGCCGCCTCCTTCCAGACCCCGACGCTGTTCAGCATAGCCCAGGATCTGACCAAGATGCAGATTGAGACCAGCGTGGATGAATCGGATATCAGCCAGGCCCGCCTAGGACAGCCGGTCAGCTTCACGGTGGATGCCTATCCGGACCGGAAATTTGGGGGAACGGTCACCCAGATTCGCAATGCGCCGATCACCGTGCAGAACGTCGTCACCTATGTGGTGGTGGTGCAGGTGGACAACCGCAACCTACTGCTCAAGCCGGGCATGACCGCCAACGTCTCCATCGAGACCGGTCGCCGAGAAGGGGTGCTGAAGCTGCCCTCAGCCGCCCTGCGTTTCAGGCCCCGCAACAGCGGCGACAAAAAGAGCACTCCGGCAGGCGCGACAGTGACCATGCCGAAAGGGAAAGGTGGCGGCCCCCTATCGCAGGTGTATATCCTGAAGCAGGGCAAACCGGTGGCCGTCCCGGTGCAGACCGGCATGAGTGATACCGTCAACACCGAAATCACCAACAGTCCCCTGCACGAAGGGGCACAGGTGATTATTGAACAGTTTGAGCCGAACAAGAAGAAAAACTCCTCCGGCGGCCCGCCAATGGGACCGCGTTTCTAGCGTAAAGGACCAACCCGCATGAAGAAGCCGTTAGTCTTGATGATCCTTGACGGATGGGGTATCAACCCCAACACCGCCCACAATGCCGTGGCCATGGCCAAGGCCCCCAACCTGGCTGGCTACCTGCACGACTTTCCCCATGTGCAGATTCACACCTCGGGCATGGCGGTGGGGCTGCCTGATGGTCAGATGGGCAACTCCGAGGTGGGACACCTGAACCTGGGTGCCGGCCGGATTGTCTATCAGGACCTGACCCGCATCACCAAAGCGATTGAGGATGGCGACTTCTTCAGCAACCCGGTGCTGCTTGACTGTATCGCCCGGGTAAAGGCGGCTGGTGGCCGGCTGCACCTGATGGGCCTTCTGTCCGACGGCGGGGTGCACTCCCACAACACCCACCTCTATGCCCTGGTTCGACTGGCCAAGCAGCAGGGATTGCAGGATATTTTTATCCACTGCCTGCTGGATGGCCGTGATACCCCGCCCCAGAGCGGCGCAGAGTACCTGGCCGAGCTGGAAACGGAACTGCAGCAGATCGGCTGTGGCCGGGTCGCCACCGTTATGGGGCGCTACTACGCCATGGATCGCGACAACCGCTGGGAACGGGTGGAAAGGGCCTACAACGCCATGGTGCTCGGCCGGGGTGAGCAGCGCCGTTCATCGGCCGAGGCGATCACTGCCAGCTACGCTGCCAACGTTACCGACGAATTCGTCCTGCCGGCCGTGATCTCTGCCGACGGACAGCCGGTAGGCACCATCAACGACAACGACGCCGTCATGTTCTTCAACTTCCGCTCCGACCGGGCCCGCGAGATCACCCGGGCACTCACCGCTGAACAGTTTGACGGCTTCGCGCGCCAGCGGGTGCCCCAACTGGCCAGGTACGTCTGCATGACCGAATACGACGCCACCTTCGGCCTGCCGATCGCCTTCGAGCAACAGCCCCTGACCAATCTACTGGGCGGGGTGCTGGCCGGGGCCGGCAAGCACCAGCTACGGATCGCCGAGACCGAAAAGTACGCCCACGTCACCTTTTTCTTCAACGGCGGGGTGGAGACCCCCTTCCCTCACGAAGATCGCGCCCTGATCCCCTCGCCCAAAGAGGTGGCCACCTACGACCAGAAACCCGAGATGAGCGCCTTTGCGGTGGCTGACGAACTGTTCAAACGCCTGGAGCAGGATTGCTACGACGTGGTGATCCTGAACTTC
>JAJXUW010000100.1 GCA_021782545.1 Deltaproteobacteria bacterium | reverse complement strand
CAGGCTCTCGCCGCCAAACATGGCAACCCTTCCCCCCTGTTTCCACTTATTACCACTTTTTTCCACTTTGCGGCAAACTATACCAGCAGTCAAGAGGCTGTCAAGAACAAAGGAAGTAATCTTGGGGGGGGGGGGGTGACTTAAACCATAAAATGGCCATTGGCCATTTTATGGTTTAATTGAAAGAAGTTGGATCAGGTGGTTGATGTTGAACTCAAGTTCTGGGCTAAGCGCCCGACCAATTGACAAGAAAAACAGATCCAAGCGGCGTTTCTCAAATCAAGGGGACTGTAGTCGCCTTATGGTTTGTCAGGGGTATCGAGTCCCGTGTTGCCAGCACGCTGCAACGGGAGTTTGACCGTAAAGCATGCCCCTTTGCCGGGTGGAGAGCTTACGTTGATACTACCATGATGGTTGTTAACAATGATCGAATAGGAGATGGACAAACCAAGCCCGGTTCCTACCCCCACCTCCCTCGTTGTAAAAAAAGGCTCGAAGACACGGTTGCGTTTTTCCGTTGGTATGCCCGGGCCATTATCCTCCACCTCTAACATGAGGTAATACTGATCATGCCGCAGACGCAGCGTAATTGTAGGCTGGGCAGCAGCGGGAGGATGCTCCGCGAGCACTTGCGCCGCATTCTTTAAAAGGTTCAGCAACACCTGTTCAATTTCCATCGGTACTACCGGGACGGGTGGCAACTCAGGCTCAAACTCGCGCACCAGCCTGATATTCTTGAAGTCATACTGTTTTTTCAAATCATAATCGAAAATCGCCAACTCAATAGTCTTCTCAACCAGCCTGGCGAGGTCGGTCGCTTCAAACCGGCTGGTACTTTTCCGGCTGAAAGTCAGCATATTGGCAATAATGGTGGCAGCCCGCTCACAAGAGGTACGGATGGCAGCAAGCATTTCAGGAATACCGCGCCGTTCGAGATACGCACTGACCTGTGACAATTCGATTCCAACCTCGTTCGCCACGCTCCTGTTGGCGGGCAGGTCGCCGGAGACCCGACGGATGATGTTCTGGGCGTTTTGGGCAATAGAGCCGATCGGGTTATTCAGCTCATGCGCCATACCGGCGGCCAACCCCCCGACGGTCATCATCTTTTCGGTCTGTACCATCACCTCCTGCATCTGTTTCCTCTCCGTCATATCCTGCCCGACGCACAAAATCTCCTCCAAAGCACCATCTGCGCCGCGAATGGCCTTATTGGACCAGGAAACGTACACACGCTCACCATTCTTGCGCATGTTTTCATTCTCGTTCAGTGCATACTTTTCGGGATGCGCGCAGATCTCAGCAATCATCTCAGCCAGATTGCGGCCGCTACTCTCGTAAGGCGGCACGATGGTACCGATCACATGTTGACCGAGGATTTCCTGCTCACGATACCCGAAGAACTGTTGAGCGAACTCGTTGAAGAATGTTAGCCGGCCACGCGGATCGAATCGCAGAATAATGCTATTCGCGTTTTCCACCAGCTCCCGATAGTTGAGTTCGCTCTCCCGCAGGGCGGTTACTGTCTTCATCCGTTCAATGGCGATGCTGGCGTAGTTGGCGGCGGTTTCGATCAGACGGATTTCCTCCACCCCCGGCTCCCAGACCTTGCGCGAATACAGCGCAAAGGTGCCGTATAATTCCCCACTCGAACCTAAAATCGGTTCAGACCAGCAGGAACGTAACCCGGCCTCCTGTGCTGGTGTAAAATTCTCCCAATAGGGATGTTGTTGGATATCTGCTACGACCACCCGTTGCCGCCGACTGGCTGCCGTGCCGCAAGAACCGACGCCATCCTTGATTTTGATACCGCTTACCGCCTGATTGTAGGCATCCGGCAGACTGGGAGCTACCGCATACATCAATCGAGTACCTTCCTTGTTTGCCAGCAGGATCGAACAATAAATTTCGGGATGTTCCAGTTCAATATCACGCACGATGGCGGTTAGGACTTCCTCCAGGCTCGTATTTTTGGCAATATGCTCCAGAATATTGGCCCGGGCACGCTCCCGCAACTCGCACTGTTTGCGTTCGGTTACATCCCGTACGGTTTCGATAGCCCCAACCACTTCGCCATTGGCATCAAAAAGCCGACGGGCGGCAGCCCAGACATAGGCCCCCTTCCCCCCGCGCAGGTACGGGGCATGGGATTCAGCCATTACGACATCGCTACCCTGCTCTAACCCATAATAATCCAGCCCGACAAGCGAGTCCCCCGTGAGCGCACCATCGATCAACATTGGGCGCTGCCTGCCATAAAAAGGCATGGCATGGGCATAATCGCACCGCCCCACCATCTGTTCTGCTGTCAAGCCGGTCAGTTCCGCACAGGCCTTATTCCAGGCGAGGATACATCCCCGTTGATCAATCACCCAGGTGGCATCCGGCAGAAAACTGATGATATCGGACGTCTGCTGCTCACTTGCCCGCAACCGTTCTTCAGTCTGCTTACGATCGGTAATATTCAGCATGGCACCGATCAGACCGCCTAGTTTCCCCTGTTCATCATAAAAGCGGGCTTTGTAAAAGATTACATCCTGGTCCGTGCCCTGAGCTGCATCAAATATTTTGGTCTCGTACTGTTGCTTCTCGCCAGGAGGGGCCTCAAACAGGCTCTGGTCGTTGTAGGCATAGTGGGTGGCATAACCGGCGGGAGAGACGTCGTAGACCGTCTTGCCGACGATAGACTTCTGCGAGATGTTGAATGTATTGGCAAAGGCGTCATTACATCCCAGGTAACGCCCCTGGCTGTCCTTGTAAAAGATGGGCATCGGCAGAGAGTCAATCAACGCCTGCAAAAAATACATGCTATGCGCCTGAACCCGCCTGGCCTGTCTTCCCTCTTTGAGCAACATGCAATAAAGTGCCGTCGTAACACTTGCGAGAAACAGAATCGGCGCCAGAAAACCCAGCAGCAGGCGGTTGTAATGTGCAAGAAAAAGGCTCTTCTCCACCCCCACGTACAGCGCGCCGATCACGTCGCCCCGCCCATTCCGGATCGGATCATAGGCGGTGAAATAGGGTCTGCCCAGGATATCAGCCTCGCCGCGGTACGGCACCCCCTGTTCAAAGATGGCATGATAGGCAGGACCAACCAGCCTGGTTCCCACCGCCCTGCTGCCATCTTCCCTGGGGACGTTGGTGGTGACCCGGACATCTCCCATGAAGATCGTGGCGGTACCGCCGAAGATATTTTTGATCTTATCCGGCAGTTCAAAATTGTTGTTGATCAGATAGTCACCGGCATACAGTTGACCGTTGCGGATACGGAACTGGTCTCCCTTGGCCCGCAAGAGTTCCCAGAACGTCTTGATCCTCCGCTCCATGTCCAGACCGGCCTGACGATAGGCCTCCTCCCGCACATGGTTTAAGGTATAAAAACTGGCTGTCACGACTGCCCCGGTAAACACCAGCACCACCAGCAACAACACCCTGCGCGTCGATCCCATCACACCCTCTCCTGGTGAGACAACCTTCCTCACGCACCCCGCGGTCCGTTTATGGCGGCACCCTTTTAAAAATTTTTAAAAAAATTTTTGATCCCGCAATATCTTCAATAAACAGCATGTTACTTTAACCTAACGCGTTCTTTACAAAATCTATGTTAGAAACTTGCCATTTGACAATATTATTTTTTAGATGGTAATGGTGCAATCAGATATAACAACGCATCAGAGTCGACTGAGCAAACATTTCGAACACCAGGAAATGAGGCTATCGATGGGTGAACACCTACGGTTTACCGGCGAGTTGTCCATCACCATGGTAGATCGTTTACAAGCCGATCTGCTGCAGGCCTTACAGAACCGGCAACCTGTTACTATCGATCTTGATGCTGTTGAACGGATCGATACAGCAGCGCTCCAACTCCTGCTGGCGGTACAACGCGAGGCGTCGTCTGCCGGCATCCCCCTTACTTTTTGTTGTCCTTCTCAACTACAGCGACGTTTTAAGAGTCTCGGCATATCACTCTGCTAGGGCAACCATCACACCGCACACCGGCAGACAATCTGTAGCCTGACTCTACCGCTGGAGGCAGTTCCATGGATCTCACCCGTTTCCACGCCATATTTGTTGAAGAGGCCGCTGAACATATCGAACAGCTGGAAGGCGGCCTGCTGCAGCTGGAAAAGACACCGGAAGATGCCGAACTGTTACACGCCATTTTCCGATCAGCCCATACCATCAAGGGATCGAGCGGCACCGTAGGACTACCGGACATCTCGCGTTTCACCCATATTATAGAGGAACTGCTTGACGACCTACGCAATGGCGAGCTCACCCCCCACAAAGAGATGATCACCGTCCTGTTGGAGGCGGTGGACATGATCAAGGAGATGGTTGCGGCTGTCGGAGAAGAGGCCGTCTTCGACTTCACCCGCTGTGAACCGCTGATGGAACGGATGCACGCGCTACGGGGCAAAAGCCAGCAACACCCACTATCCGCCGAACCGGCACAAACGGCGACTGATACGGCACCGCAATGCGGCGACCATCTCTATCTGATCCGCTTCATTCCTTGTTCCGACCTGTTCCGCCGGGGGACCGACCCGGCCAGCCTGCTGGACGAACTGGCCGGATTGGGCAACGTTGAGATGATCGAGGTGTGTACCGACAACCTGCCCCCCCTTGCGGAGCTTGACCCCGAGCTGCTGTATCTCTCCTGGACACTTACCCTACGCACCGGGCACGATGAAGCCGCCATCAGGGATGTCTTCATGTTTGTGGAGGACGACTGCACCATCGAGATCAGGCCGATACTGGCCCCTCAGCAGGATATTCCCTTGTTGGGCAAGCTGTTGACCGCAGAAGGCATCGTAAGCGAGAGTGATGTACAGCAGGCGCTAACGAGCCAGAAAAAGCTCGGGGAAATCCTGGTTGACCAAGGCAAGACCACCCAGACGGAAATCAATAAGATCCTTGAAAAACAGGGCGACAAAAAGACCGAAGCATTTAAAAAAACCGTCTCGTCAAGCATCAGGGTTGATCTCAACAAACTGGACCACCTGGTCAACCTGGTAGGTGAGATGGTGATTATCCATTCCATGTTCCAACAGGTGATGTCCCAACGTCAGGATGATGACACCGTCTCTGCAGGTGCGTCCCAAGAGCATACCGATCGCCTGTTTTCCCAACTGCAACGGATCGGCAAGGATATTCAGGAAAGCACCATGGCCCTGCGCATGTTGCCGGTCGGTGAGATCTTCCAACGCTTTTCACGCCTGGTACGCGAACTTTCAACGACCAAGGGCAAGGAAATCGAACTGATCATCAGCGGTGAGGAGACCGAACTGGATAAAGGGGTACTAGAAAAGGTCACCGACCCCTTAGTACACCTCATCCGCAATGCGGTCGACCACGGCATTGAATCGCCAGAGGAACGACGGGCAGCCCAGAAGCCCGCCAAGTCTACCGTCTTTCTCAGGGCCTACCAACTGGGAGATGCAGTCTACATCGAGGTCGAAGATGACGGACGGGGGCTCGATCGCGATAAAATCGTGGCCAAGGCCCTCTTAAACGGCGTCATCAGCAGTGCGGCCGGAATGAGTGACGATGAGATCTGCAACCTGATCTTCCTGCCCGGTTTTTCAACCGCTGATGCGATTACCGACATATCCGGCCGGGGGGTCGGCATGGATGTGGTCAAACGCAACATCGAGGAACTCAAGGGGTCCGTCCAGCTCAAGACCCGCAAAGGACTCGGCACCACCATCTCCATCCGACTGCCACTTACCCTGGCCATCATTGACGGACTGGCCGCCAGTGTCGGCGATGAGATCTTTATCATTCCGATCGCCTCGGTGATCGAATCGCTTCGACCGCCCGCCAATACCGTGCATACGGTGGAAGAACAGGGGGAGGTGGTCAATGTGCGGGGCGAATACATCCCGCTGATCCGCCTGGGCCACGTCTTGATGACACCAGGCAGACAGCAACACCCCTGGGAGGCGATCGTCGTGGTGACCCACTACGAAAACCGCAAATACGGTCTACTGGTGGACGAGCTGCTGGGAGAGCAACAGGTCGTGTTGAAAAACCTCGGTTCCGCCACCCCCAAGGTACGGGACATCTCCGGCGGCACCATCATGGGCGATGGACGTGTGGCCTTGGTGCTAGATGTGGCCGGTATCGTCGCCACGGCCCGCACCTGAGCACGGTATAGTTACCAAACGACTGACAGAAGATACCTCTGTACGAATGACGCGCACGTTGGCAAGACCTCAAGGAGGAAGCACCATGGGACTGAAATCGTTTAATAACTGGAAAATCCTCAACAAGATCATCAGCATCTCGGTGGTCACCATCGTCCTGATCTTTGCCATCAGCATGGGAGTGCTGCTGCCGTTCATCGAAAAGATGCTCATGAAGGAAAAACAGGCCTCTCTCAACAACATCACCAATATCGCCCTGTCACTGGTTAAAAACCTTGATGAGCGGTCACAAAAAGGGGAGTTCAGCCCTGAAGAGGCCCAGCAACGCGCCAAGGAGGCCCTGCGCGGCCTGCGCTACGCTGGTGACGAATATATCTTCGTCTCCAACC
>JAJXUW010000099.1 GCA_021782545.1 Deltaproteobacteria bacterium | reverse complement strand
ATCCAGGCCCAATGCGCGGAAAAGGCGGCTCACCATCAACAACAGCTGTGCATCCACCATCGGGTCACTGGCACCGGTCACCTCGGCACCGATCTGATGAAACTGGCGGTAACGCCCCTTCTGCGGGCGTTCATGTCTGAACATCGGCCCAAGGTAGTAGAGTTTGTTGATGTTATCCTGGACATACAGCTTATGCTCAATCAGGGCCCGCATCACGCTGGCCGTTCCCTCGGGGCGCAGGGTAAGGCTGCTGCCTCCCTTGTCGCAAAAGGTGTACATCTCTTTTTCGACGATATCGGTCGTGTCACCAATGGAACGGCAGAAGAGCTCGGTTTTTTCGACCAGTGGCACCCGGATCTCATTGAACCCGAAGCAGCCAAAGATGCGGCGGGCGGTCTCTTCAATAAACTGCCAGACCGGGGTCTCTGCCGGCAGGATATCGTTAAACCCCTTGACAGCGGTGATGCTCATGTAGTGCTCCTTTTGTAACGCGCCCACACACATGCGTATGACGGGTCGACCGTGCGAAGGGCGCAAGAATACTAAATTTACCATGCTGGATGATATGTCCCAATCAATAACTGAGAACTGTATCCCAGCCTACAAGCCACTGTCAAACAAAACACTTATACTTAGACGCTGCCGCCCAAGGTGGTCGTCACCTGGTGACTGACGCCATCAGTATCCACCTGCACCGTGCCATCCTGGTCGGTGCGATAGATGCGCGAACCTGACGACTCAAGGCGCCTCACGGTTTCCGCGGAGGGCAGCCCAAAACGATTTTTAGCCCCTACCGATATGACGGCAAGCCGTGGCCTGACCTGATGGATAAACAGCTCGCCGCTGGCGGTACGACTGCCATGATGGCCAACCTTCAACAGGGTGACCGGAGACTGCCCCTGCTGAAGCAGGCGTCGCTCTGTCTGCAGACCGGCATCCCCCATCAACAATGCACTGAACTGTTTAAAATCAAGACGAAAGACCACAGAGGCCTCATTCCCTGCCTCGCCCCCGCACCCGGTACCCGGCATGGCCTCGGCAGGCGGCGTGACTGCAGTCAGCAGACAACCGCCGATCTGGGCCGTCACACAACCGGGCTGAAGCTGCCTGATCGGCACGCCGCGCCGACGCAAGATCGCCTGCATCCGTCCATACTCGCCACTGCCGTCCCCCTGGCAGGGGCCCTGCCAGAATTCACCGACCGGGAACTCCTCCAACACGGCCGGCAATCCCCCGAAATGATCCGGATGGGGATGCGTCAACACCACCCGGTCAATCTTGGTGATGCCCAACTGATGCAACGCCGGCACCAGGTAGCGTTCGCCGAAATCACGGCCGGTATCCCGCAGATACCCGCCGCCATCAATCAGCATGGTGCTCTGGTCGGGAAACTGCAGAATAGCGGCATCGGCCTGCCCCACACTCAAAAAGGCGATGCGCAGATGTCCCTTCCTGTCCGGCGTGGGCACCAGATGCAGCAACACGACACCGGCCACAATAGAGCCTATAAGGATCTTGCGCAGACGGGCCGTCGCAATGAAACTGACCACCGACAACACTGCCAGGAGTGCCCCAAAATCAACCATTCCCACCTGGTACGATCGCAGCACAGGCAGGTCGGCAACCCATCGAACAAACAGGTTACTGATCTCCACCAACCAGCCGGCTACGCCAAACAGCCTGTCGGCCAGTGCCGGGAACGCATACACCAGTGGTGCCGCAACGGCCCCCAACAACACCGCCCCATATCCCAGGAGAGGGACAACGACAATATTTGCCAGCAAACCGGTTACGGATGCCTGGTGAAATGCGACCAGCGTGGGGATTGAGGTTGCAAGGATTGCCGAGAGGGATGCAGCGAAAAAGAGCGCCAGCTGCCTGCCCCAACCGGACAAATGCCCTTTACAGGGGGCCAGCAACAGTGGTGTGAACACCACAATCCCCCACAGGGAGAGGAACGACAGCTGAAAAGAAAGATCGAACACCACGGCGGGCGAATATAGGATCAGCAGCAACGCAGCCAGCAGCAGGGCATCCAGGACCTCGCTCTCACGCTCTGCCCAGAGGGCCAGAGACACGGCAGCCAGCATGATTACCGAACGCGCCGTCGCCGGCGCCCCGCCGGTAAACAGCAGATAGCCCAGCATAACCGGCAGGGTGGCAAGCAGCACCACTCTGCGCAGATTCCAGCGTAAAGCCAGCCATTCCCACCGGGTGAGCACGATAAGCAGCAGTTGTGCTGCTGTCGCTGCAATCACCGCGACATGAAATCCGCTGATGGAGAGTATGTGTGACACACCGGCCCGGGCGTAGGCCGTCGACAGAGCTGGCGGGATCGACGTCTGGCTGCCGGTGACCAGGGCCATCAGCACCGCCGCCGCATCCGGACCTTTGACGGCACGCTTGATTGCCTCATTGCAGCGCAGTGCAGCCTCGTCAAGCAGGTGCTGCCCTGTAAACCTGGCGCCACTACGCATCACCACAACCTGCCCCGCATCCGGCACCCACAGCGTGGCGGTAATGCCCCGCAAGGCAAGGTAACGGGCATAGTTAAACTCTCCCGGGAGCCCGAGATGATGCGGTTTTTGGAGAATACCGCGCAGCCTTACCCGATCACCGGTCAACCAGTTCCCACGGCCGTTGGCTACGGTAACCAAGAGTCTGCCGGTGCCGAGCGCCTCTCCTCCCGCAGCTATTATCCGTTCCAGATCAAGCTCAAAACGCTGTCCCTGCGGCAGATCCGACGGACGGCTGGCGACCACTCCTTCGACGACGAGATTGCCCGCATAGGGGGGATTCCCCAACGGCGAGCCATGATGCAAGGGGGTGAGGTGCATGGACACAATCCCCCAGCAGAAACAAAACACCCCGAACACGACCCCAAAAGGCCAGGCGGTACGGATCGCTGCCGCCAGCACGAGGAGAACCGGCAGGACTATTACCACCCACCAAAACGGTATGTTCATTGGCCAGGTTGCGGCACAGACGACACCGGCCCCAAGGGCAGCTACCGGAATAACAAGCGGATGTTCATCGAACAGTCCCATGGTGCAGGCCAGCCTTCTTTGACAGGAAATTCTGCATAAATAATGAGGGAACACCGTGCTAACACTTGACAGTGCGCCCACATGCGCTAGAATGACGTCCGTTGTTCAGACCGCAACGCAGGACATCGTCAGTTTACCACAACGTTTGTGCGGGGCATCCCGACATTTCACCGAGAGGGAAACCAATCATGTTTCTGCTTCCCAAAGGAAATCCGCTGGCTGAAAACATCCCGGCCGCCAAGCTGCAGCTTCCCGAGGCGCTGGACAAACTGAAAAATGGCGCGTTGACCGGCTGCGCCATTTTTGATTTTCCTGGTGCCGACTGCGCACTGCTGTATGACGGTGGCAAGCTGATAAGTGCCATTGTGCACCGGGAAAACAAAGAGCTTAAGGATCAGGCCGCACTGCAGGCCCTGGTTGACCTGCTGGTACTGGCAAGCAGCGGCAGCTTCAGCGTCTACGGTTTTTCCCGTGACATTATCCAGGCGCTGCTCGGCATGGTTAACGGCACCGCAATCATTGATGGTCAGGAAATCAAACAGATAGATTTCAAGACGCTGCTTGACCGGATCAAAAACGAGCAGATGACCGGCACCTTGAAAATTTACACTGCAGACCGCACCGGCCTTATTTTTTACAAAGACGGTGCCACGATCGGCTTCTATCACGATGCCTCAAGTGCTGTTGAAAACTCGGCCGGCGAGGTACAACAGATTGCCGGCCTGCCCGACGCAAAGGCTGATCTCTGTACCCTATCGGCCAGCCAATCATTCTCACTTGATCTGGCAGGCGCAGGCGATATCCGCAAGCTCTGGGAGGCGGCCACAGCGGGCAACCTCTTTACCGCCGCACCGGCACCAGCGCCCAAACCTGCCCCGCCTGTCCAACCCCCGGCATCGGCGCCAGCCTCCCCATCTGATATCGAAAACGCCATTATTGAACTTGCCAACCAATTTGTCGGCAAGCTTGGTAAGACCCTTGCTGAAAAAGAGTTGATGAACGCTGGTGGAGTCAAGGCCCTCAAGGATGCGGCTACCCTGCAGGAGTTTCTGGGGGCGTTGGAGAAGGGCTCAAAACTCCTGGCAAGTGCCAATAAGATCAAAGAGATGTCTGAGGCTATCACCGCTGAGGCCGCTAAACTCTAATTTTCCTAAGAATTCGCCCACCCGACAGGAGGCGTTGTATGGATTTAACCGCATTTTTTCAGCATCTGACCGAAATTCTCCCCTTTCTGCCCAAGATATACAACCCCGTCGTCTACAGTGTCTCCGATGTGGTGTTGGTATTCTTCTGGTTCGTTGCCGCGGCCTTCAGCTTTTATTTCAGCCTTGGTAACGCCCGGCTCTGGACCAGTATCTCCATCGGCTTCTTCCTCATCTTCTGGAGCCAGGCCTACCTGCTGAACCCGTATGCGGAGAGCTACTTCAGGGTCACCGCGGTCCACAGCATCATCGGCGTTATCTCGATCCTGCTGATCAGTCACGGCTTTCAAGAATACTTCGTCTTTACCCGCACCCTTGAAATCACCGGCTCAAAACGCACGATCTACCTTACCACCGTGGTGGCGATTCTGCTGGGCATCCTGGTGGTTTACCTGAACCCAAAACCGACCCAATTTGCCTTGCGTAACTACAAGATCATGGAAAATACGGTCTGGCTCTTCCTCTCGCTCACCAACATCTATGTAGTATTCAAAATATGGCGCGAGATGAAGGATTCACCCATAGCCAACGGTATCATCTGTTTTGCCCTGGTCTTCTTCTGTATCGTCCTCTGGAAGGGGTCCAACCTCTATCTGCAGATCTACCAATGGGACCCGGCCTGGCAACGCCTGGTGGATGACTACGACCTGGGGATCAAGACCTACGGCATGGACGACTTCCTGGTGCAGGCCGCACAGCAGATGCACTCCATCGGGGCCATGCTGTCAGGACTGTCGGTCGGTGCGACCTTTGCCTACCTGTTCAAGTTGTTACGCTAGTCTCCAGGTTTTACGTTCTACCTGCTAAAAAGGGGGAGCGGCTTTTCAATCAAGCCGTTCCCCCTTTTCCATTGTTGAATCATGCGGGAGAAAAAGAACCCCTAGGGACGTGTTCCCGCCGCTAATACGTATGTACTACCGTCCTATAACCTGAAACGGTGTACCAGCGTTTGCAAACCGGCGGCAAGCTTGGTGAGCTCATCTGCAGCGGTTGCGGATTGCTGGGCGCCGCTGGCGGTCTTCTGAATGACCTCCGTTATCTGCTGCATATTCTCACTGATCTCGCTGGTGGTTGCCGTCTGTTCCTCAGCAGCGGTTGCTACCTGGCTGATTTGCAGTGAGACGTTATTTACCTGCTCCATGATATTTTGCAGGGCAGCCCCTGATTTTGCCGCTTCCTGCGTTCCCTGTTCCACCTCGCGGACACCCGCCTCCATATCTGTTACCGCAGACTTGGTCTCATTTTGGATGCTCCGGATCATATCGCCGATCTCTTTTGTCGCGCGGGTTGTCCGTTCAGCAAGGGCCCGCACCTCATCTGCAACCACCGCGAATCCCCTGCCTTGTTCACCGGCCCGCGCTGCTTCAATAGCGGCGTTAAGGGCCAGCAGATTGGTCTGATCGGCAATGTCTTCGATGGTGCCGACGATCTGGCCGATCTGGTCTGAACGTTGGCCGAGCTTTGCCACGGTTTGGGCGGTTTCCTGCACATGACGCGCAATGTGCCCCATAGCCTGGACGGTTTTGTCAACCACCACCGAGCCCTCAGTGGCACTGTTTGAGGCGTCACGGGCACCATCAGCAGCGTTCTGGCAGTTGTTGGCGATGTCGTTGGAAGTTGCCGCCATCTCTTCGCCTGCAGTGGCAACGGTCTGGGACTGGTTTACCACTGCTTCTGCCGCAGCCGCTATCTTCTGCGAGGTTTCAAGCAGTTGATTGGCCGATGACGCGACCTGACCGGACGTATTAGAGACCTGTTGAATGGTCCCGCGCAGACTGTCAGCCATTGAGCGGAAGGACGTGGCCAACTCCCCGATCTCATCCCTGGTCGCAACAGTAATGGTAACGGACAGATCACCAGAGGCGATCTGCTGGGCATCCTCCGCCAGAACTGCCAGCGGCTGTGTTATCTTGCGGGAGAGGAATATCCCCAGGAGCAGTGCCAGTACGGAACCGCCGATTGCCAGGATGATCATGACCAGGCTGGCGTTTCTTGACACCAGCGCATTGTCTGTTGACAACTGCTTGCCCCGCACCATCTTGGCTTCTACCAGTTTTTCGATCGATTTCTGAAGATTCCGGGCGGTACGATCGTACTCGTCAGCCATCAGCTGGTTCGCGCCGGCCATGTCTCCTGCCAAGACCAGCTTGTTCA
The DNA here is from genome assembly GCA_021782545.1 of Deltaproteobacteria bacterium. GTDB lineage: Bacteria > Desulfobacterota > Desulfuromonadia > Geobacterales > Pseudopelobacteraceae > Trichlorobacter. The sequence goes on along the minus strand of JAJXUW010000099.1, from coordinate 180 downwards.
AAGCCTCGAGCTGTGTGGTATAGTTAGCCAGTGCCTGCGTGAAATCCGCAAACAATTTCCGGTCTTCGGCACCGAGCAGATTTTTTTCATACGCGTGTGCACGTTTGTTGATGTTGGCGATCAGCTCCTTCGAGCGGTCAACCATGTCCGATTGCTCATCCTTGTCAGTTTCTGACAGCA
>JAJXUW010000013.1 GCA_021782545.1 Deltaproteobacteria bacterium | reverse complement strand
ACCCGCTCGAACGCCTTCTGGACCGAGCGCAGGTTGCCCATGCCGTAGTCGATGATGGCGATCATTTAATGCCGTGCTTCTTGAGATGGGGGGCGTAGCGCATGTCGGTCCCCTTGATATGCTTGATCAGCCAGTCCTGGAGAAAATCGATCACGCTCTGGGTTAGCACCGCCTCACCGCTATTAAACTTGGCCTGCAGGGCCAGCACCTGTTCTACCAGGCGGGCGTGTTCCTGTTTGTGGTTGCCCTCCTCCGGGTAGCCGGTGCTGCGGAAGGCCTGTTCCTCATGGCCGAAGTGGGAGCCGGTGTAGTCGATCAGGCGGCCCAGGATCTGGCCGATGGCCTCCTTGCTGCGTTTCTGCTGCATGGCGTCGTGCAGGTCGTTGATCATGTCGAACAGCTTGCGGTGCTGGCCGTCGATGCTGGCGATGCCGGTTTCGAAGTTTTGGTCCCAGGTCATGGCCTTGGACAAGCGGAAGCGTCCCACCAAGGTGTGCAGTTTGTCTACCTGCTCTTCCAGTTTGCGGGTGGCCTCGGTGGTGCCGCGGGCGCTCTCCACGTTGCGGCCGACAACGTCGGTGATCATCTGGATGTTGTTGGTGATCTCATGGGTGGTGGCGGTTTGTTCCTCTGCCGCTGTGGCGATCTGGCTGATCTGGAGCGCCAGTTCGTTGATTTTCTGCAGTATCTCATCCAGCGCCGTACCGGAGCGCGTGGCCTCAGTCGTGCCCTTCTTGACCTCATCAACGCCTTCACCCATTGAGCCGACCGCCGATTGGGTCTCGGTCTGGATGGTTGCGATCATGGTACCGATCTCACGGGTGGCCTTGGCGGTCCGTTCGGCCAAGGCGCGTACCTCGTCGGCCACCACCGCAAAACCGCGGCCGGCCTCGCCGGCCCGTGCCGCCTCGATAGCGGCATTTAAGGCCAGCAGGTTGGTCTGGTCGGCGATGTCCTCGATGGTGCCGGCGATGGCGCCGATCTGATCGGAGCGCTGCCCCAGGCCTTCCACCGTGTGCGACGATGCCAGTACCCGCTGGGCGATGTTTTCCATGACCTGGGCGCTTAAACGGACGATCTGTGCGCCACTGGTGGTCTGTTCCGTCGCAGTCTGGGCGTTTTCGGCCGCGTACAGGCAGTTGCGGGCGATATCGGCCGAGGTGGCGGCCATCTCCTCGCTGGCGGTGGCAATGGTGCCGGCCTGCAGGGCCACATCCTCGGCCGTCGAAACCATGGCGCTGGTGGTATCACTGACCATGGTCACCGAATCACGGACCAGGTCTGCCACCGAAAAGAACTGGCGCATCGCCTTGTTCATGTCGCTCATCATAGTGTTGAAGGCAGCGGATAGCCGACCGATCTCGCCAAGCCCCCTGGTGTCCACCCGGATGGAGAGGTCTCCTCCTGCTGCCTGTTCCATCGCGGCTACCACACCGCTCAGCGGCTTGAAGGCCTGTTGGCAGAGGAGCCAGAGTATCACCGAGGAACCGATCAACAGCACCAGGCCGATCAGGAGGGCATTTAACAGATCGCCGGTACGGTTCAACAGGGTTAACACCACTACTGCCAGTACGACGACAAGGGCGTTGCCTGAGACAATGCGTGCGGTAAAGGACATGACCGTTCTCCTTGAGGGGTGGTTGGTGTCTGGTTACCCTGCCAACTTGGCAAAATGTGCGATTCGTCCGAACAGCCGGCTGATAGCGGTCAGCAGGGCCAGACGGTTGGTACGGACCCTTTCGTCCTCGGCCATGACCATCACGGCATCGAAGAAATGGTCCACCGCCCCTTTGATGGCCGCGATCTCGGCGAGCGCCTCCAGGTAGGATTGGCGGGCCGTCTCTTCTTGAGCCTTGACCTTGGCCTCCTGGAACGCCTGGTAGAGGGTCTGCTCGGCCTCGTCCTGAAACAGGGTCGGGTCAACCGGGGCATCGACGCCATCTTTTACTATGTTGCAGACCCGCTTGAAGGCTGCGGTGAGCGCCTGATAGTCCGGGCGTTTGCGGAAGTCGCTTACGGCACGGACCCGGGCGGCGAGGTCTGCCAGGTCGTCAAAACCTACCGATACGGCAGCTTCCACTACATCGGTGGGGTAGTCATTGATCAGCAGGTTCACCACGCGGCCGCGGAAAAATTCCAGTACGTCGTTTTTTACTTCGGCCTGCGGACGGGTCAGCTTGGCCGCCAACAGGCCCAGGGCGTTGTCCAGCAGTGTGTCAAGGGAAAGACGGTAGCCTTTGTCGATGATGATGCTGATAATGCCGATGGTGGCCCGCCGCAGGGCATAGGGATCGGCAGCGCCGGTGGGGATCAGGCCTACGCCGAAACAGCCGCAGACGGTGTCCAGTTTGTCGGCCAGCGAGACAAAGGCGCCGGTGTCGGAGACAGGCAGGTCGCCGCCTGCCTGAATGGGGAGGTAGTGTTCGGCAATGGCCTGGGCCACGGCCGGCTCCTCGCCGTCATGCAGGGCGTATTCGCGCCCCATGATCCCCTGCACCTCGGGGAACTCACCCACCATGCCCGAGACCAGGTCGGCCTTGCAGAGCAGCGCGGTCCGGCTGACCTGGGCCTTGACCGCAGGATTGATCTGACCGGCCAGCTGTTCGGCCAGGGCCCTGAAGCGCTCCATCTTTTCAAACGAGGTGCCCAGCTTCTGCTGGTAGACCACGTTTTTCAGGCTCGCAACGCGATCTTCCAGTCGTACCTTGCGGTCTTCGTCGAAGAAGAAGCGTGCATCGGACAGGCGGGCCCGCAACACCCGCTCGTTCCCTTTGACCACGACACTCGGGTCCTCGGCCAGGGTGTTGGGTACGGTGACAAAATAGGGGAGCAGTTTGCCCGCTTGGTCAACCACCGAAAAATAGCGTTGGTGGGAGCGCATGGAGGTAATCAGCACCTCTTTGGGCACCACCAGGAACTCGGCCGGGATGCTGCCGATGATGGCGCTGGGATATTCCACCAGGTAGGTTACCTCATCCAGCAGGGCCTTGTCGGGCAGCAGATGGCCGCTGGTGGCCTCGGCAACCCGGTGTATCTCCTTGCGGATGATCTCCCGGCGGCGTTCCTGGTCGACGATCACGAAGTGGCGTTCGCACTCCTCCAGGTAATGGGTGAAATCACGGACCGGGAAGGGCTGGTTGGCCATGAAACGGTGGCCTCGGGAGACATTGCCGCTGGTGACGGGGCCGAAGGAGAACGGCACCACACTGCCGTCGAACAGGGCCACAATCCAGTGGACCGGCCGGGCAAAACGGATATCCAGATCGCCCCAGCGCATCGATTTCTTGAACGGAATGCCGGCCACCAGCCGTGGCAAGAGCAGTGCCAACAGCTCGTGCGTGGGACGGCCCTGTTCCTGTTTCGTCACGCAGAGGTACTCACCCTTGTCGGTAGTGACGACCTGCAGGTCGTTGACGGCAACCCCTTGTCCCTTGGCGAACCCCTCGGCCGCCTTGGTTGGTGTGCCATCCGGGGTGAAGGCCGCCTTCTTGGAGGGCCCCATGGCCGTGATCTCGGCATCGGGTTGCACCGCCGGCAGCCCCTGTACGACCAGGGTCAGGCGGCGCGGGGTGCCCAGGGTTTTGATGACGCTGTAGTCGAGACGAGCCGCGACCAGCTCCTTGCGGATCATCTCCTCCAGGGCGGCCAGCGCCTTGGGGACAAAGCCGGCCGGAATCTCCTCGGCCCCGATTTCAAGCAGCAGTTCCTTGGCCATCGGCTAGTTCCCCCCTTTCAGCATCGGATAGCCCAGCCGCTCGCGCTGTCGGACGTAGGCCTCGGCACAGGTGCGGGCCACGTTACGCACCCGGCCGATATAGGAGGCCCGTTCGGTGACGGAGATGGCGCCCCGGGCATCCAGCAGGTTAAAGGTGTGGGAACATTTCATCACAAAATCGTAGGCCGGGAAGACCAGATCCTTCTCTGCCAGGCGGATGCACTCTTTCTCATATCTGCCGAACAGTTCCAGCAAGAGCGGCACATCTGCCTCCTCGAAGTTGTAGCGGGAGAATTCTACCTCGGTCTGGTGATGGATATCACCGTACTTGACCCCTTTGACCCACTCCAGGTCGTAGACGTTGTCGACCCCCTGCAGGTACATGGCGATCCGTTCGCAGCCGTAGGTGATCTCGGAGGAAACCGGTTTCAGATCGATGCCGCCGGCCTGCTGAAAGTAGGTAAACTGGGTGATCTCCATACCATCTAGCCAGACCTCCCAGCCAAGGCCCCAGGCCCCCAGGGTGGGCGACTCCCAGTCGTCTTCCACGAAGCGGATATCATGCTGGTTGGGATTGATGCCGAAGGCCCGCAGGGAGTCCAGGTACAGGTCCAGGATGTTGGTGGGGGAGGGCTTCATGATCACCTGGAACTGGTAATAGTGCTGCAGCCGGTTGGGGTTTTCACCATAGCGGCCGTCGGTGGGGCGACGGGATGGCTCCACATAGGCCACCTTCCAGGGCTCGGGGCCCAGGACGCGCAGGAAGGTGGCCGGGTTGAAGGTGCCGGCACCCTTTTCGGTGTCGTACGGTTGCTGGATCACGCAGCCCTGCTTGGCCCAGTAGCCTTGCAGGGAAAGGATCAGGTCTTGAAACGTCACGGTTTACCTCCGTGATGATGGAATGCAAGATTGGCGTAAAAGAATACGATACATAGCAGGAGATACCAGCCTGGTCAAGAATCGAACTAAAGCAGCTTCTTTCAGTTAGGGGGGGCAGATGGCGCACATCGACTTGAACAGGTTGGTGCTGAGATACCGGTCGCCCCGGTCGGGGATGATCACCACGATGGTGCCCTCGGTCAGTTCTGCGGCCAGCTTGAAGGCACCGGCCATGGCGGCCCCGCCGGACATGCCGCAAAAAATCCCTTCCCGGACCGCCAGTTCGCGGGCTGTGTCAAAGGCCGTCTCGTCGTCGATCACCAGTTTGCGGTGCAACACCTCTTCGTGGTAGATGGCGGGCACAATCGCTTCCTTCATGTTCTTAAGCCCCTGGATGGCGTGTCCGAGGGGGGGTTCGATACCGATGACCTGTACCGCCGGGAGCTGTTTTTTGAGAAAGGCTGCCGTTCCCATCAGGGTGCCGCCGGTGCCCATGCCGGCCACAAAGTGGGTCAGTTTCCCTCCGGTCTGTGCGAATATCTCCGGGCCAGTGGTCAGCTCATGGGCCAGCGGGTTGTTCGGATTGCCGTACTGATCGGGCATGTAGTAACGGCCGGGATCTTCATTGTAGATTTTATGGGCCAGTCGGATGGCGCCGTCGGTTTTCTCGCAGCCCGGCGAGAGTACGATCTCCGCACCGTAGGCCTCAAGCACGCTGCGACGTTCCTGGCTGACACAGGCCGGCATGGCCAGTTTTATTCGGTAGCCGCGGGCGGCGGCGATCATGGCCAGGGCGATGCCGGTGTTGCCCGAGGTCGGTTCCAGGATGATCTTGTCTGTGGTCAGCTCGCCGGACTCTTCAGCGGCCAGGATCATCTGGCGGGCCGGTCGGTCTTTGACCGAACCGCCGGGGTTGTTCCCTTCCAGTTTGGCCAGAATGGTGACCCTGGGGTTAGGATTGCTGTGGTCGATGGCGACCAGCGGGGTGTTGCCGATGGCGTTCAGGAGCGACTGTCCTCGCACTGGATGGTTACCTGCCTTGGAGGGGGGATGGAAGCGGCCTTTGTCGGTACGGCAGCCTGTACGTTTTTTATAGCCGTTCGTACCGAGGGGGTCAAGGGGTTATCGGGCGAATGATCAGGTCGTCGATCACTTTCCTGTTGACAGCGGTCTGCGGTTTGTGTTTTAGGTGAAATTAACTAGAGTTGGTACTGCCCACACTGGCCTTCATTCCTGTAGCATTCCCTGATGTCACCCGTGAAAAAGTAGATGCCTGATCTCTCGCCGTGCCTCGCACGCATACAAACTATTCAGACCTTCGGGCGCTGTCGGGCCCTTGCGGAATCGGTGCCGATCTGATTCCCGGTGGCCTTGTGCCCATCTTAAATCCCACCAGCAGGAGAATGTTGTCGTGAACCTCCAGGAACTCAAGAACAAAAAAATCAGTGAACTGAACGCCATTGCCCGCGATTTGAATATCGAGGGCGCCTCCGGCCTGCGTAAGCAGGATCTGATCTTCGCCATCCTGAATGCCCAGACCGAACAGAACGGCTCCATCTATGGCGAAGGAGTTCTGGAGACCCTGCAGGATGGTTTTGGTTTCCTGCGCGCGCCCGACTACAACTATCTGCCCGGTCCGGACGACATTTACGTCTCACCGAGCCAGATCCGGCGCTTCAATCTGCGCACCGGCGATACGGTATCCGGTCAGATCCGTCCACCCAAGGAGGGTGAACGCTACTTCGCCTTGCTGAAGGTCGAGTCGATCAACTTCGAATCGCCTGAGGCGGCTCGCGACAAGACCCTTTTCGACAACCTGACCCCCCTGTACCCCGAAGAAAAGCTTAAACTGGAAACCGCCCCTGATAATTACAGCATGCGGGTGATGGAGCTGGTCTCTCCCATCGGCAAGGGGCAGCGCGGCCTGATCGTGGCCCCCCCCCGCACCGGCAAGACCATGCTGATCCAGAATATCGCCAACTCCATCGCTGAGAACCACCCCGAGGTCTACCTGATCGTGCTGTTGATCGATGAGCGGCCGGAGGAAGTGACCGACATGCAGCGTTCGGTCAAGGGGGAGGTGGTCTCCTCCACCTTTGACGAACCGGCTACCCGTCACGTCCAAGTGGCCGAGATGGTGATCGAGAAGGCCAAGCGGCTGGTGGAGCACAAAAAGGATGTGGTGATCCTGCTGGATTCCATCACCCGTCTGGCACGGGCCTACAATACGGTGCTGCCTCCCTCCGGCAAGATCCTGACCGGCGGCGTGGATGCCAACGCCCTGCAGAAGCCGAAGCGGTTCTTCGGCGCGGCACGCAACATCGAGGAGGGTGGATCGCTTACCATCATCGCCACCGCCCTAGTGGATACCGGCAGCAAGATGGACGAGGTGATCTTTGAGGAGTTCAAGGGTACCGGCAACATGGAGGTCCACCTTGATCGCCGTCTGGTGGAGAAGCGCACCTTCCCGGCCATCGACATCAATAAGTCCGGCACCCGCAAGGAGGAGTTGCTGATCGAAAAGGTCTCCCTGAACCGGATCTGGATCCTGCGCAAGGTTCTGCACCCGATGAACGTGGTGGATGCCATGGAGTTTCTGCTGGACAAGCTCTCCGAGGCAAAGACCAATCAGGACTTTCTTGATTCCATGAGCAGGTGACAAGAAAAAGCTTGAAAATGCTGCCTGCTATCCGATACAGTAAAGTTTCGTGACCGCACAGCTTTATATGACGAGCTGACCAAGAAGGAGGAGTAACAATGAAAGAAGGTATTCACCCCGCGTATAATGAGATCACCGTGAAGTGCGCCTGCGGCAACAGCTTCCAGACCCGCTCCACCCGTAAGGAGATCTTTACCGAGATCTGTTCCGCCTGCCATCCGTTCTTCACCGGCAAGCAGAAGCTGGTGGACACCGCCGGTCGGGTCGAGCGGTTCAAGAAGCGTTACGGCCAAGCCTAGCGTCCAGGTGTAGCGTGATGGGGGGGGTGCATCTCGTGTCGGTGCAGCCCCCTTTTTGCATCCAAACCAATTCCAGCTCAAGGCGCTCTCTTCGTTGGCTTCGTCATCGGCTCCTCGACGTACTACCACAGTACGGCCTGCGTCGTCTCCTCCTCGCCGCCTTGCTATCATCCTTGACGTGAAATCGGCATGATGTGGGGATTGTATGAACATTGAACTGCTGCAGCATACCGCCGATCCGGAACGGACCGTGGCCCTGGCGGCCCGGTTGTGTTACTCGCCGGCCGATCTTGACGCATTGCGGGCCACCATAGATAACGCGGACTGTGCCGCCTTTATCGACAAGATCATGTGTCTCGGCCACCATTCGGTATTGGAGCATGCCAGCTTTACCTTCGGTGTCGAGGGGATTTCGCGGGTCACCAGCCACCAACTGGTGCGTCATCGGGTGGCCTCCTATTCCCAGCAGTCCCAGCGGTACGTCTCCCATGCCGAGCGATTCGCCGCCGTGCTGCCGCCGGCGGTTGCCGCCAATGATGAGGCCAAGCGGATCTTTGAGTTCACCACCGGTGTGGTGCACCAGGCCTACAAACAGCTGGTGGAGATGGGGATTGCGGCAGAAGACGCCCGATATCTGCTGCCCAACGCCACCGAAACGAAGATTATTATGACCATGAACGCCCGCGAGCTGCTGCATTTCTTCCGGTTGCGCTGTTGTGAACGGGCCCAGTGGGAGATCAGGGCCATGGCGGTGGGGATGCTCAAGCTGGCGAAAGAGGTTGCCCCTACCATCTTCCGCGATGCCGGACCGGGCTGCGTGTCCGGCCCCTGTCCGGAGGGTGATTTCTGCTGCGGCCGGACCGCCGAAGTACGTAAACAGTTCAGGAGTCTCACCTAAATGGAAAAGATCAATATCGGTGGCCAGGCGGTACTGGAGGGGGTGATGATGCGTGCCCCCCGGGCCATGGCCATCGCGGTGCGCCGCCCCAATGGCGAGATCGTTGTCAGGCGCGAACAGACGCCACCCCTTTCCGAACGGTTTCCGATCGTCAAACTGCCGCTGGTGCGCGGTGCGGTGGCCCTGGTCACCTCGCTGATCATCGGCATCAGGGCCCTTAATTTCTCAGCCAACGAGGCGATGGTGGAAACGGGTGAGGAGGGGAACGGCATCAAGAAGGAGGAACTCTCCTCCTGGGCCCTGGCCGGCACCATGGTGATGGCCTTTGGTTTCGGCATTGCCCTGTTCTTTCTGCTGCCGCTCTATCTCACCAGGCTGCTGGTGCCGGTGATGGGGGACAGTACGCTTCTGTTTAACCTGGTGGACGGTTTGATTCGCGTGGTTCTGTTTCTGCTCTACATCTGGTCCATCGCCCGGATGCAGGATATCCAGCGGGTCTTTCAGTATCATGGTGCCGAGCACAAGACCATTTTCGCCTTTGAACACGGTGACGATCTGGTTGTCGAAAATGTACGGAACTACAGCCGGCTGCACCCCCGCTGCGGTACCAGCTTTCTCCTGATTGTGATGCTGGTCAGCATCGCCGTGTTTTCATTGATCCCCAAGGTCTGGCCGTTTGTCTGGAAGGCGCTTGCGCGGGTGGTGCTGTTGCCGCTCATCGCCGGCATCTCCTACGAATTTCTCAAGTGGAGTGCCAAGAACGACCGGCATCCGTTGGTGAAGCTGGTGATCGCCCCCGGCCTGGCCCTGCAGCGTCTGACCACCCGGGAACCGGACGACGCTCAGCTGGAGGTGGCGATTCGTTCTGTCAAAGAGGCCTTGGACGAAAACGGCGGCTACGCTGACGATCGTATAGTGGTGTAAGGATGTGAGCCATGTTTGACAAGATTCAAGATTTGGAAATACGTTTTCAGGAGCTGGAGTCGCTGTTGTCCGACCCGGTCGTCATCGCCAATCAGCCCGAGTTCCGCAAGCTGTCCCGCGAGCATGCCGATCTGGCGCCGCTGATCGAGGCCTACCGCCGCTATACCAAGGTGCTGGAAGAACTGGAAGAGAACCAGGTGCTGCTGGCCGACCCCGAGATGAAGGAGATGGCCGAAGAAGAACTGGCGCGGCTGGGAGACGAGAAGGAAAAGCTGGTGGCAGAGATCAAGATCCTGCTGCTGCCCAAGGACCCCAACGACTCCCGCGACGTGATCCTGGAGATCCGTGCCGGTACCGGCGGCGACGAGTCGGCCTTGTTTGCCGGCGACCTGTTCCGCATGTATTCACGCTTTGCCGAGAAGAGCCGCTGGAAGGTGGAGCTGCTCTCCTGTTCCGAGTCGGAGCGGGGGGGCTACAAAGAGGTGATCGCCTCCATCGCGGGCCAGGACGTCTACGCCAAGCTGAAATATGAATCAGGTACGCACCGGGTGCAGCGGGTGCCGGAGACCGAGGCCCAGGGGAGGATTCACACCTCGGCCTGTACCGTGGCGATCATGGCCGAGGCTGAGGATGTGGATATCGACATCAACCCGGCTGACCTGAAGATCGATGTCTACCGTTCCTCCGGAGCCGGCGGCCAGCACGTCAACACCACCGACTCGGCGGTGCGGATTACCCATATCCCCACCGGCACCGTGGTGGCCTGCCAGGAGGAGCGCAGCCAGATCAAGAACCGGGCCAAGGCGATGAAGGTCTTGAAGACCCGCATTCTGGACACCGTCCTGCAGGAGCAGAACGCCAGACTGGCCGCCGACCGCAAACAGCAGGTAGGTTCCGGCGACCGTTCCGAGCGGATCCGCACCTATAACTTCCCGCAAGGCAGGATGACCGACCACCGCATCGGCCTGACCCTGTACCGCCTGGATTCGATCATGGCCGGCGATATCGAAGAGATCACCGGCGCCCTGCGCGCCCACTACCAGATGGAAGCGCTTAAAGCCCAAAGTGAAACAAACTGACGAAACCTGGACCACCCTGAGGGTCTTGACCTGGACCAGCGGCTATCTGGCCGAAAAGGGGGTGGAAAACGCCCGCCGTGAGGCGGAGTGGCTGTTGTGCGAGGTCACTGGACTGGACCGGGTGGGCCTGTACCTCAATTTCGACAAACCGCTTAGCGACGGTGAGCTGGCCGCCTACCGCGGCCTGGTGACACGTCGGGCCAAGCGGGAGCCGCTCCAGTATATCCTGGGGAGCCAGGAGTTCGACGGTCTCTGCTTTGAGGTCTCACCTGGCGTCTTGATCCCCCGTCACGATACCGAAACCTTGCTTGAACAGGCGCTTCAGCAGGCTCCCGTCGCCCGTGCTGTGCTGGATATCGGCACCGGCTCCGGCTGCATCGCCATCGCCCTGGCAACACGTCTGCCCGATGCATCGGTGACCGCTGTCGACCTCTCTCCAGAGGCGTTGACGGTGGCCCGGCGTAATGCCGAACGGCACGGCGTGACGGTCGAATTCCTACACGGCTCTTTTTGGGAGCCGGTGATTGGCCGTTCGTTTGATCTCATCGTCTCCAATCCCCCCTATATCACCACGGCCGATATGGCGTGCCTGCAGCCCGAGGTGCGCGACTATGAACCAAGCCTGGCCTTAGACGGCGGCCCCGACGGTCTCAACGCCTATCGTGCCATCGTCGATCAGGCGGCTGCGTATCTTCAGCCGGGCGGCTGGCTGTGGTTTGAGGTGGGGGCGGGGCAGGCGCTAGAGGTCTCGGCCCTGCTGGCACAGGCCGGATTTCACGGTATCATCACGGCTACTGACCCCGGCGGTATCGAACGGGTGGTGGGAGGTTGCCATGGAGCGTGACGAGGCGTTGCGGGTGCTGGAGGAGGCGGAGTGCCTGGTGGACCGGCAGACCGTGGAGGCGGCCGTCGACCGTGTCGCCGCCGAGATCACGGCACAGCTCGGCCGGCAGAATCCGCTGGTGTTCTGCGTCATGCACGGTGGTCTGATCTTCTGCGGTCAGTTGCTCACCCGGCTGCCCTTTCCGCTGGAGGTGGGGTATCTCCACGCCACCCGGTACGGCCGTGACACGACAGGCGGGGAGTTGGAGTGGCTCGCCGGGCTGCAGACCGAGGTGGTTGATCGGACCGTGCTCCTGGTTGACGATATCCTGGATGAGGGAGTTACCCTCAAGGCGCTGGTTGACGAGTGTCTGGCCCGAGGCGCCCGGCAGGTGCTGACGGCGGTGTTGGTTGAGAAACAGCATGGCCGCAAGGTGCGACCCGGCTACCGGGCAGACTTTACCGGTCTGGAAATACCTGACCGTTTTGTGTTCGGCTACGGCCTGGATTATGACGGTATGTGGCGCAATGCTGCCGGTATCTATGCGGCAAAAGGGCTGTAGGTGATGAGACGCCTTGGTGCGTAGCGCGCCGTGATCGGTTACAGACGGAGCCTGCCCATCAGTTGTAGATGGGAGGGCCCTGATGCAGCATCGGCGGCCTGGTGGGCGTCGTCCGTCTCCGCCGGTACCTATGCGGAAGGAAATCCGTCTAGCCTTCAGTCAGTACGTGCTCATTGTAGAGCGTCTCGATCTTGCGACGATGTCCCAGTTCCACCTCGGCAAAGGCCAGCAACGTCTTCTGCAGCTTGGCATCTTCGGTCATGCCGGCGGCTGCTTTGTACAGCTGGTAGGCACTTTCCTCGGTCTTGAGGGCGTAGGTCAGGATCTCCTGATAGGACATCTGCGGGTGGAACGGCACCTCCTTCAGGTAGTGTCCGATGGTGGCCTCCGGCAGCTTGCAGACCTTCAGTTCATCCAGCGCACCCGGATCGATCCTGGCAAAGACGTCCTTATGGGTTGCCTCTTCATGGGCCAACTCTTCAAACATCTTGCGTGCTGCCGGGCTTACGGTCAGTTCGGCGGCACGTTTGTAAAGCTCGTAGGCCGCCTCTTCCCGCTCAACGGCAAAATCGATTACGTCCTGTAACGATATGAAGCTCATGCACACTCCCCATTGTCGGAAAATTCATTGAGATAGTCCACCACTGCGGCTGGGTGTTGGTCGGCCTTGGCCACTTTGGTCCAGTGTTTGCGTACGGTGCCGTTGGGGCAGATCAGGACCGTCGAACGGATGATCCCGGAAACCAGCTTGCCATACAGCGTCTTTTCGCCGTAAGCCTTGTAGGCCTTCATGGCGGTTGCATCAGGATCCGACAGCAGCACCATGTTCAGTTCATGCGTTGCGATGAATTTCTGGTGGGAGCTGATCGAATCCCGGCTGATGCCGAGAACGGTTACGTTGTGCTTGTCAAATAGGGGCTTCAGATCACGGAAGCCGATAGCCTCCTTGATTCAGCCGGAGGTATTGTCCTTGGGGTAAAAAAATAGCAGAAGGCGTTTACCGGTGTAATCCGCAAGCCGGTGGCGTTTGCCGTCACTGCCCTCAAGGTCGAAGGCCGGCGCTTGTTTGTCGATCAATGGCATACCTGCTCCCTTGTTATGCTATGATGCCCCTGGTTATAACAAGACTGGCGGAAAAGTCAACATATAACTATTCATATATATTGAGAAAACGGCTTGATCCGATTTGACTTTTGTCAAAGCTGCGCTATGCCTTTTAGCCATATGATGACGATGTGGAAGGTGTGTCGGCGGCCCTCGGCAGCTGGCGTTCCGCCCACTGTTTAGAACACGTGATATCCTGTAAAAGGGCCTTTTATGAACCGTCGTCAAATTATCGCCGGGCTGTTGTTTGGTTGTGCCGGTTTTGCCCTTAATTGGTTCAAGCTGGAGCTGTTCTTTAACGTCGATTTTCTCTTCGGTTCAATCCTTACCATGCTGGCCCTGCTGCGTTTTGGGTTCGGGGCCGGCCTGCTTGCCGCCGTCATCGCCTCAACCTGTAGCTGGATTCACTGGCATCACCCCTGGGCAATCGTCATCTTTAGCGCCGAGGCATTGGTCTGCGGGCTGCTGTATTACCGCCGTGCGATCGAACTGGTCACCAGTGCGATCGTGTTCTGGTTCACTGTGGGACTGTTCCTAGTCTGGTTCTTCTATCACCACGTCATGGGCTTCGCTTTGCTGCCCACCATGATGGTGGCTCTCAAGCAGGGGGTCAACGGCATCATCAATACGATGGTCGCCAGTTCGCTTTATCACTTGCTGGCCGCAAGGTCGTCAGGACGCAGGAATCTGCCATCCCTGCGTCGTTTGATCCTGATTGCCATGCAGGGGTTGGTGCTGTTGCCGGTCCTCGTGCTGCTCTATCTGGATATCCAGTCCCAGTTTACGCTGCAGACCAGGGAATTGCAGGAGGCGACCAGGCGTCTCGCAACGGTCAGCCGTACGGTGCTGACCAGTCGATTGGATGAGGAACGCCAGAAGCTGCAGGCACTGGTCAACCTGGTGGGAGATGTTGACAGCCGCACCACGGCCGAGTTGCAGCATCTGCTCGAGAAGATACACGACGGTAATCCGGATATCAGGCGGCTGGTGGTGCTTGACCCGCACAATATTGTCCGTGCCTCGTCGCCGGTGCGTGATGAGCATGGTGTGGCTACCATCGGCACCGATCTGTCGAACCGCCCCTATGTTGCCCTGTTACACCAGCCTGGAAGCCGCATCATCTTCACCTGTCTGCAGGGCAAGATCGGCGCTACGGGGCCTCGTTTGGTGCTGCTCTATCCGTTGTACAGAGGCACCAGCTATCGTGGCGCCATCCTGTTTTCCCTCGAACTGGAGCCGCTACAAAGGCTCCTGTACGAGGTCATTGGCAAACGGCCGATGCAGATTACCCTGGTTGACCAACAGCAACAGGTGGTGCTGAGCACACGCGGAGACCTCAAATCGTGTGAGCGGTTCACCTTTTCCGGAGGAGGGCGTTTTAGGCCGGTGGGCAAGGATGTTCGTCTGTGGGTTCCTGACGAGCTACCGGGGGTGGGGGCCATGCAGCGCTGGTCCCGTTCCTTCTACAGCACCAGCCTGATGTTGTCACCCCCAACTGGTTGGACTGTTGTGGTGGAAGATTCCCTCAAGCCGACCTTGGACAAGATCAACCAGCGGACCTCGTTGCTCTTGGGGATTGTCGCCATCCTGACGCTCCTTACGGTTTTCCTGTCCCGTCTGTGTGCCACGGGCATGGTGGCCTCCTTGAACAGTCTGCGGACGGTTACCAGCGAGTTACCGGTCAAGATCAGGAACGGAACAGCGCTTAGCTGGCCCGAGCCACGCATCAAAGAGGTCGCGGAACTGCTTGAAAATTATCGTGAGGCGGCACATGCCCTGGAACAGAGCTTTCATGAACTGCAGGTGCTGAACGAAGGGCTCGAACAGCGGATTGTCGAGCGTACGACCGAATTGGAGGCCGCCCGCCAGTCTGCCGATGCCGCCAACCAGGCAAAGAGCGAATTTCTGGCCAATATGAGCCATGAGATACGTACCCCGATGAATGGTATCATCGGCATGGCCCAGTTGCTGGGATTTACCGAGCTGACAGAAGAGCAGAAAGAATACCTGGCCAGTATTGAGTTGTCTGCCAATAACCTGCTCTCGTTGATTAACGACATCCTCGATCTCTCCAAGATCGAAGCCGGCAAGGTGGAGCTTGCCTGCGTCGATTTTCCGCTGCGGCGGACCATGCAGGACGTGGTGACTACCCAGAAGCCTCGTGCCTTCCAGAAACAGCTGCAGTTGGCTATGTCTGTGGATGACGATGTGCCTGACCTGGTCCATGGTGACCCACTGCGCTTTAAACAGATTGTGCTGAACCTGCTGGGGAATGCCCTGAAGTTTACGGAACAGGGGGGGGTCACACTCTCTCTCTCATTGGTTGCGCGGCAGAGGGACAAGGCGGTGCTCCGGCTGGTGGTCAGAGATACCGGTATCGGCATGGCGCCTGACGTCTTGGAGCGGATTTTTGCCCCCTTCGAACAGGCCGACAGCACGACCACCCGCCTGTATGGCGGCACCGGCCTGGGACTTTCCATCTGCCGCCGTCTGGCGGATTTGATGGGTGGGCGAATCTGGGCAGAGAGTGCTGCCGGCCACGGCAGCGCCTTTTTTGTGGAATTGCCATTTCTGTTGCGTATCCAGGCGACGGTGGGGGGGCAACAAACGTCTTTTGACCTGAAAGGGTATGCTGATAAAGGGAGGCGTTGGGAGCTGCTGGTGGTAGAGGACAATGCGGTTAATGCGCAGTATATCATCACACTGCTTGGCCGGATGGGACACCGGGTGACGCATACCGCCAGCGGTGCAGCGGCGCTCAAGCTGCTGCGTGAGCGGACCTTCGATGGTATTTTGATGGATCTGCAGCTGCCGGAGATGGACGGACGACAGGTGGTCGCCTCTCTCAGGCAGGAAGAAGACGTGAACGGTCGTCACACACCGGTTATTGCGTTAACCGCCCATGCGCTACGGGGCGACCGGGAACAGCTGCTTGCCAACGGTTTTGATGGCTATGTCGCCAAGCCGGTGGATCTGCAGTTATTGGTCGACGAGCTGGCACGGGTGATTGAACGCTCCGGACAGGGCCGTCCGCCAGGCCTTGGGGGCTAGATGCTGCGTACGCTTTCTCGAACCTTCCGCTATCAGTGGGGTCTGCTGCTCCTCGCCTTTGTGCTGCTGGGCGGCGCGGTGGTGCATAACCTGTACAAGATTCATCACGACATCATGGCTGGTGAGAGCCATCGACTGCAGACCCAGGCCCGGGTGATTACCGCCAACCTCGACAGCCAGATAGAGGCGGCCGACCGTGTCCTCAGATTTTTGAGCGCCGATCTGCAGGGCGTTGTGCCCGCTCGCTGGGATCACATTGTTGAGGAACGGCGGATGCTGCTGCTTGCAGAGGTGATCCCCGGCATCAGGATGCTGAATGTCCTGGACCGCGAGGGGCGGGTGCGTCTCTCCAGCCGCACCGAGTTGCTTGGCCGTGACCTAAGCCAGCGGGCGTACTTCCAAAAGGCACGTCGACAGGGCAAGACATCGATTGAACTCTCTCCCCCCTTTGAAACGGTGCTCGGTAGCTGGGGGATGAACCTCATCAGGGTCATCACCGGTCCGGACGGCCGTTTTGGCGGCATCATCAGCGCCACCTTGAATCCGGATTATTTTGAGACCGTTCTGAATTCGGTGAACTACAGCCCGGACATGCAGACCGCCATCATTCATGGTAGCGGCATCCTTTTCAGCATGGCCCCTGAACGTCCCGATCTGGTGGGCAAGAACCTCGCCCTGCCGGGGACCTTTTTTAGCCGGCACCTGTCCAGCGGCGCTAACGAGAATATCTACGCCGGCAGGTTTTACGCAACCAATGATCAGCGCCTGGTGGCCCTCAAAACCTTCAGCCCGAGCCATGTCCAGCTCGATAAACCGTTGGTGGTGATTGCAGGCCGGAAGCTGTCGGCCATAACGTCTGACTGGCATCGGCATGCCCGGTATCAGGCCGCCACCTACAGTCTCATCTGTCTGCTTTCGACGCTGGCTCTGCTGGCCTACCAGCGTCGTCGCCGACTGCAGGTGGAACAGGCCGAGAAGACCAACGCGCATCTGCGCAAGCTGACCTTGGGGATCGAAAACAGTGCCAACGGCGTGTTGATCACCGATGTGCACGGCACGATAGAGTATGTCAACCGTAAGTTCACCCAGGTGACCGGTTATACCCCCGACGAGGCCATTGGGCAGACCCCCCGGATTCTCAAATCGGAGGCCACGCCCCGTGAGGTCTTTGCCGACCTCTGGAAAACCATCCTGAGTGGCGCCGAGTGGCGCGGCGAGCTGTTGAACCGTCGCAAGAACGGTGAGGTCTACTGGTCGGTTGCCTCCATCAGCCCGTTGCGTGACGAACAAGGGGTGATCACCCATTTCATCGCCAATGTTGAAGATATCAATGACCGCAAGAATGCCGAAGCCACCATCGAACACCTGGCATATTACGATCCTCTGACCGATCTGCCCAACCGGCGGATGCTGCATGACCGGTTGCAACTGGCCATGAAGCGCAGTCAGCGTCAGGGGATCGGTATGGCGCTGCTCTATCTGGATCTGGATGGCTTCAAGCATGTCAATGACAACCTGGGGCATCCTGCCGGTGATCGGTTATTGCGGGAAATGGCCGTCAGATACCAGAGGCTTTTGCGTGACGATGACATGGTCTGCCGGCTGGGGGGCGACGAGTTTGCCGTGATCCTGCATGACATCTATCGCAATGAGGATGCGGCACTGGTGGCGCGCAAACTGTTGACTGCCACTGCCGCCCCGCTGCAACT
The DNA here is from genome assembly GCA_021782545.1 of Deltaproteobacteria bacterium. Lineage (GTDB taxonomy): Bacteria > Desulfobacterota > Desulfuromonadia > Geobacterales > Pseudopelobacteraceae > Trichlorobacter. Next base: position 13,237 of record JAJXUW010000013.1, on the reverse strand, counting down.
GGAAGCCAGCGAGGTGGTGGTGACCGCCAGCGTAGGCATAGCCCTGTTTCCCAAGGACGGCGAGGATGCCAAGAGCATGGAGCGTAATGCCGATATCGCGCTCTATCATGCCAAAGCGGAGGGTAAGAACACCTTCTGTTTTTTTGCCGATGAGCTTACCAGCCAATCACGGAACAGGATTGCCATGGAGCAGGGGCTGCGCTATGCCCTTGAACGCCAGGAACTGCTGCTTGTGTACCAACCCAAGGTGGAGCTGAAGAGCGGCAAGGTGGTGGGGGTCGAGGCGTTGCTGCGCTGGGATAGTCCCGCATTCGGACTGGTGTCGCCGCTCCGTTTTATTCCGCTGGCTGAGGAGACCCGTCTCATCATCACTATCGGCGAGTGGGTACTTACGACCGCCTGCCAGCAGCAGGTGGCCTGGCAACGGCAGGGGCTTGAGCTGACCATGGCGGTGAACCTCTCCTCGGTGCAGTTCAAGTCCCCCTCGCTGGTTGAGCGGATTGCCGTGGTGATTGATCAGACCGGAATAGAGCCGGACCGGCTGGAACTTGAGCTGACCGAAAGCTGTCTGGTCGATCATCCGGATGAGGTGGTGCGGCTCTTGGAAAGACTTCGTTTCCTAGGATGCGGCATCGCCATTGATGACTTTGGCACCGGTTATTCATCGCTTAGCTACCTGAAGCATTTTCCGGTCACCGTCCTTAAGATCGACCGTTCCTTTGTGCGTGATCTGGCACATGACTCCGGCGACCGGGCCATTGCCCGTTCCGTCGTGGACCTGGCCAACAACCTGGATATGGTCTCCATTGCCGAGGGGATCGAACAGCAGGAACAACAGGATATTCTGCAGGAGCTGGGGTGCCGCTATGTCCAGGGATTCCTCTACTCCCGTCCCGTGTCGGCGGATCAGCTACCGGAGGTGATCAGAGAGATCGAGGGGAAGTGGCGGCAGCCGGTATCATGAGGAGGCTTCGTATCTGATACGGGGCTGGTCGTGCTGAGTGGAATAGAGTGATGATCATCAAGTAGAGGAGACCTCTGACATGCGTGTTATCAAGGATATGAAGGTGGTAAACAAGGTGCGGCTGATTGGTGCTTTGATGACGGTCCTCGTGATCGTCTGCACCGTCAGGTATTATCTGACGGTGTCAGAAAATACCCGGCTGCTCAAGCAGTTCAGAGAGGTGCAGGTCGTCGCGGCCATGAACCTCGGAGAGCTCTATGCCCAAGGCCTGCAGACGGAACAGGCGATTCGCAACATCGCCATCAACCCTCAGGATGAAAAGGCGGCTGCCAATTTTAACAAGGCCTTGGACGATTTTGACCGGCTGTATGCAAAAACACTCGACGTGGCAAAATCGCTCGATATTGCAGAAAAACTTGGAAGCATCCGTCCTGTCTGGCAGCAGGGGGTAGAGCTGAAAAAGCAGGTCGCCGAACTTGCCAAGCAGGGTAACACCGCAGCAGCGGCCGACCTGCTGGTAAAAGAGGAAACGCCGAACTGGCGCAGGTTCAAGGATGGGATTCTGGCATTGCAGCAGGAGGCCCAAAAAGGGATGCATCTCCAGGCAGCCACGATAGATGCCCGGCGCTCAGCTACCTTTCGCTCAAATATGATTGTCTTCGGCCTGACGGTGGTGATTACCGTGGTGCTGCTGCTGATGTTTGTCAATAACCTGGAAAAGCGGCTGTTCTATTTTACCGAGCGGCTTAAGGATATGGCTACCGGCGAGGGCGATCTCACTACGCGTATTGCGCTGGACGCAGATGACGAAATCGGCCAGATGGCAGGGTATTTCAATCAGGCCTGGGATAAGCTTGACTCCATGATCGCCCAGGTGGTTGAACATGCGACATTGGTCGGGACCTATGCCGGACAGCTGGCGATTGAGTCGCAGCGCATTGTACGCAGTTCACGGGAGATCGCGGCACAATCAGCGGCGGTTGCGACAGCCAGTGAAGAGATGTCCGCCACCTCGAACGATATCGCCCGGAATTGCTCCATGGCGGCTGATAACTCGCAGACAGCCAACCAGGTGGCCAGCAGCGGCCAGGGAGTGGTGCAGAAGACCATTGACCGGATGAGCTCCTTAAAGGTGGAGGTGCAGTCGTCATCGGCGGTGATCGAGCGGTTGGGAAACAGTTCTGAAAGGATTGGGCAGATCGCGGAGACCATTCAGGACATAGCCGACCAGACGAATCTCTTGGCCTTGAATGCCGCCATAGAGGCGGCACGGGCCGGAGAGATGGGGCGCGGCTTTGCGGTGGTGGCCGACGAGGTGCGGGCGTTGGCCGAGAGGACGGCCAGGGCAACGCGGGAAATTGGCGAAATGATCAAAACCATTCAGGCAGAGACCGTTCAGGCCGTGGGAGCGATGAAACGTTCGGCGGGCGAGGTGGATGCAGGGGTGGGAGAGGCCAATGAATCCGGTGAGGCCTTGGGGAGGATTATTCAGCAGGTAAACGATGTGGCCATGCAGGTGAGCCAGATCGCCACTGCTGCCGAGGAACAGACCGCCACGACCGTGGAGATCGTTGGCAATATCAGTAAGATTTCCTCTGCCGTTGACGAGTTCGACCGCTCTGCCCTGACCGTTAACAGTAAGGTTCAGCAGCTCCTTGGACTTTCTGAGGAGCTAAAGCGCTCGACATCGGTGTTTAAGGCCGATGTAAGCCCTCTGTTGATGTTGGATACGGCCAAGTCGGATCACGTCTTGTTTGTGAACCGGATTGAGCGGTGTCTGGAGGGGAAGGAACCTATTCAGCCTGATGAACTGCCGGATCACACCACCTGTCGTTTCGGCAAGTGGTACTTCAGCGATGGCCAGCATCTGTGCGGCGTGTCCCACAGCTTTAAGGCCATCAATAACCCCCACGAGCAGATTCACCGTATTGCCAAGGATGCGGTGGCTCGGCATAACCGGGGCGACCAGCCTGGTGCCGACGGCCTTATGCAGCAGATGGAGGATATGTCCCACGACATTGTTGAGCTGTTGGACAAGGTAAAGGGGGAGTGCCGGCGTTAAGGCCGTTTGTTGCGCTGTTTTGTTGATCGGGCCGCCCTGCAGGCGGCCCGTTTTTTATTTGAGCGGATAGTCCGAGAGCCGCACGAAACGGAAGCCCTGTTTCAATAGTTCCGGTACGGCAGCCATGATCCCGGCTCCGGTGCCCGCCTCGGGGTGGTTCATGTGCGCGATGATAATGTCTCCCGGGTGGGCCGAGAGAAACGCAGTCTTTACCTGGGCGGCCGTATAGGTGGCTCCAGCATCCCCCAACACCGAAAACCCGATTACCTCATGGCCGAGCATGTTTGCCACCTGCACCGCCAGTTCATCGTAATAGGCGGTGCCGGAACGGTAGTAGCGCGGCCGTTTGCCGGTTATGGCCTCGATCATGCGGGCGTTTAACTCGATCTCCTCCACCAGTTCCTTGCTGTCCTTGGTACCGGTTATGCCGTATACCGAGCGGCCGTTTACCGAGGCCGGCTTGTGCCACATGCCATGGTTGGCGATCTCAAAGAGCGGGTTTGCGGCCAGCTCTCTGAACAGCCCCGGGTTGTGGTCTATCCAGCGGGCATTGATGAAAAGCGTAGCCGGGATCTGGTGCTGTATCAGAAAATCAAGGAGTTTGCGGTCTACGCCGTTTCCCCGGAGGGACCCGCAGGCGTCGAGGGTAAGTGCCAGTACCTTGTCATCGGTGGCCAGACGGGTCCGCACGCCGGTAACGTGTTCACCCCATTGTGTGGGGTGCCTCCCGTTTAGTTCCTTGGTGATGCGGGCGGCCAGCGCATTGATATCCTCGTTGGGCGCTGCGGTCAGCAGGGTGGTGACAACCAGCAGCAGCGTGATAGCGAACAGGGCTATCTTGGTCACGTCTCAAATCCTCCTAGGGAATATGGTACAGCGCTTTGTAAATGGCTGTTGCGGCGACAATCTTTTTCACATAGTCGCGGGTTTCATAATAGGGGATGTTCTCGATAAACTCATCCCGGTCCAGCGGGCCAAAGGCCTTGCGCCAGCGGTTGACCGCACCGGAACCCGCGTTGTAGGCGGCCAGCGTGTAGACGGTATCCTGATCGTACCGGTCGAGCAGTATGCGCAGATGTCTGGTGCCCAGCCGGATGTTGTAGTCGGGATCGATGAGCCAGAGCGGATTGTATGGCTTTTTGCCTGCATAGCCGGCTGTCAGCCGGGCGGTGTTCGGCATCAGCTGCATCAGACCGATGGCGCCGACGGGCGATTTTACCGCTGCCCTGAAGCTGCTCTCTGCCTTTGTCAGCGCAAGCACCATCCCCTCTGAAAGGCGGTTGGCGGTGGCATACTTGGCAAACAGCTCGGCGTAGGGCCGCGGATACCCCAGCGCCCAGAAGGGGAGTGTCTGTTGATCCCAGCGAGTCGGGTGGTTTTGATGAAAGGTGACGATGGCGCCATGGGGATCGTCGGCCAGCTGATAGAGACGGGCTATTCCCGGCGCCAGCGAACTGTTGCCGGCGCCGTTTTGCAGGGCGGCTAGTTCCGTCCTGGCCTCTTCCGTCAAGCCGCTGGCGATCAGTGCTAGGATCCGTTCGCTACCCGGCGGCAGAGGAGGCGGGGATGGATTTTGTGGCAGCGGCTCCCACGCTGGAGCGGCTGACGGCTGCTGGCCGCGCCACCAGGCGGCGTAGAAGCCGAATGGATAGTCGCGCAACAAGGTCGTGTATGCCGTTTCCGATTCTTGCGACTTTTTCTGTCGTGCTCGTGTGCGAGCATACCAGTACAAGGCACGTTCACGGTAGACGGGATTCTGCTGCAAGCGACGGAAGGCATCGGCTGCGGCCGTCAGATCGCCGCTCAGATAGCGGCACCAGCCTGCCTCCCAGGTGGCCCTGCCCGCCAGGTCCGACTTCGGGAAGTCGCGTGCCAGGCGTTCAAACAGTATGATGGCTTCGTTTAACCGGCCGGCATGTTTATGCATGAAACCGGCCTCGAGCAGGGCATCATCGGCCAGAGGTCCTCGTTCACTGGAAAGGCTCAACAGGCGTGCCAGTGCCCGTTCGGGCTCGCCGTTGCGCTCTTCGACACGGGCCAGCAAGAGGCGCGCCTCGTCCCGCAGCGCCTGATTGCGCCCTGCCGCCGCCTTGGCCAGAAATGTTTCGGCCAGGAGGAACTGCCGTTGTTTGGTGGCAGCCAGCCCGGATTTGAGGTTGATACGGGTCAACTGGTCATCGGAAAGGTTGGTGCGGGGGATGGCGGCGAGGACCGTGGAGGCTTCATTGGCCCGACCAACGGCCAACAGCAGGGCTGCCCGCTGGTAAAGCTCATCGGGGGTAAAGGAGCCGCCGTTCACCGTATCCAGACGTTTGATGGCGTCAAGGGCCTTACCGGCCTGTGATGCCGCCGGGTACCGCAGCCAGATGGTGCGATATTCGGTCAGGGCGGTCTGAAGGTCGCCCAGGCGTTCGTGACAGACCGCCGCTTGGTAACGGGCGTCGATACTGTCGGGGCCCAGGCTGTAGCGTGTGCGGAACTGTTGATAGGCCGAAAGGGCTTGCTTCAGGTCCCCTGCCTCAAACAGGGCATCGGCTGACAGTTTTTCCATCCGTTGCCGTAGGCCTGCCGTCTGACCTGCTTTGACGGCTTGTGAGGCGGCCTCAGCGGCTTGCCGGTACTGTTTGAGCTGAAACAGTGCCCTGGCCCGCAGGGCGGCAGCCTGGTCGGCCAGCAGCGGGTAGTTCTTCTGGGCATCCAGCAGGTAGGGCAGGGCCTCCTGCGGCCTGTCGAGCCGCAAGAGGCTCAGGCCGAGCATCAGCGAGCGGCGCCCGGATTCCGGCGCTTTAAGGCAGTTTTGGAGGGCTTCCTGATAGTGGTGATCGCGCAGTTGCCGGCTGGCATCCTCAAGATACCCATCGTTAAAGGCGGTGGCACCTTTGCAGGCGAACAATATCAGTGAGATAAAAAATAGTGAAATGGCCGGGTGCATAAGGCCGCGAAGTGCTCTGGAGGCGATCATGACGTTTATTCCTACCACTTCGCGGGCCACAGGTCAACGCTGTCAGGCATTTTAGGATTTGTCGCCAAGTACGGTTGGGGTATACTCGCGCCGGACACAGCCAATCATAGGAGTGACGGGCAGATGGGATTGTTGGATCATGGTTTTGAACAGGTGATGGGCCGCCTTAATGCGGACCAGCGCAGGGCGGTGGAGGCTATTGAGGGACCGGTGCTGGTCATTGCCGGCCCCGGCACCGGCAAGACCGAGATACTGGCGGCCCGTATCGCCAATATCCTGCTGACCACCGATGCACGTCCTGAAAACATCCTCTGTCTCACCTACACCGACGCCGGCACCGTGGCGATGCGGTCGCGTCTGCTTGAATTCATCGGCCCCGATGCCTACCGTGTCGATATCGTTACCTTCCACGCCTTTTGCAATCTGGTTATTCAGGAAAATGCCGATCAGTTCGGTTTCCGTGCGCTGGCCCCGGTCTCGGAACTGGAGCAGTTCCAGTTGGTGCGCGAGATTATCGACGCCTTCCCCCAGGATCATCCCCTGACCCGTTCAACCGGTGATATCCATTTTGAGGCCGACCGGCTCCTGGCCCTGTATGAGATCATGAAGAAGGAAGGATGGTCGCCCGAATTTCTGATGCAGCACGCAGATCGGTATATCGCCACCTTGGCTGATGACCCTGACTACCATTATAAACGGCTTTCGCGAGACCGGGACGGCACCGTCCACCAGAAGGGGGAGCTGAACGAAAAGAAGCTGCGTGACATGACGCGGCGTCTGGAGCAGCTTAAGGCCGCGGCCGGTACCTTTGACGACTATCAGCAACGGTTGCTTGGACGCGGGCGCTACGACTTCAGCGACATGATTCTCTGGTGTAGCACGGCCTTTGAGCGATCCCCCGACCTGTTGTCCCGCTATCAGGAACGCTACCTGTACCTGATGGTTGATGAGTTTCAGGACACCAGCGGCTCCCAGTTCGAGTTGTTGCTGCAGCTGGTCGACTACTGGGATGCCCCCAACCTGTTCGTGGTCGGTGATGACGACCAGTCGATCTACCGTTTTCAGGGCGCCAGTATCGAAAACATCCGTCGTTTTCAGGAGCGCTATCGCAATAACGGCCTGATAGAGGTGGTCCTGACCGACAACCACCGCTCTTCACAACACATCCTGGACGCGGCGAGCAGCCTGATCCGCAATAACAACGAGCGCCTGACCGACGACAAACAGCTTACGGCGATGAACCCCGAGGTGGCCCGTGCGCCGGACCTGCCACAGCTGTGCTGCTACCCCACCCAGGCCCAGGAAACCGTCGGGGTGGCCCGGGAAATCGAGCGGCTGCGTGACAGCGGCATCGAACTCGACCGGATCGCCGTGATTTATCGTAACCATGGGCAGTCGGACGAGATCATCCGCTATCTGGCCGGCCGGGGTATCCCGGTCGTGACGCGGCGGCGGGCCGATCTGCTGCATGAGCCGCTGATCGAAAAACTGCTGACGGTGTTGCACTATCTGGCCGCTGAGCTGCACCGTCCCCACTCAGGGGAGCGCCTGTTGTTTGAACTGCTGCATGAGCCGTGGTTCGAAATACCGCCATTGGCGCTGGCCCGGCTATCGCTGGAGGTCGGCCGCCGTAACTATGACCGGAGGGTTACCTCCTGGCGGGACGAACTGGCCGCCTGTGGCCGTCAACCGCTACAGGGGGAACTGTTTCCCGATTCCACTCCGCAGGCATTGCGGCAGGCCGGTGAGGTTATCGAAGGACTGATACGGGATGCAGCCAGCCTGCCGGTACAGGAATTGGTGCATCAGGTGATAACCAAACTGGGGATTCTGGCAACAGCGCTCACCTCAAGCGAACGGGTCTGGCAGCTACAGGTCCTGAACACCCTGTTCGACGTGGTACGTGAGGAGTGTGCCAAGGCCAGCATCGGTTTGGCGGAGCTGCTCGCCATGCTCCAGGACATGCAACGTCAGGGGATCAGCCTGCCGGTGGAGAAGTTGAGCTATGCCGGCAAAGGGGTGAACTTTCTGACCGCCCACGGTTCAAAGGGGTTGCAGTTCGACTACGTCTTCATGCTGGGCTGCACCAGCGCAGCATGGGATGCAGCCGGGCGCAGCCGGACCTATACGCTGCCTCCCGCCATCTGGACCCGGTGCAGCGGCAGTGAGGAAGAAGAAGCCCGCCGTCTGTTCTATGTGGCCATGACCCGGGCCCGCAGACAGCTTGTGATTTCCTGGCCAAGCAAGGACAATAACGACAAGGAGCTGGAACAGAGCCGGTTTGTCGCTGAACTGGCGAAGGACGGCCATCTCACCCCCCAAACCATCGTCCTGCCGGATGAGGCATTAGTGGCCTTTGGGGCCTTGACACTCAAGGCACAACAGCGAGAACTGCCCAAGGAGCTGATCGACACGAGCTTCGTAGATAGCCTGCTGCAGAAGTATTCGTTGAGTGTCACCCACCTCAATACCTATCTGCGCTGTCCGCTGTCGTTTTATTTCAATACCCTGCTGCGGGTACCGGCGCCAATGAATGCCGCTATGACCTTTGGTTCGGCCGTGCATTACGCACTAGAACAGTTGTTCAGGAAGATGCTGGCCGATCCGGGCCAGTGCTTTCCGCCGCCGGTGGTGCTGGTGGAGGATTTTCGCTGGTTCATGCAGCGCCATGAGAACGGTTTCACACCATCGGAGTTCAAGCGCCGTCTGACCTATGGCGAAACGGTCCTGCCGGCCTTGTATGGGCGTTATGCCGGTAGTTGGCATAAGAACGTGCAGGTGGAGCATGCCTATCGGGCGATCGTGGTGGATGAGGTGCCGCTCAACGGCAAACTGGATAAGCTTGAGCTGGATGGCAGCCGGGCGCGGGTGGTGGATTACAAGACCGGCAGCTACAAAAACGCCCTCAAAAAGCTGCGTCCTCCTGATCCGGACAGGGTGGCAAAACTTCTGGAGGAGGGAAAACAGCCGTCCCACGAGGATCTGCTGGGGGGTGACTACTGGCGTCAGGCCGTATTCTACCGGATTCTGCTGGAACATGACCCACGCCGCAGGCTTACCATGACTTCAGCTGAGTTTGATTTTGTGGAGCCGGACCGGGAAACCGGCGAGTTTCATAACGCAGCGGTCGAGGTCAGCGATGAAGATGTGGCCATCGTAACCGGACAGATTACCGAGGTGTATGCAAAGATCAGAAACAAGGAGTTCAGTCAGGGGTGTGGTGAGGAAGAGTGTGAATGGTGTGTGTTTGTGCGTCGGTTTTCAGACCGTTAACGACCAGGAGGCCGAGGAGAAACGCTCCCCGGCCGCCTGACCTGGAGTCGGTGCGGGACTACCCTCTGGGGGTGACAGAAGGATACTGGTACACCGTTTGTGCGGTTGTTTGACCCGTTTGGGCCGGTTGCCCCTGATTGGTCTGCCCCGGCATATTCTGTGCCCCGTTCGCCTTCTGCAGGGCCTGCTGTGAGAGCGTCACGGTGTCGGTTTTGGCCGTTTGGACCGTTTTATGGGCGTTTTGAGCCAGCTGGGGCGTGGCCGTGGTCTGGTCGGTCTTGGCATAGGGGTTGGTATAGGCCGGGTTCGTGGTTATGCTGTTGGGTGATATCTGACTGATTGTCATATGAACCACCTCCTGTCGGTTTCGTTGCCTTGATGGTTTACCGTATGTACGGATCCGCGGTCGAACGTTTCAGGTACTGCATATCAGCGTACGATAAGTTGGCCGGCGGCGGTACGATCATGCGCAGCACCTGCCGGTACAGCGCGGGAGCAGTTAGCTTGAGCTCATTGAGCCGGTTACTGTTGCCCATAAAGGGCGGGTACTGTTTGTTGGCGGAGGGGTCAGCCCCGCCTGCCGGTTGTGTGATAACCGGTGCAGCCGTCTTTTGTTTGATTGCCTGGTCAGTAGCGGGTGTTTGGCTGTCCTTCCCTTTCGTTGCACCCGGGGTATCCGTCAGCCCCTTGCTGAGGCTGAGCGCTTGGAAAGAGAGCTCCACATTGTCTTTTGGCTGCGCAGAGGACGTTGGTAGCGCGGCTGTTTCGTGCTGCGTCTGTGGTTGAACCTGACTACTCGTCACCGCTGCTGATCCCGGCGAGGTTACCGAGACGGCTGGGCCGATAGTTGCGGCACCAATTGTGGTGAGGGGAGAGGCCATCATTCACTCCGACCATATAGTTATCCGATTGCCTTACATAATAAGCCGTTATCCCGAAGAAATCAATCGGGGAAAAGATGCCTTGCATCTGTGGAAAACTCCCCCATACTTGAAGACACGACTACATCATCCATAAATCAGGGGGTACCGAGCCATGAAGCCGATACTGATGGTTGTTCCACTGTTGCTCTTGACCGTTGCAGCGCCGTGTCGGGCCGGTTTTCTGGATGACCTCTCCCGTGAGGTGCTCACGCCGGTCCAGCAGGACAACCGGTTGGACAACAGCACGGTCGTAAAGGGGCTGAAAGAAGCGCTGGCAACAGGCACGGAACGGGCCGTAACCTCCGTTTCCAGAACGGATGGCTATTTTGGCAACCGTATGATCAAGATACTGTTGCCCGAGCGGCTTCAGCAGGCGGCCAATCTGCTGGGGCAACTGGGGTACCAGCAGCAGGTCGACGAACTGGTGCTGAGTATGAACCGGGCTGCCGAGAAGGCGGCCCCCAAGGCCGCGCGTTTCTTCGGCGATGCCATCAGGCGGATGACCGTTGAGGACGCCAAGGGGATCTTAAACGGCGGCAATACAGCGGCAACCAAATTTTTTGAGAGCAAGACCCGCGCCCAGCTGTTTGAGGCATTCAAACCTTCGGTTACCAACAGCATGAACCAGCTGGGGACCGTACGCGCCTACAAGGAGATGGTCGGCACCTACGAGGCGCTGCCTCTGGCCGCTCTGACCGGCAAGACGTCGCTGGATCTGGAAGGCTATGTGACGAATAAGGCGCTTGATGGGCTTTATACAATGGTAGGCGAGGAGGAAAAAAAGATCAGAACCAACCCGGCAGCCCGTACTACGGAACTGTTGCGGACGGTTTTTGGCGGCAGGTAGCCAGTTTTTGGGTATTTCACGGCAAAACAGGACGACAAGGAGGTAATGCCATGCATGTAGTGGCCTTTAACGGCAGTCCTCATAAGGATGGGAACACCCATCAGGCCCTGCGGATGGTCTGTCTGGAGCTTGAACAGGAGGGCATAACCACTGAAGAGGTGCAGGTTGGCGGCATTGTCATCCGTGGTTGTACTGCCTGTGGGCAGTGCGTCAAAAACAGGGATGAACGGTGCGTGTTGCCTGGTGATGCGGTGAATGACTGGATTCAGAAGATGAAGCATGCCGACGGGATACTGCTCGGCTCTCCGGTCCATTTTGCCGGTATGGGGGGCACTATCAAGTCTTTTCTGGATCGTGCCTTTTTTGTCTCCAGCGTCAATAACAACCTGTTTAGGCATAAGGTCGGTGCTGCCGTGGTGGCAGTACGGCGTTCCGGCGGTCTGCCCGCCTTTGAGCAGTTGAACAGTTACCTCCTGTACTCCGAGATGCTGCTGCCGACGGCAAACTATTGGAATGTAATCCATGGCATGCGGCCGGGCGAGGTGGTGCAGGATGCTGAAGGCGCTCAGATCATGCGGGTGCTGGGGCGTAACATGGCCTGGCTGTTGAAGCTGGTTGGACAGAGGAAGGCCACCATTCCGCCGCCGCAGCAGGAAGCAAAGCTTTATACCAATTTTATCCGCTGACGATGCACTTGTTTTATCGGTTTATTGCGTCAGGGGAGGCAGTGAAAGAGATTTCAAGCAAATGGAGGGGAAAAGCTTCACACGTACCGTTGTTGATCCGCCGTAAATTTGTTAAAGGAGAGGCCGCCCTTGCTAGACGGCCTCTCTGCTTCTTCCGCTTCCCGCTTTGCTCGCGGCAACCTTGAACGTTTGTGCGCAGGTCGCCAGGCCGACCGTCATGGCAGGTGAACGCGTATGCTAGACGGCTTCGCCAAAGGAGGGCCACACACGGCGACCTTATATTGTGACATTGCAAGAAATATGGAGCAATTAAGGAAAAAATGACGGCCGTGAGATCGGCAGCACCTCGTGGGCAGTTGTCGCCTCTTTTAAAAAAGAATTAGATTCTAACAAGTTACCCTCAAAACAAAAGCACTTAACCCCGTTTTGGTTAAGTGCTTTTGTTTATTGGCGTCCCCGAGACGATTCGAGACATTCCGTCCCACTTGCTCTGGAGATAACCTCGTAACTAACGGATACTATTAATCATATCTTTCAGAAGTATGGTTAATAGACTGGAGCCATAGTGCTCAATATCAGCTGCTTTTATACCCAGTTTTATACCTCAACTCAAGCATCATTTTTAGATATATTGAGGTCAGTTGCCATCCAGCACCTCTACTGCCTCCACCAGCTTACTTGAACATAAATGAGCATAGACCCTTTCTGTGATTAAAACACTGGAATGACCTAACAGGTCTCGTATCACTGGCAACGGAACATTCTTGTTCAACAGTCTGCTGGCAAAGGTATGTCTTGTTGCACAGTGAATGACAAACTCGCTATCTCCATCTAGTCCCATCATCAAGCAACACCTTGGGCTGATATCGTTTTCCATACCTGCTTGTGGTTATACTCGCATGAGCATGACCCAGTAACTCAGCGATTGCAGCTTCTGATACACCCTTTTGCTTCATCGTATCTGCAACTGTGTGGCGCATCGAATGATAAACTCGTTTAGGGTCGTCTGTTACATACTCACGATTGAACCGCCTGTACCAATTACCAATAGCATTCGTGTACAGGTAGCAAACTGTTCACCAACTGCTGCACATTATCCTGAGCAAGAGTCCCAGTACGTAACAGTGCGAAAGCATTGTGAGTACGGTACTCGTAGCTCGTCAGCAACGTCTTTGCCGCCTTCAACTGGTCTGTGAATAGTGACTTCTTGATGAACCTGCAAGGGAACAGATGGGACAGGTCAACAGGCACCTTTATCTTGTAGTAAAAGCGACTATTGACCCTTATGAGATGGGTTGGATATGACAAAGCCACTAGCTCCTGTATACCTAGTTGTATACCCAGCACTAGTGGCTTATATCTTATACCAGCATTATCAGCTAGTTATGTGTTATGGCGTCCCCGAGACGATTCGAACGTCCGACCCCTTCCTTAGGAGGGAAGTGCTCTATCCGGCTGAGCTACGGGGACCTATTGTTTGGTCTGTATCAGAACTGCAACAGAGAGTAAACCTTCCCTTC
>JAJXUW010000098.1 GCA_021782545.1 Deltaproteobacteria bacterium | reverse complement strand
AAATCCAGTGTCGATTCGTCGGGAGGGGGGGCCACGGCAGCGGTGGCGGCCGGCAGGGCGTCCGTTTCGATCGCGGAAACGGGCGCTTCCTCAGCGGCTTCAGGCCGGCGCACGACAAAGATGTGCCGACATTTGGCGCAGCGGACCCGGGCACCCCGCTCCGTCACCTTTTCATCGTCGAGCTTGAATTTGGTGCGGCACTGTTCGCATTGAATGATCATCGCCAGCTCCGTTTCAGCGGATTGGGTGCAGCCGGCCTGTGAAAGGCCAATAAAACAGCGAATTTGTATCAGAATGGCGGGGGCGTGTCAATTTCTTATCCGCGGCAATAGGTCCGGCAATGGGCAGCAATAGGGCAGTTGTGGCAGGTCGGCCCCTCCTGGCCGGTACAGCCTTCCGATATGCCCAGGTGGCAGATGCTGAAGTCGTACTTGACCGGATCGTCCGGATCGAAACGCCGCAGGCCGGCGGTAATCTCCAACGCCATGCGCCAATCGGGCGTGCGGCGCGTGGTGAGCCCCAGTAGCCGGCCGATCCGTTCGATATGGCGGTCCACCGGTATTATCAGTTGGCCGGGCCGCACCGTTTTCCACAGCCCCAGATCGATGCCGTCCGCCGTCCGCACCACCCAGCGCAAAAACATGCAACTCCGTTTGCAGGCACTGCCGGCGGCCGGGGCGGGGAACAGGAAGCGGAAGCTGCTACCCGGCTCTCGGCCGGCACGGCCGAACACCGGCCGATAGTCGAGTTGTACGACGGCTGTGCTGAAACCGTTTATGGCCTGCTCGACGGTGGCGGCGTCCGGCGGGGCACAACGGTCGAAGAACGCCTCAATGCTGCCGGCCTGTTCCCGCATCAGCCGGATCGCCCAGAGCAGCGCCCGCAGGTCGTCACCGTTGTTGAAGCGGTGCCGGAAATCAGCAAACAGCCGGCGTTGCAGCTGGGGATCGAACTGGTCAACGAACTGGGCCGGTGAGGGTCCGAGGAGCTCGAAGATGCGGGTCAGACTCCCCTTGATCACGCCCACATTGCCGTAGGCAAACACCGCCGCGATCAGGGCCGCTACCTCCCGGTCGGCCGGCTCGCGGTAACGGTGGCAGAAAGAGAGCGGATCATTGGCCAGATGCCTTGCGCAACGGCCCGCGTAGAGGGTGTCGAGGGTGTTTTTAAGGGATGGACGCGGCACTACAGCGCCGCCTCGCGCAGAAACTGGGCAGCATTCTCCGGTGAGGTGGGATTGATATAGAAGCCGGTGCCCCACTCGAAACCGGCAATGGAGGTGAGTCTCGGCACCAGCTCGATGTACCAGTGGTAGTCGTACTCAAGCGATGACCAGAGGCCTGGTTTGCCGGGGCGCTTGTGCATCGGCGGGCAGGTGTGCAGGATGAAGTTGTAGGGGGCGTCCTTGAGCACCAGTTTGATCCGCAACAGCATATCCTTGAGCGCCACCGCAAGCTCTGCCAGCTGGGCGTCATTCATCAGGGCGAAGTCATGGGCATGTCGTTTGGAGTAGAGGCGCAGCTCAAAAGGGGAGCTGGCCGCATAGGGGGCCAGGGTGACGTAGTTGGCAAACTCCCGTACCACCCGGCTGGCCTCTGCCAGCTCGAAGGCGATGATGTCACAAAACAGGCAGCGTTCTTTGTTGGCGTAGTAGTTGCGGCAGACCTTCAGCTCGGTGGCCGCCACTGGCGGCAGCATCGGCACGGCGATCAGTTGGCTGTGGGAGTGGGCCAGGGTGGCACCGGCCCGCAGGCCGTGGTTCTTGAACAGGATCATGTACCGGAAACGGAAGTCACGGCGCAGGTCCAACAGTCTGGCGCGCCAGGCGAACAGCACCTCGCTCAGTTCGGCCGGGCTTAAGTCGGCCATCGACTTGTCGTGATCCGGCGTTTCGATAATCACCTCGTGGGCGCCGATGCCGTTCATCACGTCGTAGGGGCCGTAGCCGCGGTTCTCCAGCTCGCCCTCGACCCGTAGGGCCGGATATTTGTTCGGGATCACCCGTACCTTCCAGTTGGGGCTGTTGGGCAGACCGCTTGCTCGTTTGGCGTAGATCTCCGGCGGGGTCTTGTCCTCGTTGCCGTAGCAGAACGGGCACGAGGTCATCGGCAGCAGCTCCGGCTCGGTCTGGAAGTCCCGCGGCCGGCGACCCCGTTCCGTCGCAATAATCACCCAGTGTAATTTTAAGGGATCCCAGCGTAGTTCAGACATACATTCCTCGTTTCATATCAGCCAATCGTTGGCTTCCAGGTCCTGGCCTTCATACTGCAGCATCAGCGGTGCGTCCGACGGCCAGCGGCCGATCTGTTCGGCGTCGCGGGTCAGCGTCACCGCGGCGAACAGCTTCGATCGGGGCTGCAACCCTAGTGCCGCAAGCGGTATGGCTACTTCGCAGGTGCGGTCGATGGCCCAGCGGCAACAGATGTTGGAGGGGATCCAGCTGCCGCCCTCCTTGATCAGCAGCAGCCCCTGGCTCGTGGCGCGTTGCATCGGCAGGCGGTACTCCCGGTCGGTGATCAGGTGCAGTGCCAGGATATCCACCTCTTTTAGCAGTCGTGACAGTTCCTGCATGCCATCTATGCGGAAAAAGAGGGTGGTGCGGTTGTAGCCCCAGTAGAAGCCCTGCAGCATCCGGTCGGCGGAGTGCATGGCCGATCCCTGGCGGGTCAGATCGAACAGGCCGGCGGCCAGCCATTCGAAGTAGTCACTGACCCGGCCGTTCAATGCCGGTTCGATGAAACCGGCTGGCTCACGCACCAGTCCGGCCGGACTCTTCTTCTTGATCGGCTCCAGGAGCCTGGGCGGTGGGTCGAGGTCAAGCAGGCGGTAGACGTTGGAGAGGTGCTGCCTGAACAGATAATCGAAACGGTCGTTATGCGGCGAGAAGTGGTCGTCGCCGAACCACCAGAACCAGTCGCTTCCCTCGGCGGCGTACAGTGAGGTGCAGAGCATGCGGGATAGCTGATCGCCGTCGCTGCCGCACGCAAGAAGCAGCTGCGAGGCCCCCGGGTGGTGTTCGCTCACCGCCTGGCGGGCCTGGTGGAGCAGATCCCAGGCCAGGTTTTCTTCCGGATGCCCGATCCAGATGCCGTAGTTGGCGTTGATCCAGGAGCCGGGATGGATGCGGTGCAGACGCCCTTCGAAGGTTGAACGCTGCAGAACCTCGCTGCAGGTAGCCAGCCGCAGGTCGGGTGCCCCGTCGATGGCGGTGTACAGGCCAACCAGAAAATCATAGGCGTTGTCGGGATAGAACTCCCAGGCGTTCTCGCCGTCCAGGATCACCGGAATGACCCGCCCTTCGCCGCCGACCTGCTGGCGTATCTGGCGCAGGCGGTTGCAGAAGTCCAGCACGGCCCGCCCCGGTTCCCACTGGCTGTAGGTAAAACCGATCAGGTCGGACAGCCGGTGGTCCCGGAAGAAGATACCCAGGTCGCCGTGGCCGGTGGCAAAGCGCCAGGGGCGGTAGAGCCGCTCGTGGTGGTGTCCCAGGCCACCGTCCAGGGATTTTGCCAGCACCTCTTCGTCGCTGGCCACCCAGGAGAGGCCGCACTGGGCGATGATCGCCAGCGCCTCGTCGCTGACCGATCCCTCCGATGGCCACATCCCCTGCGGAATGATGCCGAGCAGCTCCTTAAAATAGGCCAGCCCGCGCCTGATCTGGGCCGTTGCATCCTCGGGATGCCGGAAGCGTTCCTGCGGCAGGGTCACCTTGGGCATCGCCTCGCGGGCCAGCTGGGTGTCGCACAGAAGCGGCAGGATCGGATGGAAGTAGGGCGACAGCGCCAGCTCGATACGTCCTTCTTCATGGAGCCGTTTGTAGAGCGGCAGAATCTCGTTCAGCAGGCGTCGTTGAGTGGCAAATAACAGCGCCTTATCCGCCTCGTCGTACCCCTCGCCCTTGTCACGCAGCTGCCGGAACTCGGGGAAGCGGCGACGGGCCGCCTCGCCGGTCCAGGCCAGGAAGAAGCAGACCTGCAGGTCCCGCAGGTCCTGATCGCTGAAGTGGCGGATCCGTTCGCGGGCGCTGTCCGGCTTCCCTTCGCCGGCCATGTACAGGAGTTCCAGATAGCGGCGGTGCGGTTCGATCATCCGTTGGCGGTTGGCGGAAAAGAAGTTCTCCAGCAGGAACACCTTGTCGTCATCGCCCATGGTGGCCGGGTCTTGCTGGCCTTTGCTCAGGAACGGATCCACCGCCTGGCCCTCGGCATAGTCGACCAGTTGTTCCACCAGCGACGGCACCAGGTTGAACACCGCACGGGCCCCCGGCGTTGCCTCCACAATGGCCGGCATGTCAAAGTAATCCTTGATGGCATGCAGGTAGGTCCAGGGCAGCACGTACCCGTTTTTCACCGTATCCTTGTAGTACGGCTGGTGCATGTGCCAGATGAAGATGACGTCAAGGGGGGCGTTCATCGGCGATTACTCCAGCTCCTTCTTCCAGCGTTCCACCTTCTTCTGGTACTCGCCCAGGAGTTTGGTGGCGGTCTTGTCGTCCTTGGCCTCGGCCACGATGTGGACATAGGAGCTGTACTGATCGGGCAGCAGCAGGACCCAGTCGTTGCCGATATGGATTTTTATGCCGTCGATGAAGCTGGCCTCCTTGTCCAGTGAGTCCTCGCTCATCTTGCGCATGATGCCGCCCTTCATCTCGAAGGCGCAGGGGATGCTGGTCTGCTGGAAGGCCCGTTGCGGTGTGTCGACGAGCGCCTTGGAGAACGGGACGCCCAGCGCCGCCGAAAGTTCGATCAGCTTGGCGATACTGAACATGCCGTCAAAGGCGGCCTGAAACGAGGGGAAGGCAAAGCGGCCATCGATGGTGCCACACAGCATCACCTCGGACGAGGTGGCCGCCTCCAGCATGGCGCGGTCGCTGCTCTTGGTGCGGCTGACCGGGCATTTTTTCTTGAGGGCCATCTGCTCGATGGTGGAAGGGGCCTGCACCGGCACGGCGATGGCACCCCGTTCATCACCACGCAGTTTGAGCGCCGTGACCAGCTCCAGAAGCTGGACGCCGTCATGGACCGCGCCGGTCTCATCGATCAGCGTTATGGCCTCGGCATTGGGTTCGAGCCAGAAACCGGCCTGGGCCTTGAGGGAACCGACGATGGTGGCCAACTGCGCCAGCGCCTCCGGTTTCGGCTTTGGCTCCACCCCCCCCTTGCCCTCGTCCACATAGGCATTTAAGGCCACCACATTGCAGCCCAGCTCATTCAGCAGCATCGGCAGCACCTGGCAGGCCGGCGAGAAGCTGAAGTCCACCACCACGGTCCAGGCCGCCTTGCGGATCTGATCGCGGTTGAGGGCCCGCAGGTACCCCTCGCGGTAAAAGTCCACCACCTGCGGGATGTCGATCAGGGCCCCCGGTTCGGTATGGTGGGCGCGCCGGAAGTTCTCCTTGAAGAATATCCGCTCGGCGTTCTTGGCCATGTTGGTGGAGAAATCCAGACCATCGCCGTCCATGAAGATGATCTCCATCGAGGCCGGATCGTCCTGGGACTGGCGGAAATGGAAGCCGCCCACCTCGCCGAAGCTCTTCAGCTTGTAGCGGATGATCGGCAGCGAGGTCATGGTCATGTCCCGGACGTTGACCCCGGCGGAGAGCAGACCCCCCACAAAACAGCGCTTGAGCATGCGCGATGAGCGGTTGGCGTCGCGGCCACCCAGCACGAAGCTCCCCTTGGGCAGCATGGTGCCGTAGGCGCAGCCCAGCTTGGCCACAAATTCCGGGGTCAGTTCCACGTTGGAGAGGCCGCGGATGATCGCCCCCTCAAACAGGGACTTCTTCCACTTCTCGCCCCAGATCAGATTGGCGGTGACAATGGCGCCGGCCTCGATTACCTTGCGGGGCCAGATCTTGACATCGGCCTTAATATGCACCTCGTCGCCGATGGCGGTGTCGTCGGCCACGATCACCCCTTCCTCCAGCACCACTCCCTGGCCGACCCGCACATTGGCGCAGACCACGCTGTCGGTGATCCGGGCCCCCTTCTTGACGTAGGCGTTGTCCCACAGCACGCAGCGGGAGAGCCGGACGCCGTCTTCAATGGTGCAGTTGCGGCCGATCACCGTGTCCTTTATCTGCACGGTGCCGCGTATCTGCGAGTTGTCACCGATCACCACCGTGCCGGAGAGGCCGGACGGTTCTTCCACAGTGACATCGGCCCCGATCCGCAGGTCCTTGCCGACGTAGTCCTGTTTCTCCTCGTCGATCCGCAGGTTGACCCTGCCCTTGAAGATATCGTGATAGGCCTCGCGGTAGGAGTCGGTGTTGCCGATGTCGCGCCAGTAGCCCTTGGCGGCAAAGCCGTACAGCGGGTCCTTGTTTTTGAGCATCAGCGGGAAGAGGTCCTGGGAGAAATCGAAGTTCTCCCCTTCCGGGATGTAGTTGAAGATCTCTGGCTCCAGCACGTAGATGCCGGTGTTGATGGTGTCGGAGATCACCTCGCCCCAGCCCGGCTTTTCCAGGAACTGGGTGATCCGTTTCTCCTTGTCGGTGATTACCACCCCGAACTGCAGGGGGTCTTTCACCGAGGTCAGGGTGATGGTGGCCATGGCCTGGTTGTCGACGTGGAAATCGAGCACCTTTTTGAGGTTGAAGTCGGTCAAGAGGTCGCCGGAGATCACCAGAAAACGTTCATCCAGATATTTCTCGGCCGCCTTGACCGCCCCGGCGGTGCCCATGTCCTCCAGCGGCGTGACGTAGGTGATCTTGACGCCGAAGTCGGCGCCGTCCCGGAAGAAGTTCTTGATCACCGCCGGCTGGTGGTAGAGCAGCATCACCAGATCGGTGATGTCGTGCTTTTTCAAGAGTTCTACGATATGCAGCATG
>JAJXUW010000012.1 GCA_021782545.1 Deltaproteobacteria bacterium | reverse complement strand
TTGTAACCGAGTATTTTTTTCAGGATATCAGGGGTGTCCTGCATAACGGCTCCTAACGGTTGGTGAGTATGACCAGTTTTTCGAGCTGCCCACGCGCCGCACCACTATCTATGGCCTGGGCGGCCATGCGAATGGCCTCCGCAATCGACGCGCTGCGGTCGGCCGCCACCAGGGCAAAAGCGGCGTTCAAGAGTACCACATCACGCTTGGGCCCTTGGGCACCGTTCAGAATATCCCGCACAATGGCGGCATTGGCAACGGCGTCGCCACCTTTTAATTCCTGCATGTCACAGCGCCTAAAACCGAACTCCTCCGGTGTTATCGTGAACAGTCGCACGCCGTTGGGGGTGACCTCCGCCGCTGCAGTCTCAGCGGTCAGCGTAATCTCATCCATGCCGTCGCGACCGTTGACGACAAAGCCGTGCCGGCAACCAAGACGTTTAAGCACCCCTGCCAGCTTCTCCACCAACTCTTCGCGATAAACCCCCATCACCTGACGATCGGCGCCGGCCGGGTTGGTGAGCGGCCCCAGGATATTGAAAATGGTGCGAATGCCGATCTCACGCCGGGGAGCGATGGTATGTCGCATGGCGCCATGTAATGCCGGGGCGAAGAGAAAACCGATGCCCACCTCGCTGATGCAGCGTTCAACCACTTCAGGGGTGACCTCCAGGTTGACCCCCAAATTTTCTATGACATCGGCGCTACCGCACGCCGAGGAGACCGAACGATTCCCATGTTTGGCCACCTTTATTCCGCATGCGGAGACCACCAGGGAGACGGTGGTGGAGATGTTGAAGGTGTTGGTGCCGTCACCGCCGGTGCCCACCACATCAAGAATCGTCTCCTGATCGATATTGATCTCATCACGGTCAATATCAAGCACCCCGGTGCCCACCCGGATCGGGGTAGCCCGCTCCCGCATCACCCGTGCTGCCCCGGTAATTTCCTCAACCGTCTCACCTTTCATTCGCAAGGCGGTGATAAAGGAGCCGATCTGGGCGGCCGTACATTCGCCGGACATGATCTGGTTCATCACCTCGATCATCTCCCCCTCGGTCAGATCACGGCGTTCCACGACCTTTGCGATGGCTGCCTTAATCATTATCGCCTCCTTTAAAAACAAAATGGGGATGTTGCCATCCCCATAGACGTACTCAAGATATAGGCAACCACTATTTGCCTTCGGTGATCCTTCGGATTGTCTCCTTGATCAACGATTCGGCCAGATCGGGCACCACTTCCCAGACAATCCGCTCGATGGTCTCCTTGGAGGCCGACATAAGCGCCTGTTTCAACTGCTCTTCAGAAAGCGTCACCGCACCGGTCTCCACCGCTGTCGGGGCTGCTGCCATAGCCGGCGGCGGGACCTCAGGCACAACGGCAGTCGGTTCTTCATCACAGACGGCCGCCGGGGCGACCACCGTCTCTTCCTGAAACTCAAAGGTCTGTTCTTCGACCGGCACCCACGAGGCACCGATATTGCTGTCTGCTGGCCGTTCAACCGCCAACGGTTGAGGCGCTTCCGGCGTCAGGTCAAAAGCATCAGGCTGTTCCAGTTCCACCTCCATGGGAGGAGGTTCAGGCTGCGCAAAAGCAGAGGGGGCTGTCGGTTCATCCGCTGCCGAGGGCGTAAAGGCGCCCCAAGGGTCATCCGGGGAAACCGCCGTTTGAGACGACGGTTCGAAGGCTGGCGTAGTCTCAAAGGCAGTCGGTTCGAAGCCCATTGGCTCAGCAACAGGTGCGGTAAAGGAGGTCGATTCAAAGGCGGTGGGCTCTATAAAACTGGCCGGTTCCGTTTCCAGAGGTGGAACCGAAATCTCAGGCTCCGGCGCCGCTAGCGGTTCGTCGCCCGCAGCGCGACGCTGGCCGAGCGCATACATCTCCTGCACCTTGGCTATGATCTGCTGGGATTCAAACGGTTTGGTGATATGATCATCGGCGCCGCAACTTTTGGCCTTTGCCTCATCAAAGGCCTCAAAGGAACCGGTCAGAAGCAGAATCGGCTTGGTTGCCAAGGCCGGAATGGCTCGAAGCTTTTCGCAGACCTCATACCCGTTCATACCGGGCATAAGGACATCGATCAGTACTACATCAGGGAGTATCTCCTGGGCCTTCTGGATGGCAGCCGAGCCATTGTCAACCACGGTCAGCGTATAGCCATCACCGGCGAAAATAATGCCGACCACTTTCTGGATGGTAATGCTATCGTCAGCCAGAAGTATAGAGATGTTACCCATCGGTCCCTCCCTGTGCTGGATTGCAGATATGAGGCCTTAAAAGTTGGAAAACACTAGCATACCGGCCATAGGGTGTCAAGGACCCGTGTTTTCCAGCATTTGATAGGCGCCACGCTGTTCGTGGCCGGCAAACAGGGCGGCCGCAAGCGTCGAGATATTGCTGCGCAACTTGTTGAAACTGTGCAGACGCCGGTAGTCAAGACGGTTGGTCAGCAGGATCACGTACAGGTCGGCATCGGGATCGATCCAGACCGAGGTACCGCTGTAACCGGTATGACCGTAGGAAAGTTCGGAAAAAATCGTCCCCTTCGGGGCTGAAAAAGGCGATTCGTGATCCCACCCCAATCCTCGGACGACCTTGCCATTTCTGAAGAAATAGGGGGCGGTCATCTGGGCAACTGCCTTGGATGACAGCACTCTGGTGCCGTTTAACTGGCCACCACAGAGCAACATGCTGGCAAAACGAGAAAGGTCGCTGACCGAGCTGAACAGTCCGGCATGACCGGCCACGCCGCCGAGCATCCGGGCATTTTGATCCTGAACCACGCCGATCAACGCCATATGGCCATCGCCAAGCGTCGGGGCATAGATTCTTCCATGGAGGGGAGGAGTAAAGCCAGCGGTCTGCATGCCAAGGGGTGCATAGAACATGTCGTGGGCAAAACGATCAAGGGGCAGGCCGCTGACCCGGCGGACCAATTCACCCAGCAGAATGAAATTGATATCGGCATACAAAAACCGGCTGCCGGGAGCCACCCGCCCGATCTGGGCAGCTGCACGGTTGATGGCGCTCTGCAGCGGTGCAGTACGGTCCAGGCCGACATCATGCAATCCGGAGGTATGGGTCAACAGATTGAGAATGGTTATGTTACTACCGTCAAACTCAGGGAACCATCGGGAGATCGGGTCAAGGAGCGATAACTTACCCTCGTCAAGCAGCTTCACAATGGCGGGAGTGGTGGCAAATACCTTGGTAAGCGAAGCGACATCAAAGACAGCGGCAGTCGTAAGCGGGGGGGCATCGGCAGTGTAACCGTCAACACCCACGGCACGTTCGTACAGGATACCGCGATGGTCACCCACCACCACCACGGCACCGCTTATCAGACCACGGGAGATGGCCTGCTGCAGCATGAACTCAATCACCGATGCACGACCGGCCTCATCAAGAGAATCGTTCTCGGCCTGGGCCGGCGTTGAAGGCAGGATGAGGCACCATAGCAGCAGGATCAGACAAAAGAGCGACGTGCAGCGTATGGACGATGACCGGCTATGAATACTGGTGAAAACGGGCATCAGTGTATCTGGAAATCAACCGCCTTGATCAGCTGTCCCGTGGCATCCCGGACTTCCAGACGCCAATTGCCAACGCTGGAGGCGTCCACCGGCAGGGTGCTATACAAACGCCAGTGTTTCCCCCTGACCGGCAAGGTGGTTTCTTTTACCTGCTGTCCGTTACGCAGCCAGACATGTGTGACCGTTGTTGCCTCACCCGAGTCTGATTGCGTGCGGGTAAAACCATACAAGGCCCGGACCGAATGGTTGGATATCCGGTGCACTGAATCAATCGGCTTCCCTTTGGACACCTTGGTCGTCACCGCCAACTCCGTCACGGTCAAAGACGCCGCATCCGCACATGGGGCGAGGGCAACAAACAACAGCAACAGCATAACAACCGGGAAGATCACCTTCATGAAGGCCTCCTCAGGTCCTATAGTCGGCGTTAATCGAGACGTATTCATGGGAGAGGTCAGAAGTATACACCGTCGCCTGGCCGCCCCCCAGTCCCAGATCAACGGTTACCCGCAACTCTTTCTGCTTGAGCACAGCCGTTCCCTGTGTCTCGGCATCACCACCGGCAAAGACGCCATGCTTGGCCATACAGACATCATCAAACCAGAGCGAAAGGCGGTTGGGGTCCACCTGGGCGCCCGAGTAGCCAACGGCACAGAAGATCCGGCCCCAGTTGGCATCCTGCCCATAAAAGGCGGTCTTGACCAGACTGGAATTTGCTACGGCCAGGGCTACCCGTTTGGCATCGGCGTCATCAGCCGCACCGGTTATGCAAATCTCCACAAACTTGGTGGCCCCTTCCCCATCCTTCACAATCTGCTTGGCCAAATCCAGCAGGACATCATCCAGCACGGCGGCAAAAGCTCCGGCATCCGGACTGTCCGGGCCGATCTGCTGATTGCCGGCGGCTCCGTTGGCCATGAGCAGACAGGTGTCGTTGGTGGAAGTGTCACCATCGATGGTGATGGCATTGAAAGAACGGTCAACCGCAGCTCGAAACAGACCATTCAGCCACTCGGGGTCCACGGCAGCATCGGTTAACACATAAGCCAGCATGGTTGCCATATTGGGCATAATCATGCCGGCCCCCTTGGCGGTGCCAACCACGGTATAGCTGCATCCGCCAATCTGCCCCTCACGGATGCTCGTCTTGGGGAAGGTGTCCGTCGTCATGATGGCACTGGCCAGATCATCCAGCGTGGCGTTGCCCCGTCCGGCCAGCAATCCGGGCAATGCCCCCCGCATGCGTCCCATGGGAAGCGGCACACCGATCACACCGGTTGAACAGACCTGCACCAGATGTTCATCGATCCCCAGCCCTTCCGCCACCAGGCGGGTGACCTCACGGGCATCGGCCATCCCCTGACTGCCGGTGCAGGCGTTGGCGTTACCGCTGTTCACCACCAGGGCCTGGGCGCGGCCACCGGCGATCCGCTCCATGGAAAGCAAGACCGGTGCAGCCTTGACCGCATTGGTGGTGAATACTGCCGCCGCGACAGCGGGAGTATCTGACCAGATCAAGGCCAGGTCCTTACGCCCCGGCTTCTTGACGGCCGCCTCAACCACGGAAAATTGGAAGCCTTTAAGCGACATGACTATTTACCGCAGCATTTCTTGTATTTTTTGCCGCTCCCGCAGGGGCATGGATCATTACGGCCAGCAGCCTTGGGGCTTTTGAGCGGTTCGTTGGCCTGTTGGTCGATCGAGGTGATATTCTGAACCAGCTTGCGGCTCTTCTCCACCTGTTCCACTTCCAACTCGTCGACATCCTCTTCACGTTCGATCTGCACCCAGAAGACCTTCTCGACCGTCTCCTCACGGATGCGGATAATCATCTCCATGAACAGCTGGAAGGCCTCTTTCTTGTACTCCTGTTTTGGATCCTTCTGACCGTACCCACGCAGACCGATCCCTTCTTTAAGATGGTCAATGTTCAGCAGGTGGTCCTTCCAGTGGATGTCAATCGCCTGCAGCATCACCACGCGGATCAGATGATCCATCAACTCATCGCCTAACTCTTCCGCCTTGCGGCTGATGATGCCATGAGACTGTTCCTGCAACAGGTCGCGCAGAGTGTCTGCGTTGATCCGCGCTATCATCTCGTCGGACAGCTCAAGTTGCAACGAAAAGCACCGCAGTACGGTCTCAACCAGGGCCTCCCAATCCCAATCGAGCGGTGATGATTTATCGTAGGCGTAGCTATTGACAATATCGGCTATGGTGTCGTCCAGCATCTCCATGAAACTGTCACGGATATCCTGACCGGCCAATATCTCACGGCGCTGCGTGTAGATAACCTCGCGCTGTTTGTTCATGACATCGTCATAGTCGATCAGATGCTTACGGATCTCGAAGTTATGGGCCTCCACCTTTTTCTGGGCGTTCTCGATCGACTTCGAGATCATACCGTGGGTAATGGCCTCGCCCTCTTCGATCTTGAGGAAATCCATGATCTTGGCAACCCGCTCGGAGCCGAAGATGCGTAGCAGATCATCCTGCAGCGAGAGATAAAAACGGGAAGAACCGGGGTCGCCCTGGCGACCGGAACGTCCCCGCAACTGGTTGTCTATCCGGCGGGATTCGTGCCGTTCGGTACCGATGATGTGCAGCCCCCCCAGAGCCACCACCTCGTCGTGTTCCTTTGCGCACTGGGATTTAAACTGTTTGCTCTGTGAGGCGAGCTCCTCCTCAGTGGCATCAGGGTTGTCCAGTTTCCATTGGCGCAACAGGCCGTCGGGATTACCACCCAGCAGGATGTCGGTTCCACGGCCGGCCATGTTGGTGGCGATGGTAATGCCCCCCTTGCGACCGGCCTGAGCCACGATCTCGGCCTCCCTTTCGTGCTGTTTTGCGTTCAGTACGAAGTGCGGGACCCCCTGTTTGCGCAACAACTCGGACAGCACCTCGGACTTTTCAATGGAAATGGTGCCCACCAGACACGGCTGGCCTTTTTCGTAATGTTCCTTGATATCTTGGATAACCGCGTCGAACTTCTCCTTCTCGGTCTTGTAGATCACATCCGGATAATCGGGACGCAACAGCGGCCGGTTGGTGGGGATCACCACCACCTCAAGCTTGTAGATCTTGTGGAACTCTTCGGCCTCGGTGTCAGCGGTACCGGTCATGCCGGACAGCTTCTGATACATCCTGAAATAATTCTGGAAGGTGATGGTGGCCAGGGTCTGGTTCTCACTCTCGATCTGCACCCCTTCCTTGGCCTCTACCGCCTGGTGCAGGCCATCGGACCACCGCCGTCCCGGCATGAGCCGGCCGGTAAACTCGTCGACAATGATCACCTCGCCGTCCTTGACGACATACTCGACATCCCGACGGTACATGGCATGGGCCAGCAAGGCCTGGTTGACATGGTGCAGGATCTCAATGTTGCGCGGGTCAAACAGGTTCTCGATCTTGAGCAATTTCTCCACCTTGGAGATGCCCTGTTCGGTCAGGTTGGCACTTTTGGCCTTCTCATCGATGGTGTAATCACCGGTGTAGCTCTTCCGTTTACCTGACAGGGTATTGGCCTCGATCTCCTTGGCCTCCCCCTTCTCCAGCAGCGGAATGATCCGGTTGATTGTGTAGTACTTGTCGGTGGACTCCTCGGTGGGACCGGAGATGATCAACGGTGTCCGGGCCTCGTCAATCAAGATCGAGTCCACCTCGTCGACAATGGCGAAGTTGAAGCCGCGCTGGACATAGTCGTCCAGCGAAAATTTCATATTGTCGCGCAGATAATCAAAACCGAACTCGTTATTGGTACCGTAGGTAATATCGGCGGCGTAATTGCTCCGGCGCTGCTCATCATCCAGACCATGGACGATCACCCCCACTTCAAGCCCCAGAAAACGATACAGCTGGCCCATCCACTCCGAATCCCGCTTGGCCAGGTAGTCGTTGACCGTAACCACATGCACCCCCAGGCCGGAAATGGCGTTCAGGTATGCCGGCAAGGTGGCCACCAGGGTCTTGCCCTCCCCGGTTTTCATCTCGGAGATCTTACCGGCATGCAGCACCATACCGCCGATCAGCTGGACATCAAAATGCCGCATCCCCAAAGCACGCCGTCCCCCCTCTCGACAGACGGCAAACGCCTCAGGCAACAGGGCATCCAACGACTCGCCGTTTCGGTGACGCTCCTTAAGCTCGGGGGTCTTGGCACGCAGCTGGTCGTCGGAAAGGGCCTGCATGGACGGTTCCAATTGATTAATCTTATCTACAATCGGCCAGAGCCGCTTAAGCTCACGTTCGTTTTTGCTGCCTATCACCTTTTTGATAAGGGAACTGATCATCTGCTTCTCCGATCTGAATTAAAAAGCAGTAAAAGATACCACGAAAGGCGCCACTGCTCAACTGAAAAGGGTATCGACAGGGCCGTATAACGTTCGGCATTATCAAAATTTCTAAGCTCAAAAAAAAGCAGCGCACCTGGTTGGGTGCGCTGCGAGATACCGGTTGTAACTTCAGTGATTAGCAGCCGGCGGACTTGAGGAACTTCTCACTGATGTTCTTGCCGCCCTTTTGCTCATACTTCACCTTCACATCGTCACCGTTCACGATCCGGTGGTCGTTCAGCTTGTTGACGGTCAGGGAGTCGCTAATCTGCAGTACAACGCTTTTACCGGAGGCGCTATCCTGGACGGTCACCGTGTAGGTACCGTCGGTATTCTTGACAATTTTGGAGATGGGCCCCCGCATAGTGGCAGCAAATGCGAAAGAGGCGACGGCGAGGATAGCAACAGTGGCGACAACAGATACGAGCTTCTTCATGGTACTGATGACTCCTTTCTGGGTGTGGGGCACGGGCCCCGGTTGTGGTGATGGCTTGTGATGGCCGCGGAGCATGTCGTTAAACATGCATTTAATTTGTTATAAAAATATCATTTGAGTTTCCAAAAATCAACGTATCTTTTGAGGCATCTGCTGCCGGAAATCAGAACATGAATTTCCGCATGCTTATGTTTTGCAGGATGCCAATTCCCACCATGAAGGAGATCATGGAGGTGCCGCCGTAGGAAAAAAAGGGCAACGGCACCCCCACCACCGGAAACAGACCGATAACCATGCCTATGTTAATCACCGTATGCCAGAACAGCATGGCCGTTACCCCCACCGCCAGCAGGGCCCCAAAACGATCATTGCAACGTCGGGCGATGGTCAGCCCCCACAAAATCAGTGAAATGTACAGCGCAATAAGCACCAAGGTCCCCAAAAAGCCCCATTCCTCGGCATACACCGAGAACGCAAAATCGGTATGCTGCTCCGGCAGAAAGCGCAGCTGGGCCTGGGTCCCCTTAACAAACCCCTTGCCCCAAAACCCTCCCGACCCCACCGCGATCTTGCTCTGGATAATATGATAGCCACTGCCGAGGCGGGACCGCTCTGGATTGAGGAAATCAAGTACACGGTTTTTCTGGTACGGCTTCAGGAAGTGATTCCAGCCAACCCAGGTAAGCGGTACCGTGACAAGGACAAAGCTGACCAGTGTCGACCAGCGCATTCCGATAAACAGGGACATGGAAGAAGCGATCAGGACGACCAAAACGGAGGTGCCCAGGTCGGGCTGTTTCATGATCAAAAGAGTCGGCGCCCCCAACAGGACGAGCGGATACAGCATATCCCGGACGCTAAGGCCTCCCAAGGCGTGATAGTTGTTAAAAAACCGGGCAAAAGCGAGAATAATGCCGATTTTCATCAACTCCGAGGGCTGAATCGTAAACACCCCCAGATCCAGCCAACGGGTCGCCCCCAGGCTTTTTTTACCCACGACAAGGACCAACAGCAGCAGAATCAGCAGACCGACGTAGAACCAGTAAGCCACATCCTCGAGCAGGTGGTAATCCACACTGCAGATCACAATTGTGATGATCAATCCGAAGGCCAGCCAGTTCATCTGCTTGATATAATAAGGCGCCCCAACCACCGTATACGACGCCGAGGCGCTATAGATGTTCATAACACCCAGCAGGCTGATCGTCATGACTATCCCGAGCAGGGTCCAATCAAAGTTCGTTACCAGACGTCGGTCGATCATTGGCTCTTATCCTCTGCCGGCACCGGTTCAGTCTGTTGCTCTGGTATGACGGCGGCAGGCCCCGGTTCGTCCAGCTTGGTGTTGGCGGGATGGACCGGCTGCGGGACCGGTTTTTTGAGGTCCGCCCAGACGCGAAGGATCTTGCCGGCGATCGGCGCCGCAGCTGCACCACCACCACCGCCATGTTCCACAACCACCGCAACGGCGACCTCCGGTTTGTCAAAGGGGGCAAATGCGGTAAACAGCGCATGGTCCTTATATTCATAGGGAAGTTGCCGCTTGCGGTCCACTCCCATCTTCACTACCTGGGAAGTGCCGGTCTTGCCGGCTACCTTCAGGTCGCCCAGACGCGCAGCCGCCCCGGTACCACCAGAATCGTTCACCACGGCATACAAGCCCTCTTTAACCTTCATAAAGTTGGCGTGGCTGACAGCCACGCGTCCCAGTATCTCGGGCGAAAACTCTCGCAGGACCTTGCCGTCGGCATCGACTACTCGCTTTACCAAGTGAGGCCGGTAGACCGTACCCTCGTTGGCAACCGTAGAGACCATCGATACCAACTGAATCGGCGTCATGAGCACATACCCCTGCCCAATAGCCGCAGGCGGCGTATCGCCAGGGAGCCAATGCTTGCCGAACCTCTTCAGTTTCCAGGCGGAGGTGGGGATCAGACCCCTTTTCTCACCCGGCAAACCGACCCCCATCGGCTCACCAAGTTTAAACTGACTGCACATGGCCGCCAGCCGATCAATCCCCATCCGTTCACCGAGTTGATAAAAATAGACATCACACGACTCCTTCAGGGAACGCCGCAGGTTCACCACGCCATGACCGTGTCGATTCCAACATCTGAACTTACTGCTACCCAACTCATAGGTGCCGTTGCAGTTCACCGTAGTGGATTCGTTCACCAGACCTGCATCGAGCCCCGCCAAGGCGGTGATCATTTTGAAGGTCGAGCCAGGAGGATACTGACCTGACAGTGCCTTGTCCTGTAGGGGATGCCGCTTGTCCTTCAGGTATTTTTCCCAGATGTCGGTAGGAATCTTGCCCGCAAACAGGGCAGGGTCAAAGGTGGGACTACTGACGAAAGCCAATATCTCTCCGGTATTTACATCCATTACCACCGCGGCACCGGCCTGATCGCCGAACGCCCGCTCTGCAGCCTCCTGCAGACGCTGATCAATAGTCAGCACCAGACTGTTACCGGCGGCAGGATACGTCTCGCTCAGCACCCGCAGTACGCGGCCACGAGAGTCAACCTCCAGCTGACGCCCACCATCCACACCGTGCAGTTCCTGCTCCCAGGCCTTTTCGATACCGTTTTTCCCCACATAATCGCCCGGGTCGTACTCTGCATACCCTTCACTGCTCAGTTCCTTTTCGGATATTTCACCAATATACCCCAAAAGGTGCGCGGCGGACTGCTGAAACCTATACTCCCGAGTAGGCTTCACGGCCACCTCTACCCCGGGAAGGCGTAAATGATTCTCCTCGACAATCTCTACCTGATCCTGCGAAAGGCCGATGGCGATCACCACCGGATAGTAACGGGCACGCCCCCGAGCCTTTTGCCAGCGCTCTTCCATGTCATTCCGATCAAGCCCCAGCAAGGCCGCCAGATGATCCATCATCGCTCCGGCATCCTTGACCTCCTGAGGGATCAACGTCAGGCTGTAGGAGGGCTGATTGCTCACCATAACAACGCCATTGCGGTCCATGATGGCCCCGCGCGATGCCGCCACCGGCAGAAAACGCAGCCGGTTATTTTCGGAAAGGGCCCGGTACTGATCTACGGATAGTATCTGCAGGTACCACAACCGTAAAATCAGCAGACAGAAAATAACAATGGCACCGATCGCCAGTGGTATCGTCTGTCGCTTGGGCTGGGCCGTCTCCCGAACATAGCGCTGTTCCTTGATCATAGTGCCGTCCGGTTGGGGGGAGCGTTGCACTCGGGCACAAAAGCCACCAGCGAGGCAACAAAGGCATTCATCAACAGATGAGGGATAATGAGATGCATGGCAGAGGTAACTAGGCCTGGAGATTGCGAAAAGACAAGTAACAAAACCAGATTAACCGCGAGTGAACCAGCGGTTGCGGCAGATACCGCCAGCACGAACAAAAGGCAGCTCTGGACATAAAGCCGTTCGGAAACTGATTTCAGTACCAGATAGACAACCAGAAAAGAAAAACCGTTCAACCCCAAGTACATGCCGCTCAAGCAATCTTTAAGCAGGCCAAGACCATAGGCTGAAGGCAGACTTGTACTGATGGAGGTCCTCAAAGTCAGATAAACCATCAGGATCAGCAATAGATCAGGTATGAAGGCAGGTTCCAGGTAATACGGCAGTACGGATGCCTGAAGTGTCACAACCGCCAGCAGGATAAGGAGCCCCTTGATGAATGGACGCATACGCGGGACCTACCCTCGCGGGGCCTTCAACACCACCAGCACCTCTTCCAGGTGCGCCGTGTTGACAGCCGGCTTGATGGTAACGGTCTGAAAAATACCATACTGCCCTTTTTTCACCATGGTGACCGTACCGATCGGCAGTCCTTTGTCAAAAACCCCGCCAATCCCTGAGGTAACCACCAGATCTCCCACCGTGACATCTTCTTCGCGCACCGCAAATTCGAGCGAACACAACGACTCCCCTTTGCCTTTTACCACCCCTCTGGCACGGGAGCGCTGGATAAGACCGGCAATACCGCTGGCATGATCGGTGAGAAGCAGCACACGGCTGCTGTTTGACGTCACCTTAATGGTCTGGCCCACCACACCGCCTGCGGCCAGTACCGGCATCCCCTCACTAATGCCACTGGAGGAACCGCGATCAATCGTCAGCGTCCGGAACCAGGGGGTAACATCCTCCCCGATCACAGAGGCGGCAACCGTCGGCTCATGCACGGTTTTACGCATATCCAGCAGCCGCGTCAGCCGGTCATTCTCATGGAGTGCCTCTCCTGCGGCAGCCAAAGACTGGTTGAGCGTCTTAATATCCTCGCGCAGCCTGATATTCTCCTGCCGCACATGCAGCAAATCGAGATAATTCTGCCAGATCTGGTCCGGCAGGGCACCGAGACGTGAAATAGATTCCAATATCGGCGCCAGCGCCCCGCCAACGCCACGTTCAACCCAATTGGCCTGTCGTGCATGCGGCAGGTTGAGGGAATAAAAAATCAAGGCCGCCAACAGGCCTACCCCTATCAAAAGCGAGAGCGCATATTTCCGTAAAAAATCAAACATAACCGATCAGCCCGCAGGATACTTCTTCCTGCAGGCCACCACCTGTCTCCCCTTTAGTAAAGTCACGTTACCGGCACCCGAGGCATACACTTCTGTAATATTCCGACCGGCTGCCACCTGCCGGCAGACCGTCCGGACATGATCTTAGCAGACTTTCTGCAGTAGCACACCACAGAGGTACTGTCAAACCGCCAATATATAAGCCGCTGCGGCAGGCAGGTCATCACAGACCGGTACGCCGGAAGGCAGCCGGTGCTCATCCTGACGACCATATCCGGTGCGTACCAGCACAGAGCGGCAGCCGGCGGCCAGACCCGCCTCAATGTCGGCCAGCTTGTCCCCCACCATCCATGAGCGGGACAAGTCGATATCGAGGTTACGGGCCGCCTGTAGCAGCATGCCCGGAAGTGGCTTGCGGCAATCACAGGGGCGATTATAGGGCTCCCCCCCGGAAGGGTGATGTGGGCAGTAGTACCAGCCGGCCACCGCTGCACCTGTAAGGGCGAGTTCAGCGGCCATATGCCGGTGCAGCGCCGCTACCTCCTCCTCACCATAGTAGCCCCGCGCCACGCCAGACTGATTGGTCACCACCACTACCAGCCAACCGGCCGCATTCAGACGCCTGATCGCACGGCCGGCCCCCGGGATCAGCTCACACTCATCAACACGGGACAGGTACTCCTTTTCCACGTTCAAGGTGCCATCGCGGTCAAGAAACACCGCCCGTTTGGTTTCATGAAACCCGTTTGAATTTGACAATGACCGCCCCCATCCAGTACAACTGTTGCGTCACACGTCAAGACCGCTCAATCGAGGCATGACCATGATCAAAACCAACAACCTGAAGGTCACCAGCATCATCCCTATCATCGCGCCTACCGATCTGCGCCAGGTATTCCCCATGTCCGACGCCGGCCGCGAATTCGTTTCCCGCAGCCGGGAACGGATCAAGGACATTATCCAGCGCCGTGACCGCCGCCTGATGGTAGTGGTGGGGCCATGTTCCATCCACGACCCTGCCATGGCTATTGAATATGCACAGCGCTTACGGACGCTTTCGTCACGAGTGGACGACCAGCTCAAACTGGTCATGCGGGTCTATTTTGAGAAACCTCGCACCACGGTCGGCTGGAAGGGGTTGATCAATGACCCCGATATGGACCACACACACCAGATATCCAAAGGGCTTGGCATTGCCCGCTCCCTGCTCTGCCGGTTGATCAGCATGGAAGTGCCGGTTGCCAACGAAATGCTCGATCCGATCACCCCGGAGTATGTTGCCGATCTGATCTCCTGGGGGGCCATCGGGGCCCGTACCACCGAATCGCAAACCCATCGGGAGCTGGCCAGCGGACTTTCCTTCCCGATCGGTTTTAAAAATGGCACTGACGGCAATCTGCAGATCGCTCTCGACGCCATGATTGCGGCGCAGGCCTCCCATAACTTCCTGGGGATCAACCGTGAAGGACGCGCGTCCATCATCCGGACCGCCGGCAACCCTGATGTGCATATCGTCCTGCGGGGCGGGTCACGCAAACCGAACTACCACCCGGAAGACATCCAGCACACGGAAGAGATGCTGTCCAAAAATGGGCTGACACCGACCATCATGGTGGATTGCAGCCACGGCAACTCAAACAAGGACTATCGGCGCCAGCCTGAAGTCATGGAAGCGGTCATCGATCAGGTAGTGGCCGGCAACCAGTCCATCTCGGGCCTGATGATCGAGAGCTGCCTTGAGGAAGGCAACCAGAAAATCGGCCCGGATCCGACAAAACTGAAATACGGCGTCTCCATTACCGACGCCTGCATCAACTGGGATACCACCGAACGCATACTGCTGGATGCCCATCGCAGGCTGCAAAAACGGAAGTAGCCAAATTATCTATTCGTAACTCACCTGCAAACCGCGGCCAACCACCTTGTTGAGCACGCCACTGAAATGTTCTTCCGCGCCGCCCGCCAGCAGGTCCAGATAGTTGACCTTTTTCTTGGGCGGCAGCAGCACCTCGGGGTCATCGCCCAGACCAGCCAGTCGGCCGGCCTCGGCGAGCGCATCTTGCAGATTGCCAAGTTTGTCCACCAGCCTGAGCGCCTTGGCCTGTTCACCGGACAACACCCGGCCATCGGCAATCCGTCGTACCTCCTCGATCGGCAGCCGCCGTCCCTCCGCCACAGCGCGGATAAACTGTTCATGGGTACTGTCGATCACCGCTTGGAACATGGCGCGATCTTCGGCGGACAGCGGACGGTCGGGAGAGCCAGCATCCTTGAAGGCGCCGGCCTTTATCGTGGAGGATTTAATGCCGACCTTGTTCAAGAGTCCTTCGATGTTGGAAAACTTTATCAACACCCCTATACTGGCGGTGATAGTACCTGGGTTGGCGTAAATTTCCGTGGCCGGGGCGGCAATATAGTACCCCCCAGAAGCGGCCAGGCTTCCCATGGATACGACTACCTTCTTTTTGGCAGCCAGGCGTCTGACCTCCTCGTAGATCTCCTGAGAAGGGCCCACCACCCCTCCAGGTGAATCGATCCGGAGCACCACCGCCTTGACGGTATCCTTTTTCAGAAAATAACGCAGCTGGCGGATCGGTTCCCGCGAGTCCACGATCATCCCCTTGACCTCAACCAGGCCGACCCCCGGTGTGTCAGCAAAGCTGCCGTCGTCACCTTTGAAGAGCAGCCGCCCCAACGCCAAAGAGCCGGCAAGCAGCAACAGCAAGATGGCAAACAGGCCACCGATGATCAGCAGTATCCTTTTGGTAGACATGGCGTACGCCCTCGGACCTTCGTTGTTGTGCAAGGAGAACTACGTTACATGCGCATTTTAGTTGTTTCGGACACCCACGGCAATGACAGCATGCTGTTTAAGGCCTACCAGCAGGCCGGCACACCGGATGTCATCATTCATGCCGGCGATGGTGAGCAGGATGCCCTCCTGCTTGATGCGGCCACCGACGAACAGCTGTGGTACGTGGCCGGCAACTGTGACCACGGTTCCTCAGCCCCGCGTGAACGCCTGATTACACTAGCCGGAAGACGTCTGCTCATAACCCACGGTGATCTGTATAACGTTAAAAACGGGTTGGAGCTGCTGGTGGCACAGGGTAAGGCGTCAAAAGCGGATATCATCCTGTTCGGCCACACACACCAGGCGTTCGCCGAACAACGGGGAGGAATGCACCTGTTGAACCCCGGCACCCTTTGGGGGCGCGCCCCATTCCTTTCCTATGGCATTTTGGAGATAAACGGTCAACAGATCAACGCCACTATCCACAAAATCGAGTAATTAACGCCCCCCATGCCCTTTATGGATCGCCCGTTCAAGACGCAGGCGACGCGGCAGGCTGAACAAAAATCCTACAGGCCCGGATACGACATAGCAGGACATGATAACAAACAGCATGATGGCCGGTTCGGTGGCCACAATGATCAGAAGTACCACCGCCAGCACCAGAAAACCGAACGGTTGCCGTTTGATCAGCTCAGGATCCTTGAAGGAGTAGTACTTCACACTGGAGACCATCAAGAAGGCCAGCAGGTAGATCAGCACCAGAATCGCCAGCCGTTTGTACGAGCTTGGCCAGCCCAAATGGTTGAACAGCAGCACGGTCGACGCGACCATGCTGGCGGCTGCGGGGATCGGCAACCCGACAAAACGCTTACTCTCCACCGTGGCCACCTGCACGTTGAAACGGGCCAGCCGCAGAGCGCCGCAGACCACAAACAGGAAGGCCGCCAGCCAGCCCAACCGTCCAAACGGTTTCAGCGCCCAGGCGTACATCATCAGCCCTGGCGTCACGCCAAAGGCCACCAGATCGGCCAGAGAATCGAATTCAACCCCAAACTGGCTGGTGGTGCCGGTCAGACGCGCCACCTTGCCATCAAGACCGTCACAGATGGCAGAGATGAATATCCAGAGGGCGGCAGCCCCATAATTGCCGTTCAGGGTTGAGATCATGCTGTAGAAGCCCGCGAACAGACTGCCGGCGGTAATCAGGTTGGGCAGGATGTAGATGCCCCGCCGGATGTTTTCATGCCTTTTGGCGGGCTGGGGGGGCATCTGTTCGGAACCGTTCATAACTCCATTTTCCTCATCGCGGCTCACGTCAACCTCGTCAACGCCGTAACGCCGGCCGTGGTAGTCTGACCGACCGCCACAAGCGGCTCACATCCTTCCGGCAGAAAGATATCCACCCGTGAGCCAAAACGGATCATACCGTAACGCTCACCCCGTTCCAGGCGGTCACCGGCATCCACATAGCACAGTATCCGCCGGGCAATCAGGCCGGCAATCTGCACAAAGGCCACCTGCACGCCGCTGTCCGTCTCCATCACCAGACCACATTGCTCGTTCTCGCAGGACGCCTTGGCGTGGCGAGCATCGTAAAATTTCCCTTGCTTGTAACAGCGTGCCACCACCGTACCGCGTACCGGCGCCCGGTTCACATGCACGTTAAAGACCGACATGAAGATACTGATCTTCAGGCACGCCCCCAGATGCTCCTGCGCGGCCGGGCCGATGTACACCACCGTGCCATCGGCCGGTGCCACTACCAGCGCTGGGTCAGCCGGCGGCACCCGCTCGGGGTTGCGGAAAAACGATATGACAAACAGGAGCAGCAGCAGGGTTAGTACCGCTGGCGCCGCCAATGCCGTTGATTTCAAAAAAAACGCACCGGCAGTCAGAAACAGGAGCAGACCGGCACTGTAGGCGATGTACGGGTAGCCTTCAGGGGTTATCAGGGCTTTCGATGGGCGCATGGCATACCAAGTAACACGAAAATCGGGAAGAATGTAGAAAACCCCGCTCCCAGAAAGAGCGGGGTTTAGACTTTGATTCAGTATTGGCTAGTTCTTGGTCTTATCAACGATCTTCTGGATCCAAGGCATCATGGAACGCAGCTTTTCACCAACCAACTCAATCGGATGGGCCGCATTAAGGCGACGGCGCGCCGTCATCTCGGGGTAATTGGTCATCCCCTCCAGGATAAAGCGCTTGGCATATTCGCCGGTCTGGATATTCTTCAAGCACTCACGCATAGCGGCACGGCTCTGCTCGTTGATCACCTTGGGGCCGGTGACATACTCGCCGTACTCGGCGTTGTTGGAGATGGAGTAATTCATGTTGGCGATGCCGCCTTCATGCATCAGATCGACGATCAGTTTCAGTTCATGCAGACACTCGAAATAGGCCATCTCCGGGGCATACCCAGCTTCCACCAGGGTCTCGAAACCGGCCTTGACCAGCTCGACTGCGCCGCCGCACAGCACCGCCTGCTCACCGAACAGGTCGGTCTCGGTCTCGTCCTTGAAGGTGGTCTCGATGATGCCGGTACGCCCGCCGCCAATGGCGTTGGCGTAGGAAAGGGCCACTTCCCGGGCCTTACCCGAGGCATTCTGGAACACCGCAATCAGGTCGGGGATGCCCCCGCCCCTGACGAACTCGGAACGGACCGTGTGACCCGGCGCCTTGGGGGCGATCATGATCACGTCCAGGTCGGCACGGGGCACGATCTGGTTGTAGTGGATGGCAAAACCGTGGGCAAAAGCCAGGGTGGCGCCCTTCTTCAGCTTCGGCTCGATCTCGTCGCGGTACAGTTGTGACTGGAACTCATCGGGCGTCAGGATCATCACCAAGTCGGCACTGGCGACGGCCTCGGCAACAGTGGCCACCTTGAGCCCGGCGTTCTGGGCCTTGGCCACAGACGAAGACCCCTCACGCAGTGCCACGGTCACATCCACGCCCGAATCCTTGAGGTTGCAGGCATGGGCATGGCCTTGGGAACCGTACCCGACGATGGTCACCTTCAATGACTTGATCAATGCGGGATCACAATCCCGTGCATAATAGACGTTCATCGACTTTCTCCTCGTATGGTTGAAGCTGGCAGTTTTCTGCCGCAAAACGCTGGGCACGATACTACAGGAGCGTCGTCCCTGTCAATCGACGCCTGCTTGACTACCCTTTCCACCCCTTGGCGCCCCGCCCGATGGCCACGGCGCCGGTACGAACCAGCTCCTTCAGCCCCAGAGGCCGTAGCAGCTCTAAAATGGCGTCGATCTTGACCGGGGCACCGGTTGCCTCGATCGTGTACGACTTGGGGGTGACATCAATAATTTTGGCCCTAAAGATATCCACAATCCGCAGTACCTCTGCACGGTTTTGGTCCTCGGCCGTCACCTTAATCAGGGCCATCTCCCGCTCGATTGCGCTCTCATCGCTGAAATCGATGACTTTGATCACGTCAACCAGCTTGTTGAGCTGCTTGGTGATCTGCTCCAGGACATTTTCATCTCCGCGAGTGACGATAGTCATTCGGGAGAGCCCCTCCTCGTTGGTGGGGGCGACTGCCAGTGATTCGATGTTGAAGCCGCGCCCCGAAAAGAGTCCGGAGACCCGGGCCAGCACGCCGAATTCATTTTCCACCAGCACTGATATGGTATGGCTATTGTGGTGCATTAGCACATCTCCTCCGCATTGTTACGCATTCAGAACCATCTCATTCAAGGATGCACCAGCCGGTACCATCGGCAGCACCTTTTCCTCACGGGAGATCTTGAACTCCATCACCACAGGGCCGTTGTGGGCCAACGCCTCCTTGATCACCTGCTCCACCTCGCCAGGTTTTTCGGTCCGCAGCCCCTTCGCCCCATACGCCTCGGCCAGCTTGACAAAGTCGATCGGCAGCTCCAGGCAGGTCTGGGAATAGCGCTTGTCAAAGAACAGTTCCTGCCACTGCCGCACCATCCCCAGAAAATTGTTATTCAGGATCACGATCTTCACTGGCAAGCGGTTCTGGACCATGGTGGCCAGCTCCTGGATATTCATCTGCACCCCGCCGTCACCGCAGACGCAGATAACCTGACGTTTGGGAAAGGCGGCCTGTGCCCCCATGGCTGCCGGCAGTCCGAAACCCATGGTACCGAGCCCCCCGGAGGAGAGCAGGGTGCGGGGTTGCTGGAAGCCGAAAAACTGGGCGACCCACATTTGGTGCTGCCCCACATCGGTTGCCATGATGGCATCTTCCTGGGACAACTCCCGCAGCTTCTGAATGACGTACTGCGGTTTAATGGTCGTGGTGCTCTGCTTATAGGCGATCGGATATTTTTCCTTCCAACCGCTGATATCCTCATGCCAGACAGACAAATTGGCCTGCAGTTCCTTTAGGCCGTCAGCCTGTTTATCCAGCTCGGCCAGCATCTTGACCAGCACGTCCTTGACATCTCCCACGATCGGCAGGTCCACCCGCACATTCTTACGGATCGAGGTAGGATCGACATCCACATGGATGATCTTGGCGTGGGGGGCGAAGGTAGCGATCTTGCCGGTCACCCGGTCATCGAAACGCGCCCCTACCGCGAGGATCAGGTCAGAGTTGGTCATGGCCATATTGGCGGCATAGGCGCCATGCATCCCCAGCATCTTCAGTGCCAGCGGGTCATTTTCCGGAAAGGAGCCCAGCCCCATCAGGGTAGTGGTCACCGGGAACTGCAGACGACGTGCCAGGGCCGTCAGATCCCCGGCGGCATCGGCCGATATGACGCCGCCACCTACGTAGATTACCGGCCGCCGGGCGGCCAGCATCATCAAAATGGCCTTTTCCACCTGGCGTGGATGTCCCTCCAGATTGGGCTTATACCCCCGGATATCCACCGTTTCCGGCCACTTGAACTCGGCCTGGGCGATCTGGACGTCCTTGGGAAAATCGATCAGCACCGGACCAGGGCGACCGGAACGGGCGATGTAGAACGCCTTGCGGACGATGGAAGGGATATCCTTGGGGTTGCGAATCAAAAAACTGTGCTTGGTGATCGGACGGGTAATGCCGATCATATCCACTTCCTGGAAGGCATCGTTACCGATCAGCGCCGTGGTCACCTGACCGGAAATAACCACCATCGGGATCGAATCCATATAGGCGGTGGCGATACCGGTTACGGTATTGGTGGCACCGGGGCCGGAGGTAGCGATGGCGACCCCTACCTTACCGGTGGCCCGGGCATAGCCGTCGGCCGCATGGGTGCCGCCCTGTTCGTGACGGGGCAGGATGTGGCGGATCTCCCGCACGTTCATCAGTTCGTCATACAGATTGATCACGGTGCCGCCGGGATAGCCGAACACCAGATCCACCCCCTCGAGCTTCAGACATTCAAGGAGGATACGCGCGCCGTTCATTTTCATACCAAAACCTCTGTCAGTCTAGAAATTGTTAGGGTTACCGGTCAGAATAGCGATAACCGTGTACTGTACCTCACCGTCGGCATCCACCAGCTTACGCTGCTGGCTCACATTGTCAAAATACACCTTGTAACAGGTGGTTGGGCATAATCGGGCATTCCGGTTGCCAAAACAGAGCTGCCCTTCGGGGGAGATATTCCAGCTGCCCCGCTGTATGTCACCGTAGGTGTCTTTGCCTACTATCACCCCGTCGGGGTTGAAGTAATACGCCTTGCCGTCGGCAGCGGTAGCGGTATTGCCGGCAAAGACCGCCGTGACCTCTTTTGCAGACAAGAGCCGTGAACTGGCATCCCGCAGGGCCTGCCCCTCGGCTGTACAGGCAACCACCCCCGAAACCACCAACAAGGTAACACACAGGCCCAGGAGCGTTTTCACGGCAGATTCCCTCCTGGATGAACGGATCAGTCTGCAGTCGTTACCGCGCCGGTGTAGGCAGAGGTTACCACCTTTGCGTAACGGGCCAGCCAGCCGGTCTTGATCTTCGGCTCGGGGGCCGTCCAGGCCGCCCGGCGGGCAGTCAGGGTGTCCTCGTCCACCAGCAGGTCCAGTCTACGGTTGGGAATATCCAACAGAATCCGGTCACCATCCTGCACCAGGGCAATCGGTCCGCCCTCCGCCGCCTCCGGCGAGATATGGCCGATACAGGGACCACGGGTACCGCCGGAGAACCGGCCATCGGTGATCAGCGCCACCGAATCGCCGAGCCCCAGCCCCATGATGGCAGCAGTCGGGGCCAGCATCTCCCGCATGCCGGGACCGCCCTTGGGGCCCTCGTAGCGGATCACCACCACGTCACCGGATTGAACCGTGCCCTCCATCAGGGCTGCCATGGCCAGTTCTTCGGAATCGAAACAGCGGGCCGTCCCCTCAAATCGCATCATTTTGTCAGAAACGCCGGACTGCTTGACCACCGCCCCCTTGGGGGCGATGGAACCGAACAGCACCGCAATACCACCCTCTTTCTTAACCGGGTTGGAAAGCGGACGGATTACCGTCTCGTCGATATTCTCCACGCTGGCAGCCAACTGACGGGTGGTGATACCCAGCACCGTCGGGTTGTCCTTGATCTTGGAGCCCAACTGCTTGAGCACCCCGGCCACACCACCGGCCACATCCAGGTCTTCCATAAAATGGGGCCCGGCCGGGTTCATGGAGGCCAGCTGCGGGGTCTCCTTGGCCAGGGCATCAAAGGTCTCCAGCGGCAGTTCCACACCGGCCTCGCGGGCGATGGCCAACAGGTGCAACACGGTATTGGAGGAACCACCCAAGGCCAGGTCGACCCGGATGGCGTTTTCAAAGGCAGCCCGGGTCAGGATGTCCCGCGGCTTGATATCCTTCTGCACCAACTCCACGATCTTCTCGCCAGAGGCGAAGGCGATCCGGCGTTTCAGGGCCGATATGGCCAGGGCGGTGCCGCAGCGGGGAAGGCTCATCCCCATGGTCTCGGTCAGGATCGCCATGGTGTTGGCGGTAAACAGCCCCTGGCAGGAACCCATGCCGGGACAGGCATTGTCTTCACAGACCTGCAACTCCTTGGCGTCGATCACACCGGCCTTGTAACGGGCCATCGCCTCGAAGGTATCGGTGACAAAGGAGTACTTGCGCCCCTCGCTGCCCCGGCCGCTCATCATCGGACCGGCGGTCACGATAATGCAGGGGATGTTCAAGCGGGCAGCCGCCATCAGCATACCGGGGGTGATCTTGTCGCAGTTGGTGAGCAGCACCAGACCGTCCAGACGATGCGCCTCGGCCACCGATTCCACCATGTCCGCGATCAATTCACGGGTCGGCAGGGAGTAGTGCATCCCCTTGTGGCCCATGGCGATGCCGTCGCAGACTCCGGGAATGCCGAAGAAAAAGGCCTGCCCGCCACCCGAATGGACACCCTTCTCGATGAACCGCTCCAGGTCACGCATGCCGGAATGACCGGGGATCAGATCGGTAAAACTGGTGGCCACCCCGATAAACGGCCGCTCAAAGGCCCCGTTATCAAGCCCGGTTGCCTTTAACAAAGCCCGGTGCGGTGTCCGTTCCAGCCCTTTTTTGATCATATCGCTACGCATACACAGACTCCCAAAAGCCTTAAAATTAGTTTGTTGCTGTCAAATCAGGGGCTTTGCCAGCTTCCATCGAAAAAATTACTTTAATACACCGCCAACGGAGTGTCAACCGCGATACGGACAGATGGTGCCAGTTTTCATATAATCGCCGATTATGGCCAAACAAGCAGCGCTGCTCCCGTTCAACTGTTTTTCATTGAGCCGGCTTGAAGCAATCGTTCTTTACCGGTATACTCTTGCGATGACAGACATTACCTCCCGCAAAGGTTTAGCCATGTCGCCAGCCCAGCCGTCGCAATCGACCTACCCAGCCCCGACTGTCGCCGACCTGCAACGTTCGTTTCTGTACCACCTGCATCACACATTGGTAAAGGATAAGTACTCCGCCACCAGACCCGACCTCTACATGGCCCTGGCTTACGCTGTACGCGACCAGTTGGCCGAACGCTGGCTGGACACCCAGCAGTCCTATTATAAAAACGATGCCAAACGGGTGTATTACCTCTCCATGGAATTCCTGATGGGCAGGACCTTAAGTAACGCCCTCATCAACCTGGGGCTGATGGAACAGTGGGATGCCGCTCTCAAGGAACTGGGCCTGAGCATTGAGGAGCTGCAGACAACGGAATGGGACGCGGGATTAGGCAATGGCGGTCTGGGACGCCTGGCAGCCTGCTTCCTCGACTCACTGGCCACCATGCAGCTGCCGGCCTACGGTTACGGCATCCGCTACGAATACGGCATGTTCTACCAGAAGGTTATTGATGGCGCCCAGGTAGAGGTACCGGACAACTGGTTGCGCTATCCAAACCCCTGGGAATTCGACCGCCAGGAGCACCTGCACCCGGTCCGGTTTGGCGGCCGCGTGGTGGATTTTACCGACCGGGACGGCAGCAAACGCCATACCTGGGTGGAGTACGACGAGGTCATGGCCCTGGCCTACGATTTTCCGATACCAGGCTATTGCAATGACACCGTCAACACCATGCGCCTGTGGAGCGCCAAATCCAGCCGGGAGTTTGACCTGCGCTTCTTTAACGAAGGCAACTACATCGGCTCGGTCGAATCGAAGATGAAGACCGAGAACATCTCCAAGGTGCTCTACCCGGCCGATCACGTGGCCGAGGGAAAGGAGCTGCGCCTGCGCCAGGAGTACTTCCTGGCCTCCGCCACCATGCAGGACATCTTCTACCGCTTCGCGAAAAAACATGATGACCTGCAGATGCTGCCGGACAAAGTCGCCATTCAACTGAACGACACCCATCCGGTTCTGGCCATCCCTGAACTGATGCGGATTCTTATCGATGAAAAGCTGCTCTGCTGGGAAGACGCCTGGCGGATTACCACCCAAACATTCGCCTACACCAACCACACCGTCCTGCAGGAGGCGCTGGAAACCTGGCCGGTAACCATGCTTGAACGCCTGCTGCCCCGCCACCTGATGCTCATCTATGAGATAAACGACCGCTTGATGGCCGAGGTTGCCACACGTTTTCCGGACGACCCGGGACGGCTGCAGCGGATGTCGCTCATCGACGAGTTCGGCGAGAAACGGGTACGGATGGCCCACCTGGCCATCGTGGCCAGCCACTCGGTAAACGGCGTCTCTGCCCTGCAC
The DNA here is from genome assembly GCA_021782545.1 of Deltaproteobacteria bacterium. GTDB lineage: Bacteria > Desulfobacterota > Desulfuromonadia > Geobacterales > Pseudopelobacteraceae > Trichlorobacter. The sequence goes on along the minus strand of JAJXUW010000012.1, from coordinate 7,670 downwards.
AGCGCTATCCTGCAGCAGGATCTGTTCAAGGAGTTCTACGAACTGTGGCCAGATCGGTTCAACAACAAGACCAACGGCATCACCCAGCGCCGTTGGCTGCGTCACTGCAATCCGTACCTCTCCGATCTGATCAGCGAGGCGATCGGCGATGGCTGGACCCGCAACCTGGATGAGCTGCGCAACCTGACCCCGCTGGCCGAAGACAGTAGCTTCCGCAAACGCTGGATGGAGATCAAGCGTCTCAACAAACAGCGCCTGGCCGACTATATCTATAAACACAACTGCCTCCAGGTTTCACCCGACTCGCTGTTCGACTGCCAGACCAAACGAATACACGAGTACAAGCGCCAGTTGCTGAATATCATGCAGGTCATCGCCCAGTACAACCGGCTGAAAGAGTATCCCGGCCTGGGGTTGCCGCCGCGAACGGTATTGTTCAGCGGCAAGGCTGCCCCCTCCTATGCCAGTGCCAAACTGATCATCCGCCTGATCAACGGGGTGGCCAACGTGATCAACAACGATCCGGCCACCAACCAACAACTGAAGGTCACCTTCCTGGCCAACTACAGCGTCTCGCTGGCCGAGCTGATCTTCCCGGCCGCGGATCTGTCCGAGCAGATCTCCACCGCCGGCACCGAGGCCTCCGGCACCGGCAACATGAAGTACGCCCTGAACGGGGCGCTTACCATCGGCACTCTGGATGGCGCCAATATCGAGATCATGGAAGAGGTGGGCAACGACAACATCTTCATCTTCGGCCTGGATGCCACGGGTGCCGCCAGACTCCGCAACGAGGGGTATCGGCCGCTGGACTACTACTATCGGCAGCCTGCACTTAAGCAGGTGATTGATCAGATCAACTCCGGCATGTTCTCTGCCGGGGACCAGCAGGGGATGTTCCGCCCTTTGGTGGATCAACTGCTGAACTCCGACTACTATCTGCTGCTGGCCGATTTTGATGCCTACCTGGATGCCCAGGCCGAGGTGGACCGGTTGTACATGAATCCGGAACAATGGGCCCGCCGTTCCATTCTCAACACCGCCGGCATGGGCAAGTTCTCCAGCGACCGCACCATTGCTGAATACGCCAGTGACATCTGGCAGATCGAACCGCAAGAGATCAAACACCAGGGGGTATTTCACTGGTGACCCCGTGTACGCCTACCTTATTTGAAACGCCAGCCCCTTCAACCGCCGCCAGTACCGCTCCCCTTGCCGAGCGGATGCGACCACGCAGCCTTGGGGAGTTCTACGGCCAGGAGCATCTATTGGGGCCGGGCAAGGCGCTCCGCGCCATGATCGAGACCGACCGGGTACCCTCGCTGATCTTCTGGGGCCCACCCGGCTGCGGCAAGACCACCCTGGCCCATATCCTGGCCCAGGAGACCAAGGCACGCTTCGTCTTTTTTTCGGCTATCATGGCCGGGGTCAAAGAGGTGCGTGAGATATTCAAGGAAGCCGAAGATGCGGCCCGCGCCGGCCACCGCACCATCCTGTTTGTGGATGAGATCCACCGCTTCAACAAGGCCCAGCAGGACGCCTTTCTGCCAGCGGTGGAAAAAGGGCTGGTGACCGTCATCGGCGCCACCACCGAGAACCCCTCCTTCGAGGTGATCGCCCCCCTGCTCTCCCGCTGCCGAGTCTTACGGCTGCAGCAGTTGCAGCCGGAAGAACTCTCGCAGCTGATCGGGCGTGCACTGGCTGATCGGGAACAGGGGCTGGGGAACCTCGAACTGACCATCAGCGACGAGGCCGTGGCATTTCTGGCCGAGGCAGCCCAGGGGGATGGCCGCAAGGCGCTCAACACCCTGGAGGTGGCCGCAGGCCTCGTGCAGGGCACAGAAATCACCCTGGATACCATGCAGGAGGCACTGCAACAGAAGACGCTTCTGTACGACAAGGGGGGCGAGGAACACTACAACGTCATCTCGGCCTTCATCAAATCGATGCGGGGCAGCGACCCGGATGCCGCCCTCTACTGGCTGGCCCGCATGCTGGAGGCGGGCGAAGACCCGCTCTTCATCCTGCGTCGCATGATCATCCTGGCCTCAGAGGATATCGGCAACGCCGACCCCCGCGCCCTGCAGATCGCCACTGCCGCCCTGCAGGCCTTCCAGATGGTGGGGATGCCCGAAGGCAGGATCATCCTGGGGCAGGCGGTCACCTACCTGGCTACCGCCCCCAAATCCAACGCCTCCTATCTGGGGATCGACGCCGCCCTGGCTGAGGTACGCAGATCAGGGGCGCTGGAGGTGCCGCTGCATATCCGCAACGCCCCCACCAAACTGATGAAGGAACTGGGGTATCACCAGGGGTACCAGTACGCCCACGACTATGAGGGCGGCTATGCCCAGCAGGAATACCTGCCGGAAAAACTGCAAGGTCGGAAGTTTTACGAGCCGAAAGGGCACGGTTACGAAAAGAACATTGTCGAGCGGATGGCCTGGATACGCCAATCCGCAGACAACCGGAGAAAGCCATGAAAAAAATCGCCATCCTGACCAGCGGCGGCGACTGTTCCGGGATGAACGCCACCATCCGGGCTGCGGCCCGTACCGCCATCTCAAAAAATGTGGCGATGATCGGCTACCGCAAGGGGTACGCCGGCCTGCTCAAAAACGACTATATCCCTCTCGATACCCTTGCCGTGGCAGGTACTATGCAACGGGGCGGCACCTTTCTGCAATCGGCCCGCAGCCAGGAATTCCGCACTGCGCAGGGACGCCAGAAGGCCCTTGACAACCTGCTGCAGGAAGGGGTTGAAGGCTTGATTGTGGTGGGAGGCGACGGTTCCTTAAACGGCGCCTTAGCACTGGATCAGCTGGGTTTCCCGGTGATCGGCATCCCGGCCAGCATCGACAACGACATCCCCTTTACCGACATGGCCTTGGGAGTGGATACGGCCCTGAACAATATCATCTACGCCGTGGACTGCATAAAAGATACCGCCTCCTCCCACGACCGTGCCTTTATTGTGGAGGTGATGGGCCGCAATTCAGGGTATCTGGCCTCAACCTCGGCCGTTGCCACCGGTGCCGAGTTCGCCATCGTGCCTGAGGTTGAGTTCGACCTGTCGGAGATGTGTAGCCAACTGCGCCAACGGCATCAGGAGGGGCGCAGCAACGCCATCATCATCATGGCCGAAGGGGCCGGACAGGCCCATGAACTGGCCGCCAGCATCAAGGACGCCATCGGCTTCGAGGTACGGGTCACCGTGCTGGGGCACTACCAGCGGGGCGGCTCCCCCACCGTATTCGACCGTCTGTTGGGCAGCCGCTTTGGCAAAAAGGCGGTGGAACTGCTGCTTGCCGGCAGCAAAGGCGTCATGGTGGGACTCTCGTGCCACGCCATGGTAACCACCCTGCTGGAGGCGGTGGTCAAAGGAGAAAAACGGCCGCAGGATGAGCTATTGAAGATGGCCGAGGTGCTGGGGATCTGAGTATGATGCGAGCTAACCACCTCATAAAAACCCGTGCAATCAAGGCCGGTCTGCCACCCGGCACCCTGGTGCATATCGGCGAGACCCCAGCGGCAGCGGCCAGTATCACCCTCATCCAGTTTGACGAGACGAACTTCCGCGAAGAGCCGCTTGCTAGCGGCACGGTTTGCGACACGACGTTTTCAGACACCTGCGTCACCTGGATTAATGTGGAAGGGGTGCATGACATCGAGACCATTCGCGCCCTAGGGGAATGCCGCCACCTGCACCCCCTGGTGCAGGAGGATATTGTCAGCACGATCCAGCGACCGAAGGTGGAAGACTACGGCGACTACCTGTTTGTGGTGATGCGGATGCTGCTGCCGCAACCGGAAAACGGGTTTGCCTCGGAACAACTCAGCCTGGTGCTGGGACAAAATTACGTCGTTACCTTTCAGGAGGGACTCCGCGGCGATGCCTTTGGCTCTATCCGCGACCGGCTACGCCATGGCAAGGGGCATTTACGGTCGCAAGGGGCGGATTACCTGGCCTATGGGCTGCTCGATGCCATTGTCGACGGCTATTTCAGCGTGTTGGAAAATTTCGGCGAGCGTCTGCTGGAACTTGAGGAAGAGGTGGCGCTCCACCCCGCCCCCCAGGTACTCGTGCAACTCAACGAGTTGAAGAAACAGATCATCTACCTGCGCAAGTCAATCTGGCCGTTGCGGGAGGTCCTCTCCTTCCTGGAACGGGGAGATAGCGATCTCATCGCAGGGACGACCCGTGTCTATCTGAGGGATGTCTACGACCACACCATTCAGGCCATCGATACGATAGAGACCTACCGTGACCTGCTTGCTGGGATGCTCGATCTCTATCTCTCCAGTATCAGCAACCGCACCAACGAGATTATGAAATTTCTTACCATCGTCGGCACGATCTTTCTGCCACTCACCTTCATCGTGGGTCTGTACGGCATGAACTTCAAAGATATCCCTGAGTTGCAATGGCAGCACGGCTATCTGTATGTCTGGCTGGTGATGATCGGGCTCTCGCTGGGCATGATCGGCTATTTCAGACACAAACGTTGGCTTTAGGCCGCTAGCCGTAGACCGAAAAACGTGTTACGGTCTGTGCACCCAACAGGGCGGCCCTCTCCTGGGCGGAAACCGCCGGCGACGGCTTCTGCGGTTGGCTCTGCATGGCTGCCCCAGAAAAGGTCACCTGATCTTCAGGTAGGGCTTGTGGCATACGTCCCCCCCGAAACGGCCGGCGTTCCCGGGGAGAGGCCTCTTCCCCTTTCTGCCCCACCGGCCGCAACACCACGGACGGCTCTGTTGCAGACAGGCGATGTATCAGGGGCATTGTTTGCATTGTTGGCACCACTCCGATCCTGCTCAGTATGGTTGTTAAACGACCACATGACCCAATGACACGACCCACACTCCATAGCCGTATTGAAAATACCCTGCGTGAACACGACCTGTGCCAGCCAGGAGACTGCCTGATCGTTGCGGTTTCCGGTGGGGCCGACTCTGTAGCCCTGCTGGACCTGCTGGCAACACTCCCATGTTATCCTCTTCGGCTGATTGTGGCCCATCTGAATCACTCGTTGCGTGGAGCCGAGAGCGATGCCGACGAACAGTTTGTCAAGGGGGTAGCCTCCCACTATGGCCTTCCCTATGAGGTACGGCAGGTGGATGTGCGTAGCCTGGCGCAACGCAGCCGGCTGTCGCTGGAAGAGGCGGGCCGCCATGCGCGTTACGCCTTTTTCGAGGAACTCCGCCAACAGCATGGGGCCGCAGCGGTGGCGGTGGCCCACCATGCCGATGATCAGGCAGAAACACTCCTGCTACGGCTCCTGCGCGGCGCCGGTACCGCCGGGCTCACCGCCATGTCACCAAACAGCGGATTGGCCATTATCCGGCCGCTACTCGGGTTACACCGCAACGAACTTCACGCCCACCTGGCCTGTCAGGGACTCACCTTCCGCGAGGACAGCAGCAACCGGGACCGTTCCTTTCTGCGCAACCGGGTGCGTCATGAACTGCTGCCGCTCCTGGCAACCTACAACCCGGCCATCTCCGCACGTCTGGCCGCCACTGCCGCCCTTCTGCGGGAGGACGAGCAACTGCTGGAACAGATGACCAACACCGTCTGGCTGCAGCTGGCAACGGCAGGCGACGGCTGGGCCGCCCTGCCCAGAGAACCGCTCCAATGCCACCCGCTGGCCATGCGGCTGCGGCTGTATCGACTGGCTATTACGACTGTCAGCGGCGATTTGAGACGGATAGAGCGCAAACACTGCCTGGCCATGGATCACTTGCTGCAGGCAGGACAAACCGGCGGAAGGACCGCGCTCCCCAAAGGGCTCACCGCACTGCTCGTCAACGACCGGCTGCTGCTCACCCAGCGTGAACGGTTACGCCCGCAGCCGCCCGAACCCACCACCATCACCGGGCCAGGGCGGTATGATCTGGGAAACGGTCTCCGGCTGCTGGTGGAACAGGCCACCGTGCCGGCAAGTTGGAATGACTTGCCGCCCTATGTCACGTACATTGACGACCAGACAGCCCCCTTCCCGTGGGAACTGCGACCGGTCCACGGCAACGACCGGCTGGCCCCCCTGGGTATGAGCGGCAGCCGCCTGGCACGCGATATTCTGATTGATGCCAAACTGCCACGCCATCTGAGGCCCTGCCTGCCGCTGCTCTTGTGCAATGGCACCCCGCTCTGGCTGCCTCCCCTGCGTAGATGCCGGCTGGCCCTGTTGCCTGCGGGGGCAGCCAGCGGCACCCGGCTTACCCTGCTTGGACACGAGCGATTGCCACTTTTTCCCGACGCCTGATATCGGTATACCTGTGGTTAAAACCCTTGTCCCGGCGCGGCAAGGTATGTTACTTTTCGATAATTTCAAGCAGCGTTATTCAAGACCATCGTACGGTTACCGGAGGATTTCCCTTGAACCAATTTTATAAAAATCTTGCCCTCTGGCTGGTCATCAGCCTGATGATGATCCTGCTCTTCAACATGTTTCAGAAACCGCACCAGACTGAGGACAAACTCAGCTTCAGCGAGTTCATGAGCCTTGTGGAAGACGGCAAGATCGCCTCTGTCACCCTGCAGGGCAATGATGTCACCGGCAAATATACCGCGAGCGATGGCAAACAGAAGTCGTACCGCACCTACAAACCGACCTTCGACGCCGATCTGACCCAAAAGCTTCTGGATAAGAAGGTCACGATTCAGGCAAAGCCCGAAGAAGAGCACTTCTCCTGGTTCTCGCTGTTCATCTCCTGGTTCCCGCTGCTGCTCCTGGTGGGAATCTGGATCTTCTTCATGCGTCAGATGCAGGTTGGGGGTGGCAAGGCCATGTCCTTCGGCAAGAGCCGCGCCAAACTGCTGACCGAGGCCCAGGGTAAGATCACCTTCGAGGATGTTGCCGGCATCGAAGAGGCCAAGGAGGAACTGCAGGAGATCATCGCCTTCCTGAAGGAGCCGAAGAAATTTACCGCCCTGGGAGGCAAGATCCCCAAAGGGGTCCTGCTTGTTGGCCCCCCGGGCACCGGCAAGACCCTGCTGGCCCGGGCTGTGGCCGGCGAGGCCGGTGTGCCGTTCTTCTCCATCTCCGGCTCAGATTTCGTGGAGATGTTCGTCGGCGTCGGCGCCAGCCGGGTGCGCGACCTGTTCTTGCAGGGTAAAAAGAACGCCCCCTGTATCATCTTTATCGACGAGATCGACGCCGTCGGCCGCCATCGCGGCGCCGGCCTGGGCGGCGGCCATGACGAACGTGAGCAGACCCTGAACCAGTTGCTGGTGGAGATGGACGGTTTCGAGTCAAACGAGGGAGTGATACTGATCGCGGCCACCAACCGTCCCGACGTGCTTGACCCGGCCCTGCTCCGCCCCGGCCGGTTCGACCGTCAGGTGGTGGTGCCCCGCCCTGACGTCAAAGGACGCGAGATGATCCTCAAGGTACACGCCAAGAAGGTACCGCTCTCGCCCGAGGTAGACCTGGCGGTGATCGCCCGCGGCACTCCCGGCTTCTCCGGAGCCGACCTGGCCAACGTGGTCAACGAGGCGGCCCTGCTGGCGGCTCGCAAAGACAAAACCACCGTGGACATGCAGGATATCGACGACGCCAAGGACAAGGTGCTGATGGGCGTGGAGCGTCGCAGCATGGTCATCTCCGACGAGGAGAAGAAGAGTACCGCCTACCATGAGGCCGGCCATACCCTGGTGGCCAAGCTGA